>NZ_JACHDC010000006.1:0-340656 GCF_014200875.1 Paraburkholderia sp. HC6.4b
CCTTGAATGTCTTTCCGTAACGCGCCAACTTGTTCTCTCTTTATCGCCCCCAGATTCCAATTTTATCCAGGCGACAACCATTGTGACGCGGGGGGCATGGTCACGTACACTTTCAGCGGAACGATTACGGCAACGGACCTTCCAATGTTTGCCGTAGTGGCGCCCGCAATGGTCGTCCCATCCGTAATCGGCGCACGGCTTTACATTGGCATGAGTGAAGTCGCGTTCCGGAAAATCGTGCTTGGACTGCTAACAGTGTCGGGGGCGGCCTCTCTCGCGTCTGCTATTCCTTGGCTCATCGCGTGGGGTCGATGAATTCATCGATGTCCGAAAGACTTCGTCGCTAGCTCGAGCGTCGCATTGGTGCATGCCTTCACTTAAATCAGACGGGTGGAAGGCCTTACTGCGACAGAACCCTCACCAAAACGTGCGAACACGGTGCGCAATGCTCCGACGACGGCTTCGTCGGGGTGCAGCCTGACCTCGCCGTCGGCTTCGCCCCACACCCATCCCGGTGGGCAGGCCGCGGCGCAATTCGCCACGGGCGGCCTTGTTGCGAATATCCCGTCCAGCCGGGCACGCAGGAGATGCAGTTCGGCCTCGCTCATGGTGGCCTTCAATCCGAGCAACAGCCGCTATCGATCGTGGCCGGCCTCGCGTGTCTTGAGACGGTTCAGGAAGACACCGGCGACTCGACCACCCATGGCAAGCGCGCTGCGAACGCGTTCGGCTATTCCAGGCGCGTTTGTGAGCCGGACTCCGCGTCACGGTTCGAAGGCGCGCGATCGGTACGCTTTTCGCCGAGATCGAATTGCCGTCGCGCCGATTCCATTTCCGTCATATGCGCTTCCACCCAGTCCCAGATCCCACAGATCTTGTCGAGCAGACTGCGTCCTAGCGGCGTCAACTGATAGTCGACACGAGGCGGTATCACGGGATGCACATAGCGCGTGACGAGACCGTCGCGTTCGAGTTGCCGCAAGGTCTTCGTGAGCATCTTCTGACTGACGCCCCCCACCTCGTCGCGTAGCCGCGAGAAACGCATCTCGCCATGGGTGCCCAGCGCATCGATCACGAGGATCGTCCACTTGTCGGCGATCTGCTCGATGACGTTGCGCGCGAGGTCATCGGTTTTCTTCTGCGGGTTCTCGGCGGCGTGAGGGCCGTCGTAGCAATTTGTTTCCATGGGGAAAGTATGGAACCTTCAGGTGCCTTCTTGTGATCGCCGGATGCGGCTGAAATAATCGACTCGCTTGCCCGTCCTTTTGGCACGTCGCATTTTCTCGGACCGCATTCGACATGGATGCGGCGCTTTAACCAGAGAGCATCGCATGACTATTGAAACAATTGAAGTTGAGGGTTTATCGACGCCTGTATCGCGTATCGGCCTGGGCACGTGGGCGATCGGCGGATGGATGTGGGGCGGCACTGATGAGAAGGACTCGATTGCGGTGATCCGCCGGGCGCTCGACAGCGGCGTGAACCTTATCGACACGGCGCCGGCGTACGGCTTCGGCGCGTCGGAGGAAATCGTCGGCAAAGCACTGGCCGATGGATATCGCCACAAGGCAGTCATCGCGACTAAAGTCGCTCTCGAATGGCAGGACGGCAAGGTATTTCGCAATGCTTCGCCGGAGCGCATTCGTCACGAAGTAGAGGATACACTTCGGCGCTTGCGGACAGATTACATCGATCTATACCAGGTTCACTGGCCCGATCCGCTCGTGCCAATCGAAGAGACGGCCGCGGTGCTGAACGACCTGCGCAAGGAAGGCAAGGTTCGCGCGCTTGGCGTCAGCAATTTCTCTGCGGCGCAAATGGACGCGTTCCGTCGCGTGGCGCCGCTGTCCGCCACCCAGCCGCCTTATAACCTGTTTGAACGCGACATCGACCGCGACGTGCTGCCTTATGTGAAACAGCATGGGCTGGTTGCACTCGCCTATGGCGCACTGTGCCGCGGATTGCTGGCAGGGCGCATCGGCGCCGAAACGCGTTTCGAGGGCGACGATCTGCGTCAACATGACCCGAAGTTCCGTGCGCCGCGTCGTCAGCAGTATGTCGACGCTGTGAAAGCACTGAACGTCTTCGCGCGCGATAACTTCGACAAGTCGGTGCTTGCGCTTGCCGTGCGCTGGGTGCTGGACCGCGGCCCGACGATCGCGCTGTGGGGTGCGCGCCGTCCGTCGCAACTGGACGGACTCGAAGCCGCGTTCGGCTGGCGACTCGACGACAAGGCCTTTGCGCAAATCGACGCGATCGTCTCGCAATTCGTCAAGGACCCGGTAGGGCCGGAGTTTATGGCACCGCCGCAACGTGTTCTGGTGTCGTGAAAGGAGTGTATTGAACATGCGAACCAATCGACGAAACTTCATTGTGCATACCGTTGGCGCCGCGGCGCTGGCAATGACCGGCGGCACTGCGTGGGCCGCGCCCACGCAGCTTCAGGAAGGCGATCCGGCCGCGCAGGCGCTCGGCTACCGGACCGACGCATCGCGTGTCGATCACGCGGAATATCCGCGCTTCAGCGCCAACCAGCACTGCTCGAATTGCCAGTTTTATCAGGGCAAGCCAGCCGACACGAGCGCGCTTTGCGCGCTGTTCGGTGCGAAGCAGGTGAGCGGCGCGGGATGGTGCAACGCCTATCAGGCGAGAGCCTGATCGGCTTGTGCGGGTAAAGCGATACGGCGCATGACGACGTTGGGCCGTTCGCGTCGACTACGAGGAATCAGTTGATGGAACTCATTGTGAACGGCGTGCATCACAACGTCGATGCGGATGCGAATATGCCGCTGCTGTGGGCAGTCCGTGATCTGCTCGGGCTGCACGGGACCAAGTTCGGTTGCGGGGTCGGTGCGTGCGGCGCATGCACGGTCCATCTGGACGGTGTCGCTGTGCGTTCGTGTGTGACCGCACTGGCGGATGTTCAGGGCAAGCCCGTAACGACCATCGAGGGACTCGGCAAAGGCGGCGATCACCCGGTGCAGCGCGCGTGGAAGGCCGCCAATGTGCCGCAGTGCGGTTACTGCCAGCCGGGACAGATCATGCAGGCCGCGTCGTTGCTCAAGCAGACGCCGAAGCCGAGTGACGAGCAGATCGTCGAAGCGATGTCCGGCAATGTTTGCCGCTGTGGCACCTATCAACGCATCAAGGCCGCCATCAAGGCGGCAGCGTCGGAGGCGTGATGGGCGAAATCGTCAATCTGAGCCGGCGCGGGGTGTTGAAAGGGACCTTGGCGGGTGGGGTTGTGCTGGGCTTGCAAATCGGCGGCGCGGGCACCGCGCTCGCGGCGAGCGTGCTGTCATCCGCGAATGGCGCGAAAGGGGCTTTCGCACCGAACGTGTATGTCTCGGTCGCGCCGTCCGGCGAGATCATTCTGGTCGTGCATCGTTCGGAGATGGGGACCGGTATCCGCACCAGTCTCGCGATGATTCTTGCCGACGAGCTCGACGCCGACTGGAACGCCGTCAAGGTCGTGCAGGCGCAAGGCGATGCGAAGTATGGCGACCAGAATACCGATGGCTCGCGCAGCATCCGCCAGTTCTTCCAGCCATTGCGCGAAGCAGGGGGCACGGCCCGGCAGATGCTCGTGGCGGCGGCCGCCGTGCAATGGCGCGTGGCGCCAGCGACCTGTCACACCGAGCCGGGTCATGTCGTGCATGCGGCGAGCGGGCGGCGCGTCGCCTACGGCGCGCTCGCAACGGCGGCGGCGCGTCAGCCGGTGCCAAGCCGTGACACGCTGCATCTGAAAGACGAGGGTACATGGCGCTATATCGGCAAGTCGCTGCCGATCGTCGATCTCGACGACATCGTCCACGGCCGGGCGACGTACGGTATCGATGTCGTGTTGCCCCGAATGACGTACGCGTCGATCGAACATTCGGCGGTCTATGGCGCGACGCTCAAGAGCGTCGATTCGACCGAAACGATGAAAGTGCCCGGCGTGCTGCATGTGGTCCGCATTCCCGCTGCGCCGTTGCCCGCCGGTTTCCAGCCGCTGGGCGGCATCGCGGTGGTGGCAACCAGCACCTGGTCTGCGATGCAAGGGCGGCGGAAATTGAGGCTCGACTGGGACCTTGGGCCGAATGCATCGTATGACAGTCAGGCTTATCGCAAGGCGCTCGAGGACACCGCGCGGCAGCCGGGCAAAATCGTTCGCAACAACGGCGACACAGCGGCTGCGCTAAAGAGCGCCGCCCACCATGTCTCGGCGGACTACTACGTGCCGCACCTGGCGCATGCGGCGATGGAGCCGCTCGCCGCGACCGCGTCCTATGCGAACGGTGCGGTTGAAGTCTGGACCGCGACGCAGAATCCACAGCAGGCTCGCACGACCGTGGCACAGGTGCTCGGCGTGCAGGAGCGGGCCGTGACGATCAATGTCACGTTATTGGGCGGCGGCTTCGGCCGTAAGTCCAAGCCTGACTACGTGGCCGAGGCGGCGTTCCTGTCACGCGAGGTCGGCGCGCCCGTGAAGCTCACGTGGACTCGCGAAGACGATGTGCACAATGACTATTTCCATGCGGTGTGCGCCCAGCACATGGAAGGCGGGCTCGATGCGCAAGGCAAGACGGTCGCGTGGTTGCACCGCACGGTGTTTCCGTCGATCAGTTCGACATTCAAGGCTGATGTCCGTTACGGGGCGGCGGGTGAACTGGGGCAGGGCGTGACCGACATGCCTTACGACATCGCCAACGTGCGGTGTGAGAACGGCGCCGCCTCTGCACACACGCGCATCGGCTGGTATCGATCGGTATACAACATTCCCCACGGCTTCGCATTAGGGGCGTTCGTCGATGAACTTGCCGCGGCCGCGCGGCAGGATCCGGTGCAGCACCTGCTCACGCTGCTCGGCACGCCGCGGCATGTCGATCTGCATGCACTAGGGGTCGATTACCCGAACTACGGCGCGTCGATCGACGAGTATCCGATCGACACCGCCCGCCATGCGGCCGTGGTTCGCGCGGCCGCCGTGCGCTCCGGGTGGTCGACCGTATTGCCGGCGCGGCATGGGCGCGGGATTGCGGTACATCGCAGCTTTCTGAGTTACGTGGCGGCGGTCGCGCATGTGCAGGTGGCCGACGACGGTTCGGTGCGTGTGACACGCGTCGATCTGGCCGTCGACTGCGGGCGCATCGTCAATCCCGATCGGGTTATTGCGCAGTTCGAGGGTGCGGTGGTGATGGCGCTCGGCAACACGTTATACAGTGAACTCACTTTCCGGAACGGCGCGTCGGAGCAATCGAACTTCACGGACTACCAGGTTGCCCGTATCGATTCCGTTCCCGAGACACACGTGTATATCGTGCCGAGCGATGCGCCGCCGGGCGGTGTTGGCGAGCCGGGCGTGCCGCCGACTTCAGCGGCCATCTGCAACGCGATCTTCAATGCGACCGGCCAGCGCATTCGTGCGTTGCCGGTGGATACGTCGCTGTTGAAACGGACGTAGCGGCGCAACGCATCGGTTGCGGCGGTATTGTGTTGCGAAATGGCCATTTGCAGCGCGGTGCCTCCGCGTGCGTCGACATGATTGACGTTCGCTCCGTGCGCCACCAGCACCGCAAGCATATCGAGCTGGCCGAACAGCGCAGCAAACGATAGCGCCGTTTCCCCTGCGTTGTTGGTTTGATCGATAGGGCAGCGCGTCCCGAGCAATATTTGCGCAATGTTCGTTTCGCCCTTGAAAAGCGCACCCATCAACGCGGTATTGCCGTGCTTGTCGGCGGCGCATGCGTTGGCGTGTGCGGCAAGAAGCGCCTTTAGCGTGTCCGGGTGATTGTCATACGCGCTAAGAATGAGCGCCGTATATCCGTCAGGCGTTGCGGTTTCGATCGGATAGTGTGCGTCGATCAGCAATTGAACGATATCGGTGCGCCCTTCGCGCGCCGCGGCGAACCAATCATCGGTGTATCCCCGCGCGTCGACCGTGCCGGAATACGTTGCTGGCCGATAAACGTGCTCCGCACAACTCGCGGTCAGGAGTGCGGCTATCGCTGCCACGGCTGCGTTTCGAACTACTCGCCGCGCAGTAGAGAAACCTCGCATGACATTCTCCGTCGGAAATCGTATTCAGGCAACACGGGGCCTACTGGCTTCAGTTATTGCCAAGGTGCGACGCCATATCCTGCACGCGTGAGAGATCCGCATGTGTGGCGCGCGCGAGGCGGGTACCGTAATCGGAATCAGCCTTGTAGAAGTACGACAGCATCGTGTACTTGTTCGCGTCGTTTGTTACACGGCCCAGATCGCCCGACAATGCCGTGACCCGAACCGCCTTGTTGGCCTCAGGTAGCGTCCGGTAGAACTCGCCAGCCGGACGGAAGTCGAGCGTCTTGTGGATCGCCATTTGCTGCGTCGTTCCGCTGAGCGGCGTCTGCACGGACTTGTACCTGGCCTGCTGCGAGATCTCCGCTACCCGGGTCATTCTGCACGGACTCTCTCTGTTTAATTTGGATCGGTAGCCGTCAATGCGCTCGATACAATTTCCGCACTACTGCGATGCGGCTTGCGCATGGCCGCTAACCTCGCAGCCGGCGTCGGGTTCGATGCCGATAAAGTAGAGTATGGAGATCAGTACCAACGCCGCGACAAGCAGAAACGCGACCCGGAAGTCAGCGAGCGAAAGCTGCGCGTGGCCGCCATGTATCAGGACTGCAGCATGCAGCGCGATCGCACCGAATGCGATGCCTAGACCGATGGTCATCTGCTGGACCATGCTGAAAAACGTGCTCGCCGAACTCATCCGCGCTGGCGGCACATCCGCGAATGCGAGCGTGTTGATGCTGGTGAACTGCATCGATCGGCATAGCCCGCCGATCAGCAGCACCAGCATGATCAGCGTGCGTGGCGTGTCCGGCGAGAGTAGGGCGCACAGGGCGATGGTGGCGGCAGTGAGCAGGCCATTCACGATCATTACCTTGCGAAAACCAAAGCGCTTGAGAATGGGCGTGGTGACGGTCTTCATGGCCAGATTACCGGCCGCGTAAGCGAGCACGAGCAAACCGGCGGCGAACGCGTTCAGCCCGAAACCGAGTTGGAAGAACAGCGGCAACAGGAAGGGCGAAACGCTGACCGAGACGACATACAACGAACCTCCTTCGAGGGTCACGCGAAAGGTCGGGATTCGCCACGGCGCAAGATCGATCAGCGGATGTTCGGCACGCCGGAAATGCCGTACCGCGAAGGCCGCGGCGGCCACGCCACCCGTCAGGGCCGCGACCGTGATGTGCCAGTCGCCATGTGGTTGCCCAACGAGTTCCATGCCATACATGAGGCAGGTTAGCGCGACTCCGCTAAGCACGAATCCGGGCACATCGAACGGCCGGCGGCTGGATTCGCGGTAGTTCGGAATGAAGGTGGCGGTCAGCGCCAGACCCAGCAGACCGATCGGTACGTTCAGCAAAAAGATCCACCGCCAGCTGAAATAGGTCGAGATAAAGCCGCCCAACGCTGGACCCAGCACCGGTGCGGCCAACCCGGGCCAGGTAATGTAGGCGATCGAGCGCATCAGATGACGCTTCTCAGTGCTGCGCAGCACCGCGAGCCGGCCTACCGGCACCATCATTGCACCGCCGAGTCCCTGCAGGATCCGCGCGACTGTGAATTCGACGAGACCGTTGCTGAGTCCGCAAAGTATCGAGGCGCCCGTGAACACGACGATGGCGCTACCGAACACAGAGCGTTGCCCAAAGCGATCCGCCACCCAGCCGCTGATCGGGATGAAAACCGCGAGCGCGAGCAGATAGGCGGTCATGCCGATACTCAACCTCACGGGCGTAACGCCGAACGTGGCGGCCATGTGGGGCAGCGCTGTCGCAATCACCGTAGCGTCGAGGTTCTCCATGAAATAGGCACTGGCGACGATCAACGCGATGATGACCGATTGACGGCTTGACAAAGACATGAGCGGAGAACCGATACGGGTTGAGTGGCAGACTCGCAAACGCCCTGGCGCGGGTATTTGCCGATGCCGGTAGTCACAGATGAAGCTCGCTTCGCGATGGCACTGAGATAGTGCATGGCTAGACCGGGAGCATGGCGACACCGGTTCATGCTTGCGGACGATGTACTCTATCAAATCATAAATCGTCATGTGAAGACGTATTTGAAAAACCCGTTCACAAGGGAGGGGCATGAAGGCAGGGATGGCGCCGATCAAACGGCCGATAAAAAAACGCCACATCGCGATTTCCCTTACAAACAGGCAAATACACGAGCTTGCATGCTGGATCGACGTCGAGCCTGTTCATGGAAATGTAGTCGTCAATTGACGATTTAATTTATCGGCGATATCCTCGTTGCCAATGCGATGGCTGAAGCAGTAGCTATCCAACGGGGTGAACAGCGCCGCACGCGCGGCTGGAGCGACTCATGAGCAGCGTCAAGCGAATCGGGAATGGCCGACGTCGATTGCCTCGGTTACCGGCGGGCGGGGGCTGTCGCGGGTTGCCGGTCTTCGCCCGGAATTGCGGCCGGAGTCCGCGGGCGCAACGCGTATGAAGCCCACCGCATTTTCGTATCACCGGCCGAGCACGCTCGACGAAGCGCTGTCGCTTCTTGCTCTTCACGGTTTTGACGCCAAGCTGATCGCCGGAGGACAAAGCCTCGCGCCGATGATGAATATGCGCTTCGCGCAACCGGCGCACCTGGTCGATCTGAATGCGCTGCCTCAACTCAAGGGCGTCACGCTTGAACCCGATACGCTAGCGGTCGGCGCCATGACGCGCCATCACGAGCTGGCCACCAGCAACACAGTACGCGCTGCTTGCCCGCTACTGGCTGAAGCGGCGGCAACGATCGGACATTACGCCATCCGACAGCGCGGGACACTCGGCGGCAGTCTCGCGCATGCGGACCCCGCGGCGCAATTACCGCTCATTGCGAGCACGCTAGGCGCACGCATCGAGATTGTCGGGCCGGCCGGCAGCCGGGAGGTGTCGGCGGTACAGTTTCTGATCGCGGTGATGACCACCGATCTGGCGGTTGACGAAATCATTCGCACGGTGCGCTTTCCGACGGCGTTGTCCGGCGAGCGGCATGCCTTCGAAGCATTTAGCCGACGGCACGGCGATTTCGCGATCGCGGCTTGCGCTGTCACCGCCGTGCTCGCGGATGACAGGTTCGCCTCGTTGCGGATCGGCGTAGGCGGTGTGGCAGATGTGCCGCTGGTGCTTGACGACCTCGCTGCGGGATTCGTCGGCGAAACGGCCGATGCGCCGAGCGTCGGCAGGATTGCCGAGGCAGTCGCAAACGCCGTCGAGGTGCACGATCAGCCAGGTATTAGCGCCGCGTATCGGCGCGATCTCGTCAAGGCGCTCATCGCGCGAGCATTGCAGCGGATAACCGCTGGCGTTACGCAACCCGATTAGGCCGTTCATGGAAAAGACAGCAATTTATCTGAGTGTGAACGGTGCGCGCCATGATGTGCATTGCGAGCCTCGCAAGCTATTGTCCGATGTGCTGCGCGAAGATTGCCGGCTGACGGGCACGCATGTCGGATGCGAGCACGGGGTGTGCGGCGCATGCACCGTGTTGATCGATGGCCGCCCGGCACGCTCATGTCTGGCTTACGCCGTGCAGATGGATGAAGCGCAGATCACGACCATCGAGGCGGTAGCGCAAGACGGTCGTCTGTCGCCGCTCCAGCACGCGCTGCATGAGTGCCACGGTCTGCAGTGCGGTTTCTGCACGCCCGGCATCGTCATGACATTTGAAGCGTACCTGCGCGAGAACCCGTGGCCATCCGAGGCCCAGGTGCGCGAGGTGCTATCGGGCAATCTGTGCCGCTGTACCGGATATCAGAACATCGTGCGGGCGATCCTGCTCGCGGCCGAGCGGATGCGCGCGGAGACGGTCGATGTCTGAGCAGACGTTTCGTTACCTCAACAAAGCGACGCCTCGCACCGAAGACTATCGGCTGCTGACCGGCTATGGCCGGTATCTCGACGACATCGAGATACCCGGTGTCCTTCACGTGTGCTTTGTTCGCTCGCCGCACGCGCATGCGCGGATCGTCTCCATCGATATTCACGGCGCCGCCGCAATGCCCGGCGTCGTCACCGTCATTACGGGCCTGGAGCTCGCGCAGTGGACTACACCGTTCCGTGTCGCACCACCCGTCGAAGGACTGAAGCCCGTCGAATTTGCGACGATGCCAGTGGACACAGCGCGTTTTCAGGGCGATCTGATCGCTTGCGTCGTCGCGACGGACCGGTACCTCGCTGAAGACGCTGCCGAGCAGGTGCTCGTCGAGTTCGAACCGCTGCCCGTGGTGACAGACATGTGGCAGGCGCTCGCGCCCAACGCGGCGCAAGTCGACCCGGCCGTGCCAGGCAACCTGGTCTCGCACCAGACCTACGTGCATGGCGACCCTGAGCGCGCCAACAGCCGGGCCTTCCGGATAGTCGAAGCGACCTTCCAGCAGCAGCGCCAGACCCATGTGCCGATCGAAACCCGCGGCTGTGCAGCGGTCTGGGACGCCGGACGGAACCACCTGACGTTCCATATTGGAACGCAGGTGCCACATCCTTTGCGCACTCAACTGGCGCAGCGCCTCAAGCTCGACGAGTCTCAGGTGACCGTGATTTCGCCCGATGTCGGCGGAGCGTTCGGACAGAAAATCGCCTTGTACCGCGAAGAGTTGACGGTTGCTGCGCTGGCTCGCCAATTGAAACGGCCCGTGCGCTGGCGTGAGGATCGCCTCGAGAACCTGACGGCCGCCGCCAATTCGCGTGAGGACTTCTGCCGCACCCGCGCAGCGGTCGATGAGCGCGGCACGCTGCTCGCTCTCGAACTCGAACTCCGCGAAGACTTTGGCGCCTATTGCTTCTTTCCTGCCAACTATCTGGCGCGCGTCGTTGCGATGATCCTGAGCGGACCGTACCGGCTGCAGGACTACGCTTTCGATGTGAAGGTCGTGCTCAGTCATAAATGTGGCAATGCACCGATGCGCGCGCCGATGTCCATCACCAGCTGGGTGATGGACGGCACGCTGGATGCAATCGCGCGGGAACTGGCACTCGACCCGGTCGAGGTACGCCGGCGCAACCTGCTGAGTCCGGCAGAACTGCCGTACCGCACTGCTACGGGAGAATGTCTGGACGACATCACGCCGACCCAGACGTTCGAGGCCTTGCTGTCGGCGCTCGACTACGCGGGCTTTCGCGAGCGCCAGCGGGCGGCGCGCGCAGATGGCCATTACCTGGGGCTTGGCCTGTGCAACGTGGTCGAACCGACCACGTATGGTTCGCGCTTCTATAAGGCTGCGGGAATTCCCGGTTCGGGGCACGAGGCAAGCTGGATCCGTATCGAACCAGGCGGGGTGGTGAACGCGTCGGTCGGTCTAGGGCCCAGTGGTCAGGGCTATGAAAGCGCGATGGCCAACGCGGTGGCGGAGGGCCTGGGCGTGCCGCCGTCGAGCGTGCGCATTCATATGGGCCACACTGATATCGCACCATACGGTATGGGCAGTCGTGGCGCCCGCAGCGGCACGGCAGGCGGCGGCGCGCTTTACCTGTGCGCACTCGACGCACGCCGCAAGGTTCTCGCGATCGCCGCCGGTTGCCTTGGTTTGCCTGACGAGCAGTCGCTGCGCCTGATCGACGCGAGAATCGAGCGTCGTCGCGCGGACGAGTGGATCGACACGGGTTTGACGCTCGCCGACGTCGCCCGCCGTGCGTATCTGGATCCCACCGCGTTGCCGCAAGGTTTGACGCCGGGCCTCGAATTTCACCTGACTTACGACCCTCCGGCCATGACCTATTCGAATGCGGCTCATGGATGCGAGATCGAGGTGGACGTCTTGACCGGCGCAATCCGTATCGCGCGTTACGTCGTCGCCGAAGACTGCGGCACGCTGCTCAATCCCACCGTGGTGGAAGGGCAGCAGCATGGCGCCGTGGCGATGGGACTGTCGGGCGCGCTGTTCGAGCAGATGCGTTACGACGACTCAGGACAGAACGTGACCGGCTCACTCGCCGACTACCTGATCGCTACTTCAACTGAATTGCCCAACTTCGAGATCATCCCGCTGCATACGCCTGGCAAGTCGACGGCGGCCGGCATCAAGGGGATGGCCGAAGGCGGGGTGATGGGAGCGATCGGCGCTTTGACCAACGCGGTCAATGATGCGCTTGCGCCATTGGGCGTCGTTGCCGACCGTCATCCACTGACTCCCATGCTATTGCGCGACTTGCTGCGCGACAAACTCTGAACGGACCAACCATCATGAATCAATCTACAGGCAAACCCGCGATTGGCTTTATCGGCCTTGGCATCATGGGTTTCTCGATGGCCTCGCGGCTCGCCGCCGCCGGCTATCCGCTGCACGTCTATAACCGTACGCGTGCGAAGGCTGAGCCGCTCATCGAAGCCGGCGCGAGCTGGCAAGCGACCCCGCGGGCGCTCGCCGAAGTATCGGACGTCGTGTTCACGATTGTCGGCACCCCCGCGGACGTCCGCACACTATATCTGGGCGACGACGGTCTGGTCGCGCATGCGCGGCGCGATGCGGTGCTGGTCGACATGACGACGTCGAGTCCAAAACTGGCCGAAGAGTTGGCCGCGCTCGCCGCTGAGCGCGGGGTGCACATGCTGGATGCGCCGGTATCGGGCGGCGACATCGGTGCGCGCGAAGGGCGCCTGTCGATCATGGTCGGCGGCGCACGCGCTGTGCTCGCACGCGTGGAACCGATGTTGCGCTGCCTCGGCACCAACATCGTCCTGCAAGGCGGCCCGGGTGCGGGTCAGCACACGAAGCTGTGCAATCAGATCGTCATTGCATCGACAATGGTGGGCGTGTGCGAAGGGCTCGCCTATGCGCACAGCGCCGGGCTGGACGCCGACACCGTATTGAGCGCGATTGGCGGAGGCGCGGCGGGTGGATTCCAGCTGAACAACCTGGGGCCGCGCATTGCCAAGGGCGATTTTGCACCCGGTTTCTTCATCGAGCATTTCATCAAGGACATGCGGATTGCGCACGAGGAAGCGCGGAGCATGGGACGTGAATTGCCGGGTCTGGAACTGGTGCGCGTAATGTACCAGGAGTTGGCCGAGCGGGGCTGCGCGCGCAACGGCACGCAGGCGCTGTTCAAACTCTACGAGCGCTGAGCGGCGGCGATGAAGCTGACAGATCAAACCATCCTGCCCGTGCCCCCTGAAGCCGCATGGCGCGCATTGAACGATCCCGTAGTACTCGAAGCATGCCTGCCTGGCTGCAAAGCGCTGAAGAGACTCGACGACCTGCATTTCGAATCGACCGTGCAGATTCGCGTCGGCCCGATGGCGGCGACCTTCAAAAGCAACGTCGAATTGTCGGATCTCGATCCGCCCAAGGCCTATACGATTGCCGGTATGGGCAGTGCAGGTGCGCTGGGCTTTGCCAAAGTCACTGCGCGCCTGCAACTTGAAGCGCAAGGCAATACGACCGTGCTGGTGTACGACGCTGACGTCGAGATTGGCGGGAAGCTGATGAGCGTGGGGTCGCGCCTGATTCAGTCCGCCGCGAGCAAGAATCTCGATGAGTTCTTCAGCGCGCTGAAGGCGCATGTCGAAAGCCACGCGGTCTGACGACGGTGTGCTGCGAGAGAGTACCGATCGAAACAGAGGGAACCATGTTGGTAGAAATGCGTACATATCAGATTACGGCGGGAAAGACAGGCGAGTTCCTGGACATCTACGAGCGCGAAGGGCTTGGCATCATCAGTCAGTACGCCCGGCTCAAGGGTTGCTGGACGAAGGACTCAGGCACGTTGAACTCGATCGTGTTCTGCTGGGGCTACGAGGACTACGCCCATCGGGCAGCGCAGCGCGCGAAACTCGCAGCCGATCCACGCTGGCAAGCTTTCACGCCGCGCATCCTGCCGTATCTCGTCCATCAGGAATCGGTGTTTCTGTCGCCAGTGCCGTTTTGCCCGATGGACTGAGGTGAGTGACGAATTTCCCGGCCGCGCGACCTATCGACGTACCTGCCGTTTGGCGGTCTGCTTGTGAGGTGGCGGGCTGACGTTTTATGACGAATCAGAAAGGACTATTGATGACACACTTTACTTTCACTCCCGGCGCCGTCGCCGTCGTGACAGGCGGCGCTGCCGGCATTGGACTCGCTGCTGCGAAGCGGTTCGCGCAGCTCGGGCTTCGCGTGTGCATTGCGGATCTGGGTGAGGACCGCCTGGCGCACGCGAAGCAGGCGATTGCCAGCGTGGCTGCTGAAGGCGCGAAGGAGGTACTGGCCGTCGAGACGGACGTCAGCCGCATCGAAGACCTGGTCCGCCTCGAAGCAGCCGTTCGGGATCGCTTCGGCGGCACGGATATCCTCATGAACAATGCGGGGATTCAACCGGGTAGCGCCATGTTCGGCGCGGCCGCTAACTGGGAGCGGGTGCTCGACGTCAACCTATGGGGTGTCATTCGTGGCACTCGGACCTTCGTGCCCGCGATGATCGCGCGCGGACGCCCGGGGCTCGTCATTAACACCGGTTCGAAGCAGGGCATCACGACGCCGCCCGGCGACCCGGCTTATAACGTCTCCAAGGCCGGCCTGAAGGCGTTTACCGAAGCACTGCAGCACGAGTTGCGCAATACGCCGGGCTGCCGGATCAGCGCGCATTTGCTGATCCCTGGCTTTGTGTTTACGGAGCTTGCCGCTCAAGGTCGTACCGAGAAACCGGCCGCTGCCTGGACGCCCGAGCAGACTGTCGATTTCATGATCGAGCGACTGGGTGCCGGCGATTTCTACATTCTGTGCCCCGACAACGATGTGCCTCGCTCCCTCGACGAGCGACGCATCCTTTGGGCTGCGGGAGACATTGTAGAGAATCGCCCGGCGCTATCGCGTTGGCATCCGGACTACGAGCAGGCGTTCGCAGCGTATATCCGGAAGAACGACTGACTTGCCCGCCCCGCGCTCCGGCGAAGCAGAGATCGTCGCTGGCGACATCGCCAATCCGAACGGCCTTTGTTTTTCGCCGGATGAAAGCCGCCTCTACATTGTCGAGTCCGGATCCACGCCAAGACGCGTCCGGGCGTACGACGTCGAGGATGGCCGACGCCTCGTCAACGGCCGCATCTTTGTCGACGGCGGCGAGCACGGCGCGCCGGATGGCTTCCGCTGCGACACCGACGGCAACCTGTGGGCCGGCTGGGGTACAGGACCGACATTGAACGGCGTGATGGTGTTCGCACCGGACGGCGAGGCCATCGGCCGCATCGCGCTGCCTGAACGCTGTGCGAACCTGTGCTTTGGCGGCGCTCGCCGCGCCACCGCCGCGAGGGTGAGTAAGCTCTATTGTCCGCGGATGGGGTGACGCCAGGCTGACCTCCGCATTACGCCGCTGTCATGTTCAGATAGGCAAGAGCGTGCTGAGCGTCGCGATGTAGTGACGGATCGAATCGCTGACGAGCCACGTCGGAAGCGCGGTCTGAACTCGATGAGGCTCTATCGGCAAACGTACGCAAACGCGGCTATGATTTCACGCGGCGATCGGCGCCGAAACAGAAAAGGAGAAGTACCCGGATGATCCATGTCATTGCCACAATTACCGCACAGCCCGGTCAACGCGAAGCCGTGCTGGCACTTTTCAACAAGAACCGGCCGGCGGTGTTGGCCGAAGAGGGGTGCATCAGCTACGAGGCCGTCATCGACGTACCTGAGTTCGGGACGATTCAGACACCGCTCGGCAAGGACACGTTCGCTGTCATCGAGCGCTGGGAAAGCGCGCAAGCGTTGAGGGCGCACGGGGCCTCCGCGCATATGGCCGAATATGGACACAATACGCGCCCGTTGCTCGTGAGCCGCGTCATCAACGTGCTTCAGGCCTGCTAAAGAGAGCGTTCGTGGCGACCCGCCATCGGCTGGGCGGGATTCGATGCCAATGCGGGCGCCGTCACGCCGACTCCCATCACGATGCCTCCGTGGCAACGCGGACATGGACGAACATCCGGTTCCAGGTTAGTTGGCAGCAGCAAGGACGACGCTCGCTTCGCAACGGCTGAGATAATGCGAGGGTCACGCAGGGCAGCGCGGGACTGTCGCCCACGTCCGGGGCGTATACTTTATCAAAACGTAAATCGTCAGGTGATGATAACAGCTATGATCCGAGAGCGTAGGGAGCTATGAAGACCAAAGGGACTATCGAGAAGCCGAGCCGTGGAACCGGCGTCGACCGCGTGGCGGTCAAGCGGCCGATGAAAAAAGCGCCGCAGCGTTTGCCGCGTGCCGAGCGTCAGGCGCGCGTGCTGGAGAAGGCCGCGGAATATTTCGCGGAGCATGGTCTCGGCGCACAGACCCGCGCCATCGCGGAAGCCTGCGGCGTATCGCAACGCTTGTTATATAGCCTGTTCCCGAGCAAGGCCGCTTTGATTGATGAAGTCTACAAGCGGGAAGTCGTCGGAATCTTCGACGCAATCTGGTTTGTTCAATTGCAAGACCGAAGTGTGCCGATTGAAAGCCGACTCAACCGCTTTTATTGCGAGTACTATGACACGCTCCTGACGCGCCGCTGGCTGAGGCTCTTCCTTTATTCGTCGCTCGAGGGCCTGCACACGGCGCCGGCCTATACGAACGCGATCGTCAGCCATGCGCTCGAGATCATCGTCACGGAGACCGCGTATGAACTGGGTCTACGCATGCCCGCCGACCCGGCTCAACTGGGCGAAGTGGGTTGGCTGTTACATGGCGCCGTGTCTCATCTGGCGATTCGCCGCCGCATCTATTCGAATGAAAACAGCATGCCCGCCGAAGCGGTGATTGCCATGCACGTGCGCGCCTTCCTGACGAGCCTGCCGAGCCTGCTGCCTGCGCTATAAACGCATTGCGAGTCGGCGCCGGGCGGCTCGCCGGTGTTATCGCTGCGATCGTCCGAGTCGTCTCCAGCGCAACTCGTCAGGTGACGATATAAACCTGAGAAATTGAACTGCGTTGCCGCGCAGGCGCCGTGGCGGCCGCGCGGGCAGGTAGCCAGGGACGTGGTATTGCCGTGGTGGCCGGCGAGGTCAGAGTCCTCGCGCAACGTAGCGCAGAAGCGGCGAAGGAAGTCAGGCAACTGATCGTGGCGAGCGACGCTTGTGTGAAAGACGGCGCTACCCAGGTCGATGACGCGGGCTCGACCATCACCGCGGTCGTGGGTTCGTCGGCGCGCGTCACGGGCATCATGAGCGAAATCCATGACGCGTGTCAGCAGCAAACGCTTCAGATCGGCGAGGTCCGCGAGATGATCGCAAGCCTGGAGCACAGCACGCAACCCGGCGCTTTCGCTCGCCAGCAGCTACTCGTGAGCGCATGGCGGCATAACCCGATTTTCAATTCAATCGAAATCGTCCGCGCTGCAGGCGCGCGGACATCGATACGTTTCTGTCGGCTGTAAAGGCGTATTTCGCTCGCGGCTGATGTCCGTGCGATGCCGGTTTTTTCATCGCGTGTTGACATGGCGCGTTCGGGTCGGACAATAATCTCAGCCCCGACACTCGCCAACTCAGGTTCCAAGCGTGAACGACATCACCGGCATTCCCCCCTCGCGGGCTGATCATGTCTATGTCAGTGTCCGCGAAGATATCTTCGATATGCGCCTGCTGCCCGGCGACCGCGTGACGGAAGGCAGCATCGCCGAGCGCTTCGGCGTGTCCCGCACGCCTGCGCGCGAGGCCTTGCAGCGCCTGCAAAGTGACGGCCTGATGCGCGGCTATGTACGCGGCGGCTGGGAAGTCGTGCCGGTCGATTTCAAGCGCTTCGAAGACCTGTACGAAATGCGCAAGCTGATTGAAACCTTTGCGGTCTCGAAGCTTGCGAGTGCCGAAGGAGAGCTCTCCGAAGGCGTCGCACAGATGCTCGATCAGCTCGAACAAATCTGGAAGATCCCGCCTGCTCATCGTCGGCGTGACGGCCGGGAAATGGTCGCGCTCGACGAAGCATTTCATCACGCCCTCGTGCAGGCCGCCGATAACGCCGAGCTGACCAATGCGATGCAGCGCGTGACCGATCGCATCCGGGTCGTGCGGCGGCTCGATCTCGTGTATGGCGACTGCATCGACGAAACCTACGACGAACATGTCGCGATCCTCGATGCGATTCGTTGTCGCGAAACGGATCGTAGCGTTGCGTTGATCGCGCGCCATATCGAGGGTAGCCGCGTTGCGGTGCGCACCTTGACGGGCGAGCGCCTGCAACGCGCACGCACTGCAATGGGGCCGAATACGGTCCCCTATGCACCACCCAGATTGCGGGGCACCAGGTAGCGACATCGCCGCGCGTACCGAGCCGTGCGAAACCCTATCTGGCGCGCATGAGCGGGCGACTCGCGTGCTGGCATGCTTCTCGCATGAGTGATCGACGATCTGCAGTCCGAGAAGCATTATTAGTCCGAGCGGACCGCGTGAGTTGGAAGCACTATGCCGCCGGATTTTTCGACGAAAACGCGCTGATCCCGCCTGGTTTCTTGACCTCCGGCTCGTTCCTGCTCCGGGGGACGCTAGACCGATAAGCTGGTTGTGGCAAAGGCGGCGCGACTCTGGTCATGCAGGTTCCCGACCATAACGGTTTGCGGCTTCGACAGTGGGATCTTCGCCGCACGTAATCGCTTGAGGATTTCGAACAGCAGATCGCTCTTGATATCCCCTGTGATCCGGGGGCTGCGGACATAACCGGTGACGCTCAGCGTAATGCCGTCGGGCATCAGTTGACTGAACATGACGGATGGCGCCGGATGGTCGAGAATCGACGGGTGCGCCTGATAGGCACGCAGCATAAGTTCGCGAACCTGTTCAGGATCGGTGTCCAGGCTTACCCCGAGATGGACGGCAAGATAGGGATCTGCGTCAATCCGGCAAGCGCCCGGAATGGAGATGCAGCAGTTTCCAGCCGCCCTCGCGTTTGACCCAGATTTCAGTTATGAGCGCGCGAATGTTGAGCTCAGATCCATCGGTCCTGCGCACCAGGGATTGCTCGAGATGGCCCGTCGTGATCACGGTGTCTGGCAGGAACCTATACGCGAGCGGTTGCGGACGCACGATTTGACGCACCTTGATCTTCTCGGTAAGGAAGGACAGATACTCCGACTTGCCATGAACGTAGCCAGCTGAATGGACGAACGTCAGATCGTCGTCGAGTAGCGACGCGAGTTTGAGCAGGTCTCCAGCCACCGTGGCGTCGCAGCGCTGTTGTTCCAGCGCCTCGACGGCGGCCTGAATGGATGCATCTTTCATCGTAAACCTCCCGAAAATACTGCATGGATACCTCTTGTCGGAGACGGTGCCGGCCGCGTCGTGGCTCGATTCGGCTCAACGCAACAGTTCGCCGCTCAGTCCATCCGTCTTCGAAGGCGACCCGGCCCGAGACTTTCCCGTCGGCAACCCATAGCTCGCAAGCAGTGCGACCGTGCATGCGGCGATGACATACCAGGCTGGCGCTGCCAAGGAGCCGGTCATGCGAATCAGCATGGTCGCCAGCAAGGGCGCAAAGCCGCTGAATACGACAACGGCCAGGTTGTAAGCCAGCGCGATTCCGCTGAATCTGACCTGGACAGGGAATTGGTCGGCGAGCACCGACGCCCATGTCCCGCTTGCCAGTGAAAAAACCAAGCCGGCAAGCACAAACAGCACCACCGGATTGACGGTGTGACTCGCCAGCGCTTCATAGAACGGGTAGCTCAATGCGATCAGCAGCGCCGCTGACGCTCGAAGCAGGTACCGGCGTGGAATCTTGTCCCCGAGCCAGCCTGCGGCGAGGAGGCCGAGGGAACTGACGATCAGATAAGCGTTCTGGGCAATTGCCGCGGTCCGTGGTGCATAGTGCAACTGCTGGACGAGGTAGGCGGGCATGTGGCCATAAAGTATGCCGTTGACGCCGGCCATCACGGCGATCGCCAGTGCCCCCGTCACGACCGCTTTGCCATGACGTCGCAAGGTCTCGCGAAACGGCTGTTTCACGACAGCCCCTTGCATCTTCTTGAACTCGGGCGACTCGTCCAGATTACGGCGCATCAGGTAGGAAGCGATCCCGCAAACGCCGCCGAAAAGAAACGCGATCCGCCAGCCATACGCCGCCGCGTCCGTGGCGGACAGGTAGGTCTGGATGCCGAGGTTGACGAATGTGGCCAGCAAAACACCCAGGTTCACCGCGCAGATAATGATGCCCGCGGCGAGCCCCGCCCGATGCGGCGCGGCTTCCACTGCATAGGTAATCGCGCCGGGCATTTCTCCGCCGACGCAAAAACCCTGAAGCATGCGCAGCAGGATCAACAGGATCGATGCGGTCATGCCCCAGCTCTGAAAGTTGGGCAGCAGACCAAGACAGATCGTCGCGGTCGTGACCACAATGATTGAGCCGAGAAACACTGGACGCCGGCCATACCGGTCGCCCCAGCTACTGAGCACAATTCCGCCGAGCGGTCGAATCACGTACCCGATTGCGAGCACGGAGAAAGTAGCCAGCATGCTGACCAGCGACGACGAGTTCGGGAAAAACTGGGCCGCGATGTTATGGGCAAAAAAGCCGTAGACGATGAAATCGTAAAACTCCAGCGAGCCGCCAAGGCTTGCGATGAGAATCATCTTCCACTGCGACGGGGACAAGCCGGATGGCTGTGAACGGTCGGCGCCGCCGACCGGGTTGTGGGATATTCCCATGACTCCTCCAATTTGATTATCGGATTCTTTGTCCGATGGTCTACGTGCGTCGACCGCGAGACATCTCGCGTGACAACGGGGGTTGCGGGCTCACATGGCCACAGCACCTTCGGTTTGCAAGCCGGGTACGGCGTGGTGCAGAAGGTTTTGCAAGGATTCACCGTCCTGCGCGACGCCGTACACATACCGGTCGGGGCGTACAAGCACCGCTGGAGCGTTGATCGACTCCAACCACTCGCGAACAGCCGCTCCATCGCTGGCCACAATCCCGACGCCCGCTTGCGCAGCGCTCTTGGCGACGTCGGGGCATTTACGGAGCAATTCGGGTCGCGCAAGCAGCGCAAACCGATAGCCGACCACGTCGTCCACGAGTTGTCCGTCCAGCAGGCGGGGTTGCGGTGCAATATGCCCGGCCACGCCCGATGGTTCATCGATCCATGCGCCCGGGCCAAGCCTGGGTTGTGGGGTCACAAAATTGCGAATCGCTGCGCTCATTTCTTCATCACGGACTTCGGCCAGGTCTGACCTCGTCGTTTGAATGACTGAGCCGAGCTGTACCGCCGTTTCGATAAATAAGCGCACGTGCGGCGAGCGTTCGGATTCGTAGCTGTCGAGGAGGGTATCGGGCGCTTCGCCATGAATGACGGCAGCAAGCTTCCACGCGAGATTCGACGCGTCGCGAATGCCGGCTCCCATCCCCTGGCCCATAAAGGGTGGCGTCTGATGTGCGGCATCGCCTGCAAGCAGCAGTCGGCCACGGCGCCAACCGTTCGCCACGACCGAGTGAAATGTATATATGGCAGAACGTTCGAGGCGCGCATCGGCCGGAGAAATCCAGCGAGCGAGTTTGTCCCACAGCCATTCGGGGGACGTGAGTTGCGTCACGTCATCACCGGGCATCACCATGATTTCCCAGCGGCGCCGATTTCCGGGACCACGCGTGTAAGTGGTCGGGCGCGCCGGGTCGCAGTATTGGACCGAGTAGTCGCCAAGATCGGGCCGCGGTGCATCGAGCAATACGTCGACCACAACCCAGCGTTCATGCGATTTCAGATCGGTCAATTCGGTGCCCATGAAGCGTCGCGCAATCGAGCGCGCACCGTCGCAGCCGACTACATATCGCGCGGTGGTACGTCCAAGTTTGCCGCAGCACGTATCCTCGAAGCGCAACTGGACGCCATCGCTCGCCTCGTCAAGCGCGAACACTTCGTGGCGCAACCGGACGTCAACGCTCGATTGCTGCGCAAGACGCTCGCGTAACGCATTCTCGAGATCGGGCTGATGGAACTTGTAACTCGCACTCCACCCCTGTGGTCCGATACAGGTTGGCCGTTGCCAGTCGATCAGCAACTTGCCTTCCCCGTTCACGAATTTCATGCCGGGACCCACGAACAGCTTGGGTAGCAGCTTGTCGGTTAAACCGAGGGTTTGGAACACGCGCATGCATTCACCGTCGAAATGCACCGCGCGAGGAAGCGCGAAAATCTCCTTGTCTCGCTCCAGCACCAGCACCCGCAAGCCTTCGATTGCCAGCAGGTTCGCGAGCGTCGCCCCGGTGGGCCCGAGACCGATAACGGCCACGTCGTAGTCGCACGCGTGCGTCGAAATAGTTTTCTCTAACATGTCTTGTTCCGCCAGATAAGACGCCGAGCGCACACGAACGCGCCCGGCTACGACTTTTACGCTTCGTCGGCGATTGGATTGGACAGAACGCCGATCCGATCAACCTCCACTTCCGCCACGTCGCCGGCCTTCATGAACAGCGGCGGATTGCGCTTCGCGCCGACGCCGCCAGGCGTGCCGGTCACGATCACGTCTCCCGGAGAGAGCGGGGTGAACGTCGACAGGTAGGCAATCTGTTTGGCAATGCCGTGAATCAGCATCTGCGTCGTCGCGCGTTGCACTTCCTGTCCATTCAGGCGGCTGACGAGCGTCATCACCGCGTTGGGTTCGATCTCGTCGCTCGTCACCATCCACGGTCCGAACGCGCCGGTGCGATAGAAATTTTTGCCCGGGCCCCACTGGCCCGTATGAAGCTGCCAGTCGCGCACGGAACCGTCGTTGTAGCAGGCGTAGCCAGCGATGTGATTCCACGCGTCGGCCTCGGCGATGCGTCGTCCACCGCGCCCGATGATGACGGCAATCTCACCCTCATAGTCGAACTTCTGCGACTCAGGCGGACGCAGCATCGGCTGGCCATGGCCAACCTGGGAAGCCGGCACCCGCATGAAGATGACCGGATGCTCGGTGGTTTCGCGGTTGGTTTCCTTGACGTGGTCTGCGTAGTTGAGTCCCACGCAAAAGATTTGTTCGGGGTTCGGGATCACAGGCAGCAGCGTGACTTCCGACAGCAGGTAGTCGCCCTGCGCGCCATCGGCGGCCTGCGCGGCCTCGCGGAATGCGTCGGCGGCAATCAGTGCCTTCAGATCGGCATAACGGCCGCCGAGACGTTTGCCAAGGTCGAACACGGTTTCATCGCGAACGATGCCGAACGATGAGCCAAGGTGGGTGGAGAAGCTGGCGAGTTTCATTGATGCTCCGGGTAGATAAAAAGTAGGTAGGATCAAGGCCAGGATTCGTAAAAAACCCCGTGCATTTATCTTATAGTGAGAATAGACTAAATATACATAAGGTCACAACGTGTTTTTTGCTAGGGTTTATCACTACTTGGAGACAGGCATGAACGGTATGAAGAAAGCGAGGGCAGGGCTGTCGCTCAGTCACATGGGCTTCTATGTGAGCGACATGGCGCGCGTGGAGGACTTTTATACGCGGGTGATGGAATTCACCGTGACGGATCGGGGTTCGCTGCAGACGCCGCACGGCGCTGTGCAGTTGGTATTCTTGAGCCGCGATCCCGCGGTGCATCACCAGATCGTGCTCGCGAGCGGCCGCCCCGAGCACTTGGCGTTCAATCCGATCAACCAGATTTCGTTCACAGCTGACAGCCTTGCCACGTTGAGGCGGTTTCATCGGCAGTTCATTGCGGAAGGCCTGCAGGAAATCAACCCCGTCACCCACGGCAATTCGGTTTCGATCTATGCCCGCGATCCCGAGGGCAATCGCCTCGAGCTCTACATCGACACGCCGTGGTACGTCGACCAGCCGATGCGGGTGCCGGTGGACTTCGGCTTGCCCGATGCTGAACTGATGGCGGCTGTCGAACGCCACGCAAGAACGCTATCGGGATTCAGGCCGCGAAGTGTCTGGCAAACCGAAATGGCCGAGCGCATGGGGCTTGCATAAGCGTGGCGCTGCGTGGCTCGCGTGCGACTGTTTCCGCGCGGTGGTCGTTGAAGGTGTCAATGGCGATCTTGCCAGTGCATATAATTCCGTTCACACACGAGGAGGCGCAGCGCAATAGATGTCGAGCATTACGAGACTTTTATCCATACTCGAGCTGTTTTCGGAGGCGAAGCCGTTCCTGTCCGTCGAAGACGTTGCCGCCGAACTCGATTGCTCAACCCCAACGGCTTATCGCTATGTACGCGAGCTCCTGGATGCTGGCTTGCTCATCCGGTTTGCAGGAGGAGACTATGGTCTCGGCCCTCGCATCATCAAGCTTGACTACCACCTGCGCATGTCGGATCCGCTGCTTGCGGTCGGGCAGCCGATCATGCGTGAGTTGAGTGAACACTCCGGCTTCGATGTGGTGATGTCGCGCTGGTACGGTAACGAACTCGTGGACACGCATCGTGAGACTCACGGCGCGGCGCTTGACCTCCGGTACGGCCGGGGCCGTCCTCGCCCCCTGTTTCTCGGCGCCGCTCCAAAAGCGATCCTGTCCACCTTTCCGAAGGCCAAGCTCGCGGTCCTGTTCGATCAGTATGCTGACGAGATCGCGCAAAGCGGCCTTGGGGCGACACTCGACGAGTTTCGCGCGTCGCTGCTCAAAATCCGGCGTGCCGGTTTCTATCTGTCGAGGGGCGAACTGGAAAGCAGCGTTTCTGCACTGGCGTCGCCGCTATTTACGGACGACTCCAGTGAAGCAGTCGGTTCGCTTGCGGTGATCGTGCCGACCCAGCGACTCGAATTTGCCAATCTGGACCGTCTTGTCGAATCGATCCGGGAGGCAGCGGCGCGAATCTCGCAGCGTACGCGTGCGTTGGTTGAAAGTCGGAGGACCGGAGCCATCACGTCGTCGCACACCGTTGCGCGAGGCAAGCGGTCCGCATGATGGCCGTCACGTGAACGTCATTCGATCGCGCTCGCGCACTTGAACCTCGGTGGGTTCGGGGGAAGCGGCACTTGCGACAAACGAACTGGTAGCACGAACGCGTAGACCGACGTCGTCAGGAGAGGGCCGTCTTGAAGCCGCAAAAAGGCGGTTGGTCACTTGCGACCCTGCGGGATGCGGCTCTGAAGTGTCGACAGACAAGACGTGCAAACCGGAGCGCCGTCGGAGCGAAAACGCGATCTCCGCCTTCGATTCAAATTTCATTATCCAATCGCCTGGCCGCTTCACAAAACAATCCCAAATGAGAAGACCTTTCTTGCCGCCCCGCGTACTGAAAAGCCTGCTTGGCTTCAACGACGGCCCGTGGCGGTGGTCGGCCGGCGTCGGAGGGGGCGTCGCCATGGGCGTGCCTCTGAGCGCGTTCATGCTGGCCGGCCACCAGTCACTCGGGCTCATCACTTCTCTCGGCGCCTTCACGGCTCTCTACGGCTCGACGCTGCGCCTGGGCGACCGGCTCCAGGCCTTGCCGTTCGTCGCGGCGGGGTTCGTGGCCGCCTCCACGCTGGGCGTACTGTGCGCGACGAATGCGTGGCTGACCATCGCCTGCCTCGTTGCCGTGGCTGCGCTCGCCAGCATCATTCTGCTCGGTGTCGGAATGGGCCCGCCCGGGCCGATGCAGTTCGTGCTGGTCGCCGGTGTCAGCGGTCATCTGGCCGCTTCCGCGCGTTTCAGCGGTTGGCCCCTTGGCGTCTTTATGATCCCCTCTCTGGTCGCGCTCGGCGCGCTCAGTGCGTACTTGCTCGTGATCGCACCCCTCGCGCTGCCGCTTGTGCACCAGCGCAAGGGCGAAGCGTCCAGCTTGCGCATGCGGTTTCCTCCCGGCTTGCTCGACGGGGAAAAGGCCACGATCGCCGCGAGGGTGATCGTTGCGGTTGCCAGCGCCGGCTTGCTGAGCCTGTCTTTTGGGGAGCACCGTGCCTACTGGACGGTTATGGTCGCGGGTGCGGTGCTGCAGGGCAGCCACGTCTCGCGCTCAAGTGCCATTCGGGCCGTGCACCGCGTTGTGGGCACGGTCTTGGGCGCGGCTGTCTTTGGCTTGATCCAGCTCGTCGACCCGAAAGGCCTCTGGCTCGTCGGGGTCCTCGCGCTGCTCCAGTTCGCGATCGAAGTCGTGGCCGCGCGGCACTACGCGCTGGCCCTGACCTTCATTACCCCAACCGCGTTGACCATCTCAGCGGTGGGCGGGACGAGCGCTCCCTTCGCGCTCGTCGGCGAGCGGATCGTGGACACGTTCCTTGGGGCGGTCATCGCCATGGTAGTTCTCTTGGGCAGCGAATGCGTCAGGGGACGACGCGCACGATAAGCAGGTGGAGGATTCTGGGCTTGTCGCGAAGGGCATTGGGTCTTGCTGATTACTTTCCGATCATGTTCAGCGCCGTGTCCCGCACCGCGCGCTTGAACCTGGTCTGATCTTCAGGAAGTGACGAGAAAGCCCGCAGCATATGGTGGTAAGCCACGGTATTGCTGATGGCGTTCATCAGCATGGAAAACATGACTTCGGGGTGGTGCGGTTTCAATTCCTTCGCCCTCGATGCATCTTCGAGCAAAGGCACGAACACGTCGTGATAGGGGCGCACCAGACGCCCGATGAGTATGTTGAAGCGCTCGCCTTCTTCGGTCGCGGCAGTCGAAAAAAACATACCAAGGTCGGGTTCGTCGAAAACCTGATCGATGAAAAGAACCACTGCGTGTTCGACACGCTCACGCGCACCTAGCGTGGCCGAGCGCAACCTGGCTGTGGCGTCGATCATTGGCGCAGCCTGATCCGCGATCTGCTCTACCACCGCAACCCATAGCGCTTCTTTCGACCCGAAATGATGCGCGATCAGCGCCGGGTCGACACCCGCGTCGCGCGCGATTTCCCGCACGCTGGTAGCGTCGAATCCACGCTTTGCGAAGGTGCGCCGGGCATGTCGCAGGAGGACGTCGGCACCGACGGAAGCGCTGTACGCGGGTCGTCCGCGGGTACGCTTTTTCTCGATCAGCTTGGCAGGTCCTGACGTTACGTCGTTCATTTGGGTGTGAGTTGTGGATCGTCAATTCAGCCGAAGTTTAACTGACGGCGCGTGAGACGCTGAGGAGGGCCGCGGTTTGACGGAGCTCGTGCTTTAGGCTACGATGCGATTTATTCATCATGCGTTGAATTTATTATGTCACAACCAATACGGATTGTCATCGTTGGCGGCGGGATTGCGGGAATTTTGCTGGCTACCCGACTCGGCGACCTGTTAGGGCGCAGCGGCCGGGCCAGCGTCACGCTGATCGACAGCAGCCCGACGCACATATGGAAGCCGATGCTGCACACTATTGCAGCCGGCACGCGCGATGTTCAGCAGCAGCAGGTGATCTACCTCGCCCATGCCCGCGATCACGGCTTCACCTATCAGCCCGGCGCAATGAACGGGCTCGATCGAAGCCGGCGGCTGGTCCAGCTCGACGAGCTCAGGACGCCGGAAGGTGAAGTAGTGCTCGGTCCGCGAACGGTCGGGTACGACGTGCTTGTGCTGTCGCTGGGTAGCCGGGCGAACGATTTCGGCGTGCCGGGCGTGAAAGAGCACTGCCATTTCATCGACAGTCAAAAACAGGCCGAAGCGTTCAACGCCGCGTTGCGAGCGCGCGTATTTCGAAGCGTCGTGAAGGACGAACCACTGCGTGTGGCGATCGTCGGCGCGGGTGCAACGGGTGTTGAGCTGTCCGCTGAACTGAGCCGCTTGCTTGACGTTGCGTCGAGTTACGGAGACCCGACTGTGCGAGAGCGGCTGAGTCTGACGCTGCTCGAAAGCGGCCCGCGCGTGCTCGGGGCGTTTGCGCCGGAGATATCGGCATCGAGCCAGTCGCAGCTCGAGCATATCGGTTTTCGCGTGCTGACTTCGGCGCGTGTTACCGCGGCAGAGGCGAATGGTTTTCGCCACGGCGACGGCACGCTTGCCGAGGCCGATCTGATGGTCTGGGCAGCGGGCGTCAAGGCGCCGGATTTCATGAACAATCTCGACGGACTCGAAACGAACCGGTCCAACCAGATCGTCGTCGGAGGGAGTCTGCAGTCTTCGCGTGACGATCACGTGTTCGCGCTTGGCGATTGCGCAAGCCTGACACTTGCCGGTCACGACCGGCAACTTGCACCGACCGCGCAGGTCGCCACGCAGCAGGCCGAGCATCTCGCGCGTCACCTTCCGGGGTGGCTTGCAGGCAAGCCACTTGCCGATTTCCGTTTCCGCGATTTCGGTTCGCTCGTCTCGCTGAGCGACTACAACGCGTTCGGCACGCTTGGGCGCTTCGGACTCTTTCGTGGCGGTTTCGTGCGCGGACGTTTCGCTCAACTGAGTCACGCCATGCTCTACCGGCGCCATCAGCAGGCTCTCCATGGCTTTCGAAAGGCGACGCTGCTGTGGACAGCGGAACAGATCAATGGTCTCGTCCAACCGAAGATCCGCCTGACCTGAAAGCGGCGCCGAACCCTTTGCAGACCCGGTCGGTTTCCTGGTGCGATTCGTGCAGCGGTCGCTGTGATTACCAGCCCTGACGGGTGTTCATCGCGAAGGGGCCGGGGACGTGCGTGTTGAGCGGTCATCCGATTGAGGCGGGCGACGCCGTGTACTCTCCCAGAGCAGGCGATCCGCCGCCGCGAAACGCAGGCGCAATGATGGTCGCGGCTTCCGTTAATGTCCAACTGTGACCTTGCACGCGTTTATATTCTCGGGGACGCGGTTTCGAATCGACATGCCTGAAGCAAGCGAGGCATCGGGGACGAAACAACGAGCCATGTGGCAATTAATACGTACGCCTATATGTGCGACATTGCCTATCACGAAGCGACATCGCTACACGCGGCGTTTCGCCGATGAGAAGCTGACGCGCACAAGGATCGAACCAATTGTTGCGGCGAGGGGGACAGTGTTTTACGGCCAGCAAGGACACCGATGCATGGACCAAGGCGCTACTATTGCCCGTGCTCTGTACAACGATGCAAAGCACAGGGCCACTCGAATCCGACACGCTGTGATAAGGCAGAGGCGCGGTGTGCAGCACAGCACCTCTGGTGCGCATGCGTGGGCTTTAAAGACGCGACGTCATTTGACGTCACTACTGGAGAGATAGTTGAAAATCGAAAAAATCCGCAAAGATGCTTTTGCGATGCCCGTCCACAATCCTTCCTACCCCCGCCCGCCGTTTCGCTTCCTTGATCGCGAGTACTTCATCATTTCGTACGAGACCGACATGGACGCTTTGCGCGCCGTGGTGCCGGAACCACTGACAGTCGCAAGCCCCCTCGTGCATTACGAATTCATTCGCATGCCAGACTCGTCGGGATTCGGCGATTACACGGAAAGCGGCCAGGTTATCTCGGTAAGAGATGATGCCGGCGCGCCAGGCAGCTACACACACGCGATGTACCTCGACGACGAAGGCCCGATTGCAGGCGGTCGTGAGATTTGGGGTTTCCCCAAGAAGCTGGCGAGTCCGAAATTGCGTGTTGACGGCAACGACACGCTGCTTGGAACGCTCGACTATGGCACCCAGCGCATTGCCACGGGCACGATGGGCTACAAGTACGAGCCACTTGACCTCGAGGTCGAGCGCAAGAAGCTGGCGGACACGCCGAACTATCTACTGAAAGTCATTCCGCACGTCGACGGTTCAGCCCGCATCTGCGAGCTCGTGCGCTACTTCCTGCGGGATGTCACGGTGCTCGGCGCGTGGGGCGGTCCGGCCGCGCTTGAGCTGCACCCCCATGCCTTGGCTCCGGTGGCGGATTTGCCGGTGCGCAAAATCGTCGGCGCGCGGCACGTTATCGCCAATCTCACGCTCGACATCGGGGAGGTGGCTTTCGATTACCTCGCCGAGGCGCCGGCACTCAAGCTTGCCGCGAATCAGTAAGCACCCTCTGACATATTAAGGAAAAGGCATGTCCGTAACAGATAAGGTCGCGCTCGTGACGGGCGCTGCAAGTGGTATCGGTGAACAGTGCGCACGCAAGCTCGCGGCGCTCGGCGCGTCGGTGGTAATCGCGGACCTGAACCTCAAGGCTGCTGAGAGCGTGGCCGAGAGCATCCGCAAGGAGGGTGGCAAAGCGCTGCCTGTATCAATGGACGTGACGAGCGAAGAAGCGGTCAACGCCGGCATCCAGCAGGCTGTCGACAGGCTTGGCAGCATCGATGTGCTGGTCTCGAACGCGGGCATCCAGATTGTCAACCCGATTGAAGATTATGCTTTCTCCGACTGGAAAAAAATGCTCGCAATCCATCTGGACGGCGCGTTCCTCACGACCAAAGCTGCTGTCAGGCACATGTACGCTGCGGGCAACGGTGGGTCGATTATCTATATGGGCTCGGTCCACTCGCACGAAGCGTCGAAGCTGAAGGCTGCCTACGTGACGGCCAAGCATGGACTGCTCGGTCTCGCACGCGTGGTAGCCAAGGAAGGTGGTTCGCGCGGTGTACGGGCCAATGTCGTGTGTCCGGGGTTCGTGCGCACGCCGCTTGTCGACAGGCAGATTCCGGAGCAGGCGATAGCGTTGGGCATTTCGGAAGCAGACGTCGTCAAGAACGTGATGTTGAAGGAAACGGTCGACGGCGAATTCACGACGGTGGAAGACGTCGCCAACACCGTGGCATTCCTCGCCGGCTTCGAATCGTCCGCATTGACGGGCCAGTCCATTATCGTCAGCCACGGCTGGTCGATGCACTAAGGAGCCGCCCAGTGCGTCAAGATCAAGAAACATCAGGCACACCTCGCAAGACTTTCAAGCTTCCGGCCTATGACGAGGTCGCTCTCGTGCTACAGGGTGGCGGCGCGCTGGGCTCCTATCAGGCCGGCGTCTACGAAGGCCTCGAGGAAGCTGGCATTCATCCGGACTGGATTTCCGGCATCTCCATCGGCGCGCTTAACACAGCCATCATCGCGGGCAACGCTCCGGGCAAGCGTACCGAGGCATTGCATGGATTCTGGAACACCATCTGCCAGCCGGCGGACATGCTCGGGAACCTCGGCGCGTGGCTACCCCGCGCCGCGGGCATGCACGACCTGTCGCGCAAGTGGTCGAGCTGCTGGGCGGCAGGCCGCGCACTCACCGAAGGGCAGCGAGGCTTTTTCTCGCCGCGCCTTCCGGTGCCCATCCCAGGGATGGGCAAGCGCTCGCCAGAAGAAGTGAGCTTTTACGATACCACCGCGCTTCGGGCGACCCTTCTGCAATTCGCCGATTTCGACAGAATCAACGACGGCGATATTCGCGTCTCCGTCGGCGCGGTCAACGTGCGCACGGGTAACCTGGTCTACTTCGACAACACCCAGATGCGCCTTTCGCCAGAGCACTTCATGGCCTCGGGTGCGCTCCCTCCGGGCTTTCCTGCCGTCGAGATTGATGGCGAATATTACTGGGACGGCGGTCTGGTGTCGAACACCCCGTTGACTGAGGTTGTAAGCGACCCGCAGCACAAGGACACCCTGGTCTTCCAGGTTGACCTCTGGAGTGCGAGCGGTGGCCTCCCGGGCGACATGCTGGATGTGTCCGAGCGCGCCAAGGACATCCAGTATTCCAGCCGGACCCGCGCTATCACCGCGATGCTCGGGTCGACCCAGCGTCATGCACAGCTCATCAAGGAGCTACTGAAGCATGTGCCGCCGGGCCTGGAGAAGCAGCATCCGCTCATCCGGGAGGCGCGGGAAGTTGCCGATGGCAGTACGGTCAATGTTGTGCACCTCATATACAAGAACAAGGCGTATGAGGGGCACTATAAGGATTACGAATTCAGCATCGACACGATGAGCGAGCACTGGCAGACGGGCCTGGACGACATTCGCGCGTCGTTTGAGCATCCGGACTGGTTTGCGATACCGGATCACGATTCGGGATTCGTGACGCACGACGTGCATCGTCCCGGGGGCGCGCCTCACGCGACGCGACTGGAGGGTGCTAGCAAGCCAGCGCATTACTCGCGCAGGCGCCATAAAGCGGGCGTCGCGCAACCACATCTCGAAGTGGCAGCGCCGAACTCCGCCCCACCTGGGGAAACCACGAAGGAAGCTGTGCAGGATGCGACAGGCCGCTAGCCATCGTGGGGCCGGCCGGGTTCAGTTTGGCCGGTCCCTTTCCACGCCAGCCAAAGGGGCGCTGCCGCAGGTGAGTTCGTCCGCCTGTGGTGTTACCGGCAACCAGGGTACATGACATGCAGAATCCCAGGTTTATGTAGAAGAAATCGCTGTATCGGGTCAAGTGCGCACGGTCAATCTGATACCGTCAAACGGTTTTGCGTTGCCGCAGGCCGCGTTATGCCGCTCGGCGCATTCGGCCTGCTCGGCGGATGCAGCATGACTTCATTCAATCCCAAGGGCGACATCGGTGCACAGGAGAAGCGTCTGATCCTGCTTGCGTTGGGTCTGATGCCTTCGAAGAGGTTCATCGAAAAACCGACATCACATACAACGCGGCGACGCTTGAAACGATCCTAACCGACAGGGAGGTCACTTCATGGAAAAAGTCCAACGATGAATCGCCTCCGGGCCGAAGCCATCTTTGGGAGACGCCCCGAGCCCCCTTGAGATCGCAAGAGGTTCAATCATACTCGGCGAATTAAGCCAAATCGCGGGCCGCCACAACAATGCCGTTGACACTTCGTTGACAGTCGGAAAAGAAAAAGGGCCTAGCGCGAACGCTAAGCCCTTGAATCTTTTGGTAGGCCGTACTGGATTCGAACCAGTGACCAACGGATTAAAAGTCCGCTGCTCTACCAACTGAGCTAACGGCCCGTCTCGCCCGATGTTCACCGCGACCAGCGCACTTCTTGCCTGTTTGGCCTAGCCGATACCGATCGTGCGGCTAGTGGATCGCGCCGGCTCCGATTTCGGCACGGTCAACGTGAGCACACCGTTATCAAATTTTGCCAATGCGTGATCGGGGTCGGCGTTTTCCGGCATCGGGATTGTGCGCATGAAGCTTCCATAGGCGCGCTCGAGCCGGTAGCAGCCGTCTTCCTCGCTGCGCACGTCCTGTTTCTTTTCGCCGCGCAACACGATCGCCCCGTCCTCGACGCTCACACTCAGGTCTTCGCGCTCCATCCCGGGCAGCTCGGCGGTCACGCGCAACACCTTTCCTTCGTCGACCACGTCGATGCGCGGCTGGAAGCGCGATGAACTGAAGTCGCCAAACCATCGTTCGAGGGCGCCGCGACCTGCAAACGGGTCATGGAAGAACTCTTCCAAAGCACGCCACGGTTCGCGTGTGAACAATCGCGGAATGTCAGGCCACGAGTCACGCCACTGTTCGCTCGCCGGGGGGCTTTCCGAGGTGTCCGCATCGGACTTGCGAGCCGCCCCGCGTAGGAACTTGAAGGGATTCCACTTTTTCGGATCCGTATTCATCGTATCCTCCTCTACAGTCTGGCCGGAGAACCGGATTCCTGTCATTGCGCTGAAGTCGCGACTCTGCCCTCGACGTTCCCGACTGCATCTGCGGAACGCCGCCACGGCCGCCTCGCGATCCGCGGCGCGTCCTGAGCTCACGTACCGGCACCGCGCCGTACGCTGAGCGTGCGTCCGCGCCAGCATTCATGTATGACGTCCGCATCCAGGCCTCCGCAGTCAGTAGGTGGCGGCCGGACGACCGCCACCGGTTTTCTCCCTGTCGTTGCTGCCCACCTGCCGACTTCAGTCCGTCCGCACCTCGATCCGACGCGGCCGGGCTTCGTCGCGGCGCGGTATTGTCAGCTTCAGCACGCCGTCTTTCAGGTTCGCATCGATTTTCGTTGCGTCGAAGTCAGCCCCAAGAGCGAACGCCCGCGCGAAATGCGGCTGGCGGATCTCCGCATGTTGCAGGCGCAGCCCCGCCGGCGTGGGCACCACCGCCTCGGCCTCGATGTACAGGTTGCCATCGTGTACCTTCACATCAAGGCGGTCCTTTGTAACGCCGGGCAGATCGGCCCACAGGGTGATGCCCTGGCTGTCCTCGAAGATGTCTACGGGCGGCGTTAGCGTGATCGGGCGTTGCGACTGCTCGTCTTCTTGACGGGCCACCGCGGTTTCGTCTTTCCTGGCAAGTTCTGTCGTGTCGTTCATGATGTCCTCCTCAGTTCTGCGACCGGTTTCATTGAACAGTGATGGCCCGCGGCTTCGACGTCTCCCGCTTGCCGATGCTCACGGTCAGACAACCATTGGTGTACTGCGCCGTGACCTTGTCAGGGTCCGCATGCTGCGGCAGTTCAATGACGCGCCGGAAGGTGCCGACGAACCGCTCCTGCGCATAAGTACGCACGTCGTCGCCGGCCGCTTCCGGCTGTCCCGTCTGGCGCTCGCCGCTGATGGTCAGCAGCCCTTTGTCGATGGATACGTCGAGATGCGCCGGATCGATACCGGGCGCGAACGCAACGATCTCGATAGAGTCGTCGGTCGAACCGATGTTGACCTGCGGGAATGCGCCCAGGCGCCCCGAGCGGATGCTGGACGGGAAACCGCCGAAGAGACTCGCCATCTGCCGTTGCAGACGGTCGAACTCGCTGAAAAGGTCGGTCCCGAAGTAGAGATCACTCATGATCGTTTCCTCCTTGGATGCAGCAGGGAAACGAACCGGCATACGCGCTCCAGTCCGTCTGCCATGCTGCGGCAAACAAATCGAAACACGCAGCGCGCCGGAATGCCGGCGCGACTGCCTGAGCGATATTCAAGATAGGACTGAAAACAGAAATTTCAAGTGGGCCATGGCGACTTTTTGTTCTTGAATTTGGATTGTCACACCCCTACGTTCACGACACCCTGCAACACCATGCGAGGACACCATGGAATTCGAATACGATTGGCTCACTCTTGGGCGTCACCGTATCCGGTTGCGCTCAACAAAGGGGTTCCCGACTGAGACGATGCGCACGGCGGTCGAAGTCATCCGGCTGGCGATCGACAGCAACATGAGCGCCCGGGCGCGGCTGGTTGAAGTGGTGTTCCGGCAGGAGTCCGCTTACGAGATTGCTGTCGGCACCACGTTCGCCGATGACCGGCTATGCGCGCCCCAGCTGGAAGCGGCGATCGCGACGGTGCTGGGCCTGCAGCCCGCGCAGATCACTATTTTCGTGACCGTGGTCACCCAGGAAGAGGTCGATCTGCACTTTGGTGTCTACGAAAGGATGCTGGCTGAAAAGCTCGGCGTGGTGCCGCTGATCCAGTGACGTCGCGGCAGGCAAGGAGCGGGGGATCGGCAAGCGGCGAACTGCGCGCCTGCCGGTGCGGGCGGCGGCGCCGCCTTTGCTGCAATGCAATGAGGAGTACCCGACCGGATTCGGCCGCCCTCATTGCGGAGCATCCTGCAGCCGGATGCGGGAGGGTCTCGAAGAGCGTGTCATATCCCTGATAGCGCATTCGAACGCAGATTGTTCGCCGCCTGGATTCGATCAATCGGCTTCCGGAACGGCGCGACACAACTGATAAGACGCCCGCATGCGTCAAATTTATGGCGATTGTCGACGATGTAGCCTACGTCGTCGAGGGTTCCCTTGTGGCCGGTCAGCCTCGCCGACTTCGTCCAGGATGTTCAGCGCGCCATCAACGAGGGGCTCGACGACGCGCCGCACTTTATCAATATCGTGATCGGCGCCAATGCGTTCCAGGGCGCGTTGCCCTACACGCCCCGGCTGTTGCAGATGATGATCGATCATCTGCCCCGCAATGGCGTCTTCAACGTCAGCGCTATCGGCGCGGCGCAGTTGCCTGCCGCGATGAACTCGCCGTTGCTGGGAGGGGACGTGCGCGTCGGACTCGAAGACAACTTCTACTAACAGACAAGGTCAGTTGGCCACTAATGTTCACCTGGTCGAGCGGCTTGTTCGCCTGGTCCGCGAGATGGGTTACGAGCCGGCCACGCCGGCTGAAGCACGGAAGATCATTGGGCTGCGGCCGTTGCGCGAAACAATCCACGCTGCCTGCCAGGAGGGCTAACCGATGACAACGCGAGCCGTCAACGTCGCCGTCGTCGGCACTGATGTCATTGGCGCGGGTTGGGTGACACACTTCCTGACTCATGGTTTCGCCGTCACGGCGACCGATCCCAGCCAGGGGGCCGCGTCGCGCCTGCGCAACTGGATCGACGATAGTTGGCCTGTAGTGGAGAGGCGCGGGCTTGCAGACGGCGCCTCGCGGGACAAGTTGACGTTCACGCCTGACGTGGGCTCCGCGGTAGCCGGGAGGAACGATGCTTGCTGCTCCCGCGGCGGATCAACCGAAGGAGCGTGATAGGGCCGAAGGGCACAAACCGCGCGAGAAGGTTCAGACGCGTGGCATCTACAAGGTGGTGAGAGAAGGCGACGCCGGTTCCGGCTTCGAAGTGACATGCGTCGAAGGCGGGCATTTTCCACCCGCAGCGGCAACGGTGCGCACTACGAGTTGGTTCACGGCGCGGCGCAGGGAAGGAGACGTACTATGAGAAATCGGCCTGGAACACAGTCAATACTTCCCGCTCTGGTGATTTTGCTCACCGGCTGTGTCGCTGGTGGCATGCCGTATACCGGGCCGCACCTCACTCCGACGGAGTGCCGCGACCTGGCGGCGCTCAAGACAAACGCGCCCCCTACGATGGCGCAGCACCAAAGCGAACTCGCTGCCTTGAGGAAAGCGGGCTACGACCCGTCACCGTGGTTTGATGATCCGTATTACCCGGATGATCTACAAGCGGCACAGCGCCTGGTCGACTATTGGTTCCAAACGGAGTGCCAGCACCTTCAACCCGGCTGAGATAGAGAGATCGAGGACTGACCCGGATGTCACCGTGCGGCCAGAAGCGGCCGATCGATCAAGTGCGGTAATGGCCATTCGACTGTCGGCTCCAGTCAGCTTTGCGCCGTCTGGTTCGAATCCCCGGGGCTTTCCTGGTAGGAAAGTATGCGTCGGCGATCTGATTCAACACGTTGCCTTCTCGACATCGTTGCTCGACCGGTTTGTCAGGATGGCGCTCGTAATAATGTGAAAGAGATGATCCCCGCGTGGCGCGAATCCGGGTTGGCCGTCGAGCCAGCCGAGCGCCGACATCAGGGCGAACAGGTCGACCCCATCTATATCGGCGCGCGCCGTTCCCTCGGCCTGAGCACGGCGCAGTAGTCGCGCGCCCGCTGAACGCAGCGCTGTGCTCGAAGCGTGAAGCGCGGAGTCAGGGTCCGCGTGCGCGGTCGCGAACAAGGCGCAAATGCCGCTATAGCTACGAACGAATGCAACCCCTTCGCGAAACCAGGACACCAGCGCTTCGTCAGGCGGATTCGACGTTTCTAGTTTGGCTGCCTGCTGTATCAGTTCGTCCACGTTCATACGCAGCAACGCTTCGAACAAGGCTTCTCGTGTCGGGAAATGGCGAAACAGTGTGGCCAACCCGACGTCGGCCCGGCGGGCGATATCTCGCATGGACGCATCGGCGCCATGCTCGGTGACTACGTCACGCGCGACCGCAAGTAGATGGCTGTAATTTTTTCTGGCGTCGGCTCGCATAAATCGCCTTGACAATCGGATCGGTGATCCGTATAAAATGAAGCTGTATCTGGATCGGTGATCCACAAGATACAGCACATTTGTGCAAATGGGAACCGAGACGCTGTCCGACACCACGAAAGGAGATGTCATGGGAAAGCTTGAGGGTAAGGTTGCAGTCATCACGGGCGGATCGAGCGGCATGGCGCTGGCGAGCGCCAAGCGGTTCGTCGAAGAAGGCGCCTATGTTTTCATCACGGGCCGCAGGCAGGAGGTGCTCGACGAGGCCGTCAAGCAGATTGGCCGGAACGTGACCGGTGTGCGCGGCGACGCGGCCAATCTCGACGACCTCGACCGTCTGTTCGATACAGTCAGGCGTGAAAAGGGCAAGATCGACGTCCTGTTCGCGAGCGCTGGCATGGGCAAAGCCGTCCCATTGGGCGAGATTACCGAGCAGCACTTCGATGCGGAATTCGGCCTGAATACGCGCGGCACGCTGTTTACGGTTCAGAAGGCGTTGCCGCTGTTCAACGATGGCGGATCGATCTTCATGACCGGGTCAGTTGCTTCGGTGAAAGGTTTTCCTGGTTACGGCGTGTATTCGGCGAGCAAGGCGGCGTTGCGCTCATTCGCACGCACTTGGCTCAACGAACTGAAGGGCAGGAATATCCGGGTGAACGTGCTGAGCCCGGGGCCGATCGCCACACCGATGCAGGACCAGGTTCTCACCGAGGAGGCGAAGCGGATGTTCGAATCCCTGATCCCGCGGGGAAAGATGGGTCGTCCTGAGGAAATTGCGACGGTCGCGCTGTTTCTTGCTTCAGATGATTCGAGCTTCGTGAATGGGGTGGAATTGTCTGTCGACGGCGGCTTCTCGGCTATCTGAAATCGCGCCGAAAAGCGTGTAGGGGGCCTGTCAACTTGACGAAGATGGTCCGTGTTGCGTCGATAAATATGAAATCCTGATCAATAACCTGGATTGGTTTCGGTGATTGTCCAGCGGGTATTGTCACGTCTGCTCGCGCTGTCGTCGCTGCAAACGGCGTCGAAGGCGCTCGGCTCCGCGTGTCTGCTGTGGCTCGCATGGCGCATCGCGCGCAGCGGGCCGCCTAACGCGGGCAACGCTCCCGCGCGCCCGGTTGCCAATAATCACCATGGATCCGTGGTTGATCAAAACGTCACCTGAATGGAGAGTTCGCATGAGCTATTCGATTATTGGCTTTGGCGCGGTAGGCCAGGCACTCGCTCGAGCGTTTGCAAGAAAGAACATCGACGTAACGGTCGCCAGCCGGCGCCCTCCCGAGACGTTGATGCAGCAGGCACGAGCGATTGGCCCTACCGTCGTCCCCAGGACGCTGCAGGATGCAATCGAGTCCGACACGATCTTCCTGGCGGTTCCTTTCTGGGAGCACCGCGAGGTCGCGAAGCAGATCAAGAGTTGGAAGGGCAAGACGGTCATCGACGCGACAAATGCTTACGGCGTTCCCGTCGAAGAGCTACAAGGTCTGCCGTCCTCCGCAGTTGTCGCCAAAGCGTTTACCGGGTCCAGATTCGTAAAGGGTTTTAACCATCTGCCCGCCGCCGTTCTGGCCGCTGATCCGAGTGTGAATGGCGGCAGCCGCGTCGTGTTTCTGTCGAGTGATGACGAAAGTGCGGTGGCACCGGTCGCGGCTCTGGCTGAACAACTCGGTTTCGCGCCGATTGCGCTAGGACCGCTCAAGGAGGGCGGTTCGCTCGTCCAGGCCAGGGGGAATACCTGGGCTCAACTGATCTTCAAGGATCTCGTCAAGTTCAAATAGCGGCGCGTCACGGCAAAGTCACGTCCGCCCAGCATTTCCGAGCGAGTCCAGCTACCGAACTCGAGCCTTCGGTAGGCGCGCCGGTGCATCCCTTGAGGCGGTATTTCCGGGTTCAATTTGAACGGAAGATAACGAACGTCTAATTCGGGAAGATCGTCAAGGGCCTTGCCGGCCTCCAGATTTCGATGTCCGATCCAGCACCATGGACAAATGAAGTCGTAGGCGATCGTGATTTTTGCGCGTTCCATGGCATGCCCCGTGGGCAAGTTGCTATGCTCACCAAGCAAAACAACACGAGCTCCCAGCTGAATATACTCAGCGCGCGAGCTCGTGTTGCGCGTGGTGCAATGGCCCATTCGGCGATCAGGCTCGTGGCGATCCCGGCAGCGTGAGCAGCGTTGCCGGGATCGCGCCATTTGTCAACCTTGTTCAGGCTCTGATTACGGCTGGCCCGATGGACGAAGGGGCTCGTTGTTCAGGTGCTCAAGGCTAACGGCTTGCCGAGAAAGTTAACATCGCCTTCGAGAGATTTTTGAGCTGCCCGCTCTAGGCGGGATGCGCTCACGGTGGCCGGACCCTGTTAGCCCGCCTCGCAGCCGGGCCCCGCGCGCGTGCTAATCTTGCTCCCTTCGCGGACGTCCCGCGTCAGAGCAGACACCATGACGGAAGCCTTCGATCCGGACGGCATCGAGCAAGCGGTCTTCGTGGTCGGCGAGCGCCATGCGACGCTGGACGAGCCGTGGCGCGCGTATCGGCGCGCGCGTCTGATTCATGTCAGCGAAGGCGTGCTGACCGTGCGCACGGCATCCGGCCGTTGGGTCGTCCCGCCCGCCCGCGCGCTGTGGATCGCCGCGAATACGCTGCACTGCCTGCACGCGGCGCGGCCGGTGCAGTCGTATTCGCTCTACGTCGCAACCGATGCCGCAATGGACGCCACCGACGACTCCGCCGCCGACTCCGCCGCGCCGCTGCCCGCGCAGACCGGCGCGCTGATCCCCGACACACTGGTGCAGGCGCTGCTCGCCGCCGCGGCCGATCTGCCGCACGATCACACGCCCGATGAACCCGCCCGCCGTCTGCTGCAGGTGCTGCTGGATCGCGTCGCCGGCTTGCCCGCCGCGCCGCTTGGCTTGAACTGGCCGGGCGATCCGCGCGCGCGGCGCATCGCCGAGGCGCTCAGCGCGAATCCCGCGCAATCGCTGGTGCTGGAGGAACTCGCCGCGGCCGCGGGCGTGACCGCGCGCACGGCCGCGCGTTTGTTCGCGAAGGAAACGGGGCAGACCTTTGGTCAATGGCGCCAGCAGTTGCGTCTGCTGGCCGCGCTCGAACATCTGGGCGCCGGTGAGAGCGTCACGCAGGTGGCGCTCGAAGTCGGCTATAACGACGTGTCGTCGTTTATCGCGGTGTTTCGCGATGCGTTCGGCGACACGCCGGCGCGCTATTTCCGCTGACGCCGCTTCGTGGCCACCGCGCGAGCGTCGCCGTCGCGCGAAAACGAATCTGCCTCAATGGGCGCCGGCCGCATCCGGTCCACCTCCGCCCTTGGCCGGCCGCGTGATCCAGATCAGCGGAATGATCAGCAGGAAGATGATCGCCGACACAAAGAAGACGTCGTTCAGGCCCATCATCGCGGCCTGCGTGTTCACGGTGAAATCGAACAGCGCATTCGCCGATTGTGGATTCAGATGCAGCACCGACTGCGTGTTGTCGATCTGCTGCGCGAACAACGGGTTGTCGACCGACGCCTGCTCGGTGAGCCGCACATGATGCAGTATCGTGCGGTTGTTCCACGCGGTACCCGCGATCGACGTGCCCACCGCGCCGCAGAACACCCGCACGAAATTCGACAGCCCCGCCGCCGCCGGAATCCGGCTCTGCGGCTGGCCGGACAGGATGATCGCCGTCAGCGGCACGAAGAACAGCGCCATCGGAATGCCTTGCAGCAGCGTCGGCAGCACGAGGTGCCACGTGTCGATCTCGATCACGTACTTCGAGCGCATATAGAACACGATCGCGAAGCCGACGAACGCGACCGTCGAGATCACGCGCGCGTCCGAGTGCGGCAGCACGCGGCCGAGTATCGGCGCAAGAATGATCGCGAAGATGCCGAGCGGTGCGGTGACGAGGCCGGCGTCGATCGAACGGTAGTTCAGGTACTCCTGCATCCATTGCGGCAGCAGCACGAGATTGCCGAAAAATACCCCGTAGGCGATCGAAATCGCGATCGTGCCGCCGAGAAAATTGCGCTGCTGAAAGAGCCGCAGATCGACGATCGGGTGCTCCTCGGTCAGCTCCCATACGAGGAAAAACGCAAAGCTGATCAGCGCGACGAGGCCGAGAATCGCGATCACCGGCGACGAGAACCAGTCGAGATCCTTGCCCTTGTCGAGCATGATCTGCAGCGACGCGACCCACGTGATCAGCAGGCCGAGGCCGACCACGTCGATCGGCGGCTTGCGCGTCGGCGATTCGCGGGTGCGGTAGATCATCCACGTGACGCCGGCGGCGAACAGGCCGACCGGGATGTTGATGTAGAAGATCCACGACCAGCTGTAACTGTCGGTGATCCAGCCGCCTAGCGCCGGGCCCGCGATCGGGCCGACTGTGGCGGTCATCGCCCACAGCGCGAGCGCGGTCGACGACTTCTCCTTCGGATACGAGCCGAGCAGGATCGCCTGCGACAACGGAATCAGCGGCCCGGCCACCGCGCCCTGGAATACCCGCGCGAGCAGCAGGATCGGCAGCGTCGGCGCGATGCCGCACAGCCATGACGCGAGCGTGAAGGACAGGATCGCGCCGACGAACAGCTTCACCTGGCCGATGCGCTGCGTGAGCCAGCCGGTCAGCGGAATCGCCACCGCGTTGGAGGCCGCGAACACGGTGATCACCCACGTGCCTTCGTCGACCGAGACGCCGAGGTTGCCGGAAATGGTCGGAATCGCGACGTTCGCGATCGAGGTGTCGAGCACGTTCATGAACGTGGCGAGCGCGACGGCGATCGTCGCGAGAACCAGCCGGCCGCCTTCGAGAGGCGCGGGCGGTGACGGTGGCGCGGGTGGCTGAGGCGGCGGCGACGCGGAATCAGGCGCGGCGTTGGGCTGGCTCAAAAGGCGTTCTCCGGAGGTTTTGCGGCGGACGGCGCGAACGGCGTGAGGACGGACGGCGAGGGCGCGCGATTCGCAATGCATGGTCGGCGCAGGATGCCGTGGACCGTGCACCGCGGCGGCGGGTCCGTCGATGCGCAAAAGCATACCCGCAATCGCCGGCCGGCGCCGGCCACGGCAGCAGCCGATGCGGCGCCCGACGGCGCGAACGCGGCACGCGGCGTATGCTCGCGGCTGAGGTTGCGTCAGCAAAGGCCGAAACGTACACCCAATCCCACGGAAAAAAGGACCCCACCATGAGCTGGCAACAATTCGAACACGGCTGGCGGCGCGCGCCGCAAAACGCGCCCGCGACGAGCCTCGTCGTGCTGATGCACGGCGTCGGCAGCAACGCGCGCGATCTGATGCCGCTCGCCGACATCTGGAGCGAGGACCTGCCCGGCACGGCGTTCGTGTCGCTCGACGGCACCGATCCGTTCGACGGCGGCTTCGGCGGCCGCCAGTGGTTCAGCCTGCGCGACGTCGGCGCGGCGAACCGCGAGGCGCGCGTCGCCGCCGCCTATCCGGCGCTGCGCCGCGTGCTCGACGCCGAGCTCGCGCATTGGCAGCTGTCTTTCGATCGGCTTGCGCTGGTCGGCTTCTCGCAAGGTTCGATCATGGCGCTGCATCACGTCGCGTCGAGCGTTGAGGGCGCGGCCGGCGTCGTCGCGTATTCGGGGCGGCTCGCCTCGCCGATCGTGTCGTCGAACTGCGCGACGCCGCTCACGCTCGTCCACGGCGAGAACGACGAGGTGATCCCGGTGCGCGAACTCGAATCCGCGGCCGACGCTTTCAACTCCGCCGGCTATGCGGTCGACGCCTACGTGCTGCCCGGCGTCGGCCACACGATCACCGCCGACGGCGTCGCGCTCGGCCGTGACGCGCTGGAACGCGCACTGGGCGAGCTGTCGCGCGATTGACACAAACCCACTAGAAAGTGGCCCTAAAGATTCTGACGGGCTTGCCGTCATACGGGCAATAGCTTGAAAATCACCCCCGCCGTGCGGGAAGCGCAACGCCCAGCGGTGCGTGTCGCGCGGCTTCGGGGTACCGGGGGCGCATTTCCAGACCGCCTTGGACGGCGCATAACGACACATCAGAGCCTGCATATGGCCAGACCGACGCCGCATTACCCGCTCTTTGAGCGACTGTTCCGCCACGCCGTGGCGGTGGATCTCGGCACGGCCAACACCCTTATCTATACCGACGACGGCGGCATCGTGCTGAACCAGCCGTCCGTCGTGTGCTTCGAGACGCAGCCCACGAGCGGGTCGAAGCGGATCGCCGCGATCGGCGCCGAGGCGCGCCAGCTGCTCGGCCGCGTGCCGCGCAATCTCGAAGCGGTGCGGCCGATGCGCCACGGCGTCATCGCCAATTTCTCCGCGGCCGAACACATGATCAAGCAATTCGTCGACATGGCGCGGCCGCGCTCGCTCTTCAGCCGGCGCGCGGTATTCACGCTGTGCGTGCCGGCCTCCGCGACCCACGTCGAGCGCCGCGCGATCCGCGAAGCGGCCGAGGCGGCTGGCGCGTGGAAGGTCAGCCTGATCGGCGAATCGCTCGCGTCGGCGCTCGGCGCGGGCCTGCCGGTGGGCGATCCGACCGGCTCGATGGTGGTCGACATCGGCGGCGGCACCACCGAGGTCGGCGTGATCGCGCTGGGCGGCACCGCGTATAGTGGCTCGGTGCGCGTCGGCGGCGACAATTTCGACGCGGCGATCATCGGCTACGTGCGCAATCTGTATGGCGTGCTGCTCGGCGAGCAGACCGCCGAGCACGTCAAGAGAGCCATCGGCTCGGCCGTGCACGACGTGCCGCTCGAGCAGATGAACGCAACCGGCCGCAGCGTCGACGATGGGCTACCGCGCACGGTGCAGTTGAGCAACCGCGATATTTCGGAGGCGATCGAAGGGCCGCTGAGCCAGGTGATCGGCGCGGTGAAGCGCGGGCTCGAATTGGCTCCCGCTGAACTCGTGACGGACATCGCGCACAAGGGCATCGTGCTGACCGGTGGCGGCGCGCTGCTGCGCAATCTGGGGCGGCGTTTGAGCCGGGAAATCGGCCTCGACGTGCACGTCGCCGACGAACCGCTGACCTGCGCGGTGCGCGGCGCGGGCGCGGCGGCCGCAGCAGGGTGGGTGGACGAAGCCGGGGGCACGTGAGCGGTGGATAAGGGCTTCACTACAGCTCGGCAAAAACCCGGCATTCGGTGGCAAGGTAACCGGGCTGCTGCTCACCCTTGGCAAGGCGGGCTGCAAATGGACGCTGCGCTTTACCGGCCCTGTGACGGGCAAGCGACGCGATGCGGGCCCGGCGTGTCTCCCGAGGTCTCTACTGCGGACGCACGTGAAGGCGCTTGCGATGGGCCGTTCGATCGACGCTGGCAAACACTCAATTAACGAACGCGACCGCGAACAGGAAGCGGCCAGCGTTGCCGCCGCAGCGCTCCCGTTTCAGAATGCCGCGCACGCGCTTCCCAGTGAACTGAGACCCTCCGACGCGGACAAATATTGACACTTCGTTGACCGAAGCGGAATCCAAAAATCATCCATCGCCCATTCCATACCCCTGTGGATGCCTGCTAGCGTAGCAGCCCTAACAACTACAGAGGACACCGGAACGTCGTATCAACAGGATTCGGACGGCGTGCGGGTGGTGCTCAGTGCGCCGCAACTGGCGGCAGTGCTCTCCCGCCAGTCGATCAGCCCCACGGAGATGCTTTCCAACCGGCTATGGGGCGGTTTGCAGGTGGTCGGCGGGGTGCTGGAAATGGTCGGGGCGGCGCCACTGTGTGTGCTGCCGGAACCGACGATGGCCAGCAAAGCCGCGTGTGTCGTGTTCGGCGTGCATGGCTCAGATACGGCGTCGGCTCACAGCGTATCTTGAGCTTTGACGCCAAAATTTTTGGCCGGCAGGAGAAAGTAATGAAAGTAATTGTGAGCCACCACATCGACTGCAGTGACCGCGATGAAAATGGAATGTATGAATATTATTACGAGTGCGATATCTATGAATTTGTCGAGGGAAATGTCAGTTATATAGTCAGGGCCTATATGGACGAACCAGGCGACGCACACTTCTTAAAGACGAAAGGAGACGGCGACCAGGATTGGCGAATAATGATGGAGCCAGACAAAGATGAGCCTCTGTTTAAAGAGGTCGTCGAACATCTAAAAAATATCGGGAAACCCAATATACGGTGCTTTATGGGGCGCACCGGTTATATTGATCTTTAGGAAACGGCCTGACTGATGAAGTACTCTCCAGGCGAGTAATATCCTTGTCGCCACGCGTCAGTGGTTTGATGAAGACGCCTGCCCGACGCGTCGCTGACGCATATGTGACAATACGCATCGCGTCCCGTTTTCAGGGACACCGGTACGCTCATTTCCCAATGCCTGTTGCCGGCTCCGCGCGCATTCGCGCGCCGATGCCGCGCCGCCCGTAGCTCATCCGTGAATCAATCCGTTTCCGCTTCGTCGCTGTCGTCATCGCCATCCTTCATCGGACTACGCAGCGGCTTGCGCATGCCTTACGTCGAGGCCGGCGAGGGCGACTTGCTGCTGTTCGTGCACGGTTCGTTGTGCGACTACCGCTACTGGCAGCCGCAACTGGCCGGCCTGTCGAAGCGCTATCGCTGCGTCGCGGTCAGTCTCACGCATTACTGGCCAGTGACCGATAGCGCGCGGGTGGACCTGCCGTTCAGTTGGAGCAGCCACGCCGATGAAGTGGCGGAGTTCATCGCGCGTTTCGGCGCGGGGCCCGCGCATGTGGTCGGGCATTCGCGCGGCGGCTGCGTCGCCTATCATTTCGCGCGACGCCATCCCGAACACGTGCGCACGCTGACGCTCGCCGATCCGGGCGGCCCGCTGCAGATCGCCGGACGTCCACCCGCGAGCGTGCCGGAGACGGTCAACGCATTGCGCGCGAAAGCGGCTCGGTTGATCGAAAGCGGCGAGATCGAAGCAGGCTTGCAACTGTTCGTCGATTCGGTGAGCCGCCCCGGCTTCTGGGCGCTGAGCACCCCGGGTTTTCGCCGCATGGCGACGGACAACGCGCACACGCTCGCGCGACAATTCCGCGATCCGCTGCCCGCCTACATGCCCGAGGACGCGGCCGATCTGCGCTGCCCGGTCCTGCTGATCGACGGCGAGAAGAGTCCCGACATGTTCCACCGCACGGTGACGGCGTTGCAGGGATGGTTGCCCGATGCGCGCCGCGAAACGGTACGCGGTGCGTCGCATGGCATGAACCTCGCGCACCCGTCCGCGTTCAATCGTTACGTGGATGATTTCATTCAGGCGATGAGCGCGCGCTGAGCAAGTGAAGCGAAGACCAAGGGCGATCGGCCGGCGCGCGCCGCCGATCGCCCGTTACTGCATCAGGCCTTGCGATGCGCGTCCTTGTCGAGCGCGCGTTCGGCCGCCTCGCCGACGAGCCCGTGATAGTACAGATGTACGCCGATCGCGAGCGAGTCGTTGCGGATTTCGTGGAACACCCTCCACGCCTTCACCGGGTCCTTGAACAGTAGATAGTGCGCTTCCTGCGCGATCAGATCCGCGACTTCATGCAGGCCGTGTCCATGCAGCACGTCGACGAGCGTGTCGAGACTGCGATGCGTGCGCGCGTCGGTGCGCGGATAGAGCATGTGCAGCACCGCGACGTCCTGCGTCTTCAGCGCCGCCGACAACGCGACGACGATATCCTGATGATTCAGCGCGGTGACCGTGTGGTCTTCGGTATGGACGTGATCCGGAAACAGCGTTTCGAGAGAGACATTCATTTGTATTCGTCCTGCTTTTCTGTGTGATCAAAAAAACCCGCTTCGAATCGCGGGCCGCAAGCATCAATGCACGGACTGAGTATCGCAGATGGATCCCGCCCGACGCAGTGTGCTGGCAGCAAAACATTGTTGCGGTTGGTGTTCCGACTTTCGTGCAACTTTCAACGGCATCGCGATGCACCCGCCGCGTGCCGACAACGAATGTTGCGCCCAGGGAGATGGACTGTTGCGATCAATCGACGCAATCAACGACACGCCGACCCGTAGAATGCGCAGCGGAGCCTGAGCATGCCCGTACTTCTTCGGGAGCGCCGATGTCGCGCCTCGCCGTACGACTGCGATGCATGCCGGCGCGAGTGCGGTATCAAGCAAAAGGAAGACGTACATGAACTCGAAGTCACACGCAACGCTGAGCTTTTCCGACAGCGACCAGACCATCGATCTGCCGATCTATCAGGGCTCGCTGGGCCCCGACGTCATCGACATCCGCAAGCTGTACGGCCAGACCGGCAAATTCACGTACGACCCGGGTTTCATGTCGACGGCGGCGTGCAACTCCGAAATCACATATATCGACGGCGACAAGGGCGAACTGCTCTACCGCGGCTACCCGATCGACAACCTCGCGCAGAACGCCGACTTCCTCGAAACCTGCTACCTGCTGCTGAAGGGCGAACTGCCGAACGCCCAGCAGAAAGCCGAGTTCGAGAACACCGTCACGCAGCACACGATGGTGCACGAGCAGATGCACTTCTTTTTCCGCGGCTTCCGTCGCGACGCGCACCCGATGGCGATTCTGGTTGCGGCGGTCGGCGCGCTGTCGGCGTTCTATCACGACTCGCTCGACATCACGAACCAGCAGCATCGCGACGTATCGGCGATCCGCATGATCGCGAAGCTGCCCACGCTGGTCGCGATGGCGTACAAGTACAGCGTCGGTCAACCGTTCGTGTATCCGAAGAACGACCTGTCGTACAGCGCGAACTTCATGCGCATGATGTTCTCGAATCCGGCCGAGGAGTACGAGGTCAATGACGTGCTGGTGCGCGCGCTCGACCGCATTCTGATCCTGCACGCGGACCACGAGCAGAACGCGTCGACGTCGACCGTGCGGCTCGCCGGTTCGTCGGGGGCGAATCCGTTCGCGTGTATCGCGGCCGGTATCGCGTGTCTGTGGGGCCCGGCGCACGGCGGCGCGAACGAAGCCGCGCTGAACATGCTGGAAGAGATCGGCTCGGTCGACAACATTCCCGACTTCATCGCGAAGGTGAAGGATAAGAACTCCGGCGTGAAGCTGATGGGCTTCGGCCACCGCGTGTACAAGAACTACGATCCGCGCGCGAAGCTGATGCGCGAAACCTGCCACGAAGTGCTCGAAGAGCTGGGCCTGCACGACGACCCGCTGTTCAAGCTCGCGATGGCGCTGGAAAAGATCGCGCTCGAAGACGAATATTTCGTGTCGCGCAAGCTGTACCCGAACGTCGACTTCTACTCGGGCATCGTGCAGCGCGCGCTGGGCATTCCGACGTCGATGTTCACGTGTATCTTCGCAATGGCACGCACGGTCGGCTGGATCGCGCAGTGGAATGAAATGATCGCCGATCCTGAGCAGAAGATCGGCCGTCCGCGTCAGCTGTTCATCGGCGAGACGCTGCGCGAGGCGAAGCCGGTCGCGAAGCGGTAACAGGCCGGATAGACGCCCGACAACGCGTTCAACGACGGTCGCCAACCCACGGCTCACGAGGCCGTGGGTTTTTTTACGTTCCGCGCATCCTGCCGCCTGCACGTCCCGTGCCACCGGAAACGCCGTCAAAAAACGGCGCAAAAAGCCGAAACTCCGAGGCGATAAGCTCGTCTCACGCGGAAAGAGCCTCTACAATCGGATGGGCCGGCCCATCGGGGAGCAGGCCAACCGGGGCCCCGGTGACGGGGCAACCGGGCAATCCGGCGGCCGATCCGAGGCGAGACCCGAAGTGCAACCAAACGCAGCAGCGAATCCATAGGAGCGACCTTGATACAGCAGCCAGAAGCCCTCGGCGGGCTGACCCACTCCGGCGGCGTCGATCATCGCGAGCCCGAGCAGGACGGCGTTTTCATCCCGACGGAAAACCTTAACGTCGCGAGCGTTACGCAGCACGTGCTCAAGTCGGGCGACACCTTCGTCGTCAACGATCCGCTCGGCGATATCACCGGCCACGACGATGGCCTGTTCGTCAACGATACGCGCGTGATGTCGCAACTGCGGCTGACCTTCGGCGGCCGCGCGCCGTCGCTGCTGTCGGGCAGCGTCAGCAGCGACAACACCAGTTTCACCGCGCATCTGACCAACCGCCCGCTGCCGCCGCTCGGCGGCGACAGCACGCCCGAAGGCGTGATCCACGTCGAGCGTGTGCGCGTGCTGTCGGGCACCGTGCTCAACGAGGCGATCGAGCTCACGAACTACGGCACGCACGATGCGACCGTGCCGCTGTCGATTTCGTTTTCCAGCGATTTCCGCGACATGTTCGAAGTGCGCGGCCTGAAGCGCGACAAACAGGGTCGCGTGCAGCCCGCGCGCATCGAGAATCAGGAGGTGCTGCTCGGCTACATCGGTCTCGACGACGTGGCGCGCAACGTGCGGATCGCGTTCTCGCCGCAGCCGGACAAGCTGTTCGCCGACCGCGCCGACTACACCGTCAAGCTGCCCGCGCAGGCATGCGTGTCGATCTATCTGTCGATAGCGGTGCATGTCGTGCCGATGACCGGCAAGCCCGGCGCCGACGTGTCGCAGCCGATGCATGCGTTGAGCGAAGCGCATCTCTCGCAGATCGATGCGGAGCGCCCGCGCGTCGGCCGCACGGCGGTACGCGCGGCAATGGTGGATGCGCACCTGGTGATGCGCGAGCGACGCAACGCGAGCGCGCGCGTGCGTTCGAGCAATCCGCTGTTCAACGCGTGGATCGACCGCTCGTTCGCCGACCTCGGCCTGCTGACGACGGATCTCGCGACCGGCCCGTACCCGTACGCGGGCATCCCATGGTTTTCGACCCCGTTCGGCCGCGACGCGGTGATCACGTCGCTGCAGACGCTGTGGCTGCAACCGCATCTCGCAGCCGGCGTGCTGCGCTTTCTCGCCGAGCATCAGGCGCGCGAGAACTCGCCGTTTCGCGACGCCGCGCCGGGCAAGATCATGCACGAGATGCGCAAGGGCGAAATGGCCGCGGCCGGCGAAGTCCCGTTCGCGCTGTACTACGGCGGTGTCGACACCACGCCGCTGTTCATCGTGCTGGCCGGCGCCTACGCGGCCCGCACCGGCGACGTCGGCTTGATCGACGAACTATGGCCCGCGCTCGAACGCGCGGCGCAGTGGGTCGCGGGCGTGTGCGACAAAAACCGGCACGGGCTGCTCGATTACCAGCGCGAATCGGATGGCGGCCTCGCGAACCAGGGCTGGAAAGACAGTCACGATTCGGTGTTCCATGCGGACGGGCGCTTCCCTGACGGCCCGATCGCGCTCGTCGAAGTGCAGGCCTATGCGAGCGCCGCGTTCGACACGATGGCTCACTACGCGAAGCTGCGCGGCCTGCGCGACGCGGCCGCGCAATACGCGGAGCGCGCGAAGAAGATCCGCCGCTGCGTCGAAGAAAAGTACTGGATGGACGAGGTCGGCTTTTACGGTATCGCGCTCGACGGTCATGGCGAGTTGTGTCGCGTGATGGCATCGAACGCGGGGCATCTGCTGGCGTTCGGCCTGCCCACGCGCGAGCGCGGCGAGGCGGTGGTGCGGGCGCTCGACTCGACGCTGTTCCACACCGGCTGGGGCGTGCGCACGCTGGCCGCGAGCCAGGCGCGCTTCAATCCGATGGCATATCACAACGGCTCGGTCTGGCCGCACGACAACGCGCTGTGCGCGCGAGGGCTGTCACGCTATGGCGGCAAGGCGTCGGCCGTGAAGCTGCTGCAGGCGCTGTTCCAGGCCGCGGTCAATTTCGACATGCGCTTGCCCGAGCTGTTTTGCGGCTTCCCGCGACGCCGCGGCGAGCCGCCCACGGCCTATCCGGTCGCGTGTTTGCCGCAGGCATGGGCGGCGGGCTCGCCGTTCATGATGCTCGAGGCGTGTCTGGGCATCACGATCGACGCCGAGCGCCGCGAAGTGCTGATCGAACAGCCGATGCTGCCCGAAGGTATCGACTGGCTCGAGGTCGGCGATCTGCGGGTCGGGGATGCGTCGGTGTCGATCACGTTCCGCCGGATCGGCGAGAAGGTGGTGGCGTCGGCGGAGCAGGGCGATGTGAGGGTGGTGGCGCTGCTTTGACGCCGACCACGGTAGCGGGCATCGATGTTGGCGGCGACCGGAAGAGAAACCATCTGGTCGTCCTGCGCGGCACCGAGATCGTGAGCCATCTCGGCAACGCGACCCCCGAACAGATGCTCGAACGGTGTCGCGCACTCGAGGTGGCGGCGGTCGGCATCGATGCGCCGTGTCGTTGGCGAACAGGCGCCGCGGGACGACTAGCCGAGAAGGCGCTCGCGCGGCAGCGAATCTTTTCGTTTGCGACACCGGCTCGCGAAACGGCGATCGCCAGCAAAAGCGGCTTCTATGGATGGATGTTCAACGGCGAGCGCGTCTACGACGCATTCGTCGCGCACTTTCCGCTTTTCAGCGGCGGCGAAAAAATCAATGGTCGCGTGTGCTTCGAGACATTCCCCCACGCGATCACGTGCGCTTTCCTCGGGACGGACGTCGCATCCGCGAAGCAAAAGGGTCCGCAGCGCCGGGCAATCCTCGAACGGGAAGGTATCGCAACAGCGTCGCTGACTTCGATCGACGACGTCGACGCGGCGCTATGCGCGTTGGCGGCACGTTATCTGCTGGAAGGCAGAGTCGAAACATACGGTGACGAGCCAGGCGGATTCATCGTGGTGCCTGGACTTTGACACTCACATTCTGGGAGGACGGGTGCACCTGGCACGACGATTCGGAGTATTGCTGCTATCCATGGCGGCGTTGGGTTCGACCGCGGCATCGGCGAACGACATTCAGTGTGCAACCTCGCAGCAACCCGCTGAGCGCGTCATTTGCGATCACGCGATCCTGAACAACGAGTACGACGACATCTTCGCGCAGCAACAGGCTCTTCTGAGCAGCGGGAAACTCTCGTCCGCGCAACTGGCGAAGTGGCGGCAGGCGCGAAACGCCTGTATCGATGTGCACTGCGTGGATGGCGTGTTCGCGCAGTGGAAGGCGATGGCCCGGTCCGTCGACGTCGCTCCTCAGGCGGCCGCGCCTCAGCCGGCCGCGCCTGTCATGACGGCCTCGGAAACGGCGATGGCACCTGTCGGTCCCAATCCCGAAGCGCCTCCAGCCGTATCCGCATCTGATGCATCTCAGGTGTCCCAGGCCTCGCCGACGTCGGAGGCTTCTCTGGTGCGTCAAGGGAGTGCCGCTGGTGTGGCGCTTCCGCAGCCCGTCGCGGCGGAGGCTTCCGCGCCCGTGGCTGCCTCGGCGGCGCCCAGCCAGAGCGAATCTCGTGGCATGACCGGCATGAGCGACATCAGTGGCGGCCTGATCGTGGTTCTGCTCGTCGCGCTCGGAGCCGGTGTGTTCTTCGCGCTTCGGAACCGAAGCAGAGCGACCGCAAAGAAGACGCAAGGCAAGAACGGGCGATGAGGTGATGCCAACGCGCTGGCCTCGCGCACGAAACCGCGCTTTGACCTACCGGTCGGGCCGCTCGATTCGCCAATCAAACAACGCGGAATGCCTGTCACGGCGTTCCGCGCTAGAAGCGACTGCAAGGAACCGATTATCGGACGAGGAAACCGTAAGCCAGCGGGTCACGCTCGTCCACGATCCAGGTTGCGAAACCGCAAACGTATGCGTTGCCCTGGACCTCGGGGACGACGGCCTTGAAGTCGCCGACGGTCGTCTCACTGAGTACACGCCCCTTGAAGACCGTGCCGATGATGGACTCATTGACGAGCGTCTCGTTGCTCGCCAGTTCGCCGCGCAGATAGAGTTGCGCGACGCGTCCGCCCGTCCCTGAGCCGGTGGGCGAACGGTCCACTTCACGGTCGGCGAACACGCAACAGTTGGCTTGCGTCGAGCCTTCGTGCCGCGGTGCGTTGGCAATGATGGTCCCGTAGATGTGGTTGATTTCCGGGATATCGGGATGCTCAACCGGGTACGCGTCGTTTGCAGCTTTTTTGACCTCGGCGCCAAACTTGATCAGTTCCTCGACGGAAGACTCCCGGACTGCGAGACCGTGCGGGGCACCGTCCGTATAGAAGTAGAAGGCACCACCGAAGGCGATGTCACCCTTTACCGTGCCAAATGACGGCGTCTCGACCGTGACATCCCGTTTCCAGATGAACGACGGAACGTTGACGAAGCGTACGTTGCCGGCGTGTTCACCATCCCATTGCACGAACGCCTCGATGAAGCCACATGGAGCGTCGATGCCGATTCGCGTCTCGGGAATCTGGCGCTGAACCCAGCCCAACTCGACCGCCGCGGTAGACAGCGCGATCACGCCGTGTCCGCAGTGGTCGCTATAACCCTCGTTGTGGACGAAGATGATTCCGAAGTCTGCCGTGGGACTAACGGGTTCGGTCAGGTATCCACCGTACATGTCAGCATGACCACGCGGTTCGAACATCAGCGCGGTACGAATTTCGTCGGCGTTCTCCTTCAGCCACGCTCGACGCTTGACGATGGTGTCACCGGGAAGACGAGGAAGCCCGCTCGTCACGATACGGAACGCTTCGCCGCCGGTATGGACCTCGACCGTCGAAATAGTGCGAGTGATTTTCATGTGTGCGTTGGGGGTTATTCGATTGAACGTCACTGCCCGTAGGGCACCGGAAGCCCGTTTCTGATCACATAGACGGTCGTGGGTGCGCCCTTCAGATCGCCGTTTTCATCGAAAGAGTAGGTGCCTGCCACGCCCTTATAGTTGGTCTTTGCCAACTGGGCGGTGAGCTTTGCCTTGTCGGTCGTGGTTCCCGCTTTGACCATCGCATCGGCCAGCAGTTTTACGCCGTCGTAGTAGCTGACCGCATAAACCTGCGTGTCGGTGTTGAACGCGGCCTTGTATTTCTGCAGAAACTCACGGCCGGCTGGGGTCTTGTCGAGCGCGATGCCGCCCTGGGCGCAATACACGATAGAGGCCGCGTCACCGGCAACCCTGCCCATGTCGGCCGAGCAAATGCCATCACCGCCAAGCAGCTTGGCTCGCAGTCCGCGTGCGCGCATCTGCCTGGCCATCGGCGCGCCTTGAGCAGCGTATCCGCCGAAGAAGACGACATCCGGATTTTTGGCCTTGATGCTGGTGAGAATGCCGAGGAAGTCAGTCGCCGACGAGTTCGTGAACTGTTGGTCCACGATTTGAATTCCATTTGCCTTTGCCTCTTTGACGAACTGCTCGGCCACACCTTGCCCATATGCCGTGCGGTCGTCGATCACCGCGGCGGTCTTGGCCTTCAATGTTTTGGCCGCAAACTGACCCATCGTTCCGCCTAGCTGCTCGTCACTCGCGCCGATACGGAAGATGTTTTTGAAGCCTTGCTTCGTCAGCGCCGGATTGGAGGCAACCGGCAGCATCGGTACCCCGCCGGTGTTATAGACGCGCGATGCCGGGATAGCCACACCTGAGTTGTACGGGCCGAGGACAGCAATCACGCCGCTGTCGACGAGTTTCTGCGCGACCTGAACGCCAACCTTCGGATCTGCCTGGTCGTCCTCGGAGTCCAGTTTGAAAGTTACCTTCTGGCCAGCGACCGTGACACCGCTCCTGTTGAGTTCATCGATAGCAAGGCGGGCGCCGTTCTCGTTGTCCTTTCCGTTCGGCGCCTGGGGGCCCGTAAGCGGAGCCGAGTGACCGAGGGTGACCACCGATTGAGCATTGGCGGATGCGGTGATGCCGGCGGCTGTTAAGACAGCCATTGTTAGGACGAGGTGGCGCATATAGTCTCCAGGTATTGGACCCGTGTTTGACCAGATTAGCTGCGCTTCGGCATGGGTTCAACCTTTGAGCACGCCATCCGACAGGAGGAGTCGTGAAACTGACCGATTTCGATACACTGACTTTTGACTGCTACGGCACCTTGATCGACTGGGAGAGTGGCATCTTTGAAGGCCTTCGGCCTCTGCTGGAGCGAGCCAGGACGCCGCTCACGCGTGACGAGGTTCTCGAAGCGCACGCTCGCCACGAGTCGTCGCAGCAGAACTTCACCCCTGCGAAGCGCTATCAGGAACTGCTTCCCATCGTATATAAGCGCATGGCTGAAGAGTGGGGCCTGCCCTATACACACGAAGAATGCGTGGCGTACGGCCAGTCGATCAGAAACTGGCCGGCATTCGCCGACTCCGCGCTCGCGCTGCAATATCTGAAGAGGCACTACAAGCTGGTCATCCTGTCGAACATCGACAACGAAAGTTTCACCTTCAGCAACGCCAGGCTGCAGGTTGAGTTCGACGCTGTCATCACAGCGGAGGACGTCGGGTCCTACAAGCCGTCGCCGCGAAACTTCGAGTACATGCTTCAGAAGCTCGATCAGCGCGGCATCAAGAAGGAAAAAATCCTTCACACGGCAGAAAGCCTCTTCCATGACCACAAGCCTGCAAACGAGTTCGGCCTGGCGTCGTGCTGGATTTACCGCCGTCATTCGCAGCCGGGCTTTGGCGCGACGATGAACCCGGGCTCGCAGCCTGACATCGACTTCCGCTTCGACAGCATGGCGGACTTCGTCGACGCGCATCGGGAAGCGCTGGTGAACCGAGCATCTTCGCGCCGTTGAAACGCGCCTGTCCGGTGGTAACATTTGTTGTCATCTCTCACCTCGGCGCCGACCCACCTCCCCATGCCAGACAGCTTCGATCAGCTCGTCGCCCTGATCCGGGCGCGCTTTCCCGAACTGAGCCCGCAGTTCCAGATGGGAGCGGGCTTCCTGCTCGATCATCCCGACGAGGTCGCGGTGTCGTCGATGCGCAAGGTGGCCGAGCGCGCGCAGGTGCAGCCCGCGTCGCTGGTGCGGCTGTCGCAGCAACTGGGGTTTCCCGGCTGGAACGAATTGCGCGATCTGTTCGTCGCGCGCGTGCGCACGTGGCCCGAGCCGTTGACGAGCCGGGCGCGCTCGATGGTCAAATCGAAAGATGCGCTCGCGAACGATCTTCTCGTCGCGCAGCAGCACAATCTCGAAACGACCGCCGCGCATAACGGCCGCGTGATCGTCGAGGCCGCGCGCGTGTTGCGGCGTGCGTCGCACGTGCACGTGGCGGGCTTCCGCTCGTGTTACGCGGTGGCGTTCGGTCTCGTCTATGGCTACCGGCTGTTTCGTCCGTCGGTGTCGCTGCTCAACGGCGAGGCCGGCACGCTGGAAATGCAACTGCGCACGATCGAGCGCGACAGCGCGACCATCGTCATCAGCTTCGCGCCGTATTCGGTCGAAGCCGCGCGCGTCGCCGAGGCCGCGCTCGAAAAAGGCAGCAAACTGATCGCCATCACCGACAGCGCCGTGTCGCCGATCGCGTTGAACGCCGACAAGGTACTGATCTTCTCGCACGAAAGCCCGTCGTTCTTTCCGTCGCTGGTGGCCGCCACCGCGATCGCCGAAGCGCTGGTCGCGCATTTGCTCGCGCTCGAAGGCGCGGATGCGCTCGAGCAGCTTGCGCTCGCCGAACAATCGTTGCATGCGAAGGGCGCGTACGTGCCTTGAGCGATTGTGTGAGGCACGCCACGCTCCGTTCGATATCGTTCAACGGCATTTGACAACAAATGTTGTATTGGCGTATAAATACGTACCGATTGTTGAATATGGTGCGACCCGTGGCGTCGATGCAGGAATTCAGTGTTTTTTCAGGTCAGCGGCGAGCCGTACGACATCGGCTACCGGCTTGGCGAAATCGCCTCGCCGCGGCCGGCCCGCTGCAACCGGCAGCCCTGCTCGACGTACTGCACGATCGCACGCCGTCGGGCTTGCCGATCTATCGCGACGATCCTTACGATCCCGACGACGAAAACACCCTCGCCACCGCGCTGTTCGAAATCGGCAACGCTGGTGTGTCGATGAAAGCGTATCGCCAGAAGCAATGCGCGTTCGACACTTTCGTCGCGTGCGCGACGCCCGAACCGGCCCGCGTTTCAGCGCCCGCCGCCCTCACCAGGAACTGAACATCATGTCCACCGTTTTTCATCGCTCTCCGAAGCAATCCTTGCCGGTGGCCGTCGCGGGCGACGGCATCGAAATCATCGACTCCACGGGCAAGCGTTATATCGACGCGTCGGGCGGCGCAGCCGTGTCGTGCCTCGGTCACAGCAACCAGCGCGTGATCGACGCGATCAAGCGGCAAGCCCAACGGTTGCCGTACGCGCACACGTCGTTCTTCACGACGGAGCCGGCCGAACAACTGGCTGACCGGCTCGTCGCGAGTGCGCCGGCCGGACTCGAGCACGTGTACTTCGTGTCGGGTGGCTCGGAGGCGATTGAGGCGGCGCTCAAGCTCGCGCGTCAGTATTTCGTCGAGAAGGGCGAGACGCAGCGGCGCCATTTCATCGCGCGTCGGCAGAGCTATCACGGCAACACCCTCGGCGCACTCGCGATCGGCGGCAATGCATGGCGCCGCGAGCCGTTCCTGCCGATCCTGATCGAAGCGCATCACGTGAGCCCGTGCTACGCATATCGCGAGCAGCGCGCGGACGAAACCGAAGAAGCGTTCGCTCAGCGTCTCGCCGATGAACTCGAGCAGAAGATTCTCGCGCTCGGCGCGGACACGGTCGCGGCGTTCGTCGCGGAAACGGTGGTCGGCGCCACGGCGGGCGCGGTGCCGCCGGTGCGCGAATACTTCCGCAAGATCCGCGCGGTGTGCGACCGCTACGGCGTGCTGCTGATTCTCGACGAGATCATGTCGGGCATGGGCCGCACCGGCTATCTGTACGCGTGCGACGAAGACGGGGTGGCGCCCGATATGCTGACCATCGCCAAGGGCCTTGGCGCGGGTTATCAGGCGATCGGCGCGACGCTGGTCAGCGACCGCATCTATCAGACCATCGTCGGCGGCTCCGGCTTCTTCCAGCATGGCCATACCTATATCGGCCATGCGACCGCGTGCGCGGCCGCGCTCGAAGTGCAGCGCGTGATCGCGGAAGACGATCTGCTGGCGAACGTGCAGGCGCGCGGCGAGCAGTTGCGCGGCCGGCTGCGCGAGCACTATGCGCAACATGCGCATATCGGCGACGTGCGCGGGCGCGGCTTGTTCGTCGGCGTCGAACTCGTCAAGGATCGCGTTACCAAAGAGCCGTTCGACGCCAAACTGAAACTGCACGCGACGATCAAACGCGAAGCGTTCGCGCGCGGCCTGATGGTGTATCCGATGGGCGGGACCGTCGACGGCAAGAGCGGCGACCACGTGCTGCTCGCGCCGCCGTTCATCTGCACGGAGCGCGACATCGACGAGATCGTCAGCCGCCTCAGCGATGCGATCGGCGCGTCGCTCGCCGCCCGCTGAGATTCGACCCACCGACTTTTGCGAGAACGACGATGACCGAGCGCTTGCCTCACTTCGACATGTCCACTGCCACGCCCGAACAGAAGGCGGTGCTCGACGAAATCCTGTCCGGCCCGCGCGGCAACCTGAATGGGCCGTTCCTCGGCTGGATTCACAGCCCCGATCTCGCGCAGCACGCGCAACGCCTCGGCGCGTTTTGCCGCTACCAGACCGGGCTGCCGCTGCGGCTGTCGGAACTCGCGATTCTGGTGACCGCTTCGCGCTGGCAGGCCCAGGCGGAGTGGTACATCCACTATCCGATCGCGCTGCAGGCGGGCGTCGGCGAAGCGGACGCCGAGGCGATCCGCCAGGGGCGCCGCCCCGAGTTCGCCGATGCCGACGACGCGCTGATCTACGACTTCGCGAGCGAACTGTACGAGACGAAGCGCGTCACGGCCGCGACGTATGCGCAGGCGGTCGGGCGTTTCGGGCATCAGGTCGTGATCAACCTGGTCGGCCTGCTCGGCTACTACGCGCTGGTCGCGATGACGCTGAACGTGTTCGACATGCGCGCAGTGGGGCAGCAAAGCCTGCCGTTTCCCGAATAGCGCTTTTGCCAACGAGCGGCTGCGCAGCGGCGCCGCGCGCGCCAACGAAAAGCCCCGGTTGCCGAACTTCGCAACCGGGGCTTTTTACTGCACGATGCATTAACGACTTGCGCGCTCAGTTATCACGATCAGTTACCGCGATCAGTTACCGCGATACGTCGAAAAGAGACGTTGCTGCACCGTCGCCGGCGCGCCCGCGTCCGACGAACTGGCCTTCGCGCCGCCGACGTCTTGCGAACCTTGCGCCGAAGCGGTGACGATCGTCGAGTCCTGGGGCACGGCCTTCGGATAGGTGGTGTCGTTCTGGTTCAGGAGGCCTGCTTTTTGCGCGGCTACGAGTTCGGCGCGCACCTGAGCGCGCGTGACCGGACCGTTTGTCTGCTGGGCGAACGACAGTGCCGGAACGATAAGAGCGGATGCGACGACGACTGCGGAAAGAAGCGATTTCATGACGACCTCCAATTGATTGTGTGGTGGATCGGTGTGAACCGCGTTCCCCGATCCGTTGAAGGCAGTCTATTTCTTACGAGGTCAGCAAAAAAGCGGCTTTCTGGCGAAATATTATTGCCAGTTTTGAGATAGTGAAAAAGGCGCATTTCCGCGCCGGGACGCGGAAGCGCCTATGATGAAATCCGGTCCACGCCCGCGCCTGCAAACCGCGCGGCACCTGCGACCGATGCCCAGGCGCGGACACATCCGGGCGGACCGCCGCGGCGGGCATCATCTTTGGTCGAGCAGCGTGCGCGGCAAGGCACAAACAGGAGAGAGCAATGAAGCGCAAGGCATCGGCAGTCTGGCAAGGCGGCCTGCAGAACGGCAAGGGCTCGATTTCCACCGACAGCGGCGTCCTGAAGGACACCCAGTACTCGTTCGCGACGCGCTTCGCGGACGGCATCGGCACGAATCCGGAAGAGCTGATCGCGGCTGCGCATGCGGGATGTTTCTCGATGGCGCTGTCGGCGGAGCTGGGCAAGGCCAACATCACGCCGGAGCGCATCGGCACCACGGCGACCGTCACGCTCGACAAGGACGGTGGCGGCTTCGCGATCACCGCGGTGCATCTCGACGTCACCGTGAAGATTCCGGGCGGAGACAAGGCCGCGTTCGACAAAGCCACCGCGGACGCGAAGGCCGGCTGCCCAGTGTCGAAGGTGCTGAATGCAACGATTACGATGGATGCGAAGCTCGAGACCTGAGCCCCTGCTGTCACTGTGAGCGCGCAACGAAGCCGGCGACGGGCCATGTCCGCCGCCGGTTTTTTGATGCCGGTTGTCGAATGAACGGATGACCCCGACGCGAGTAGGCCTACGGAATGCCATCCTTGATTTATTGAACATCCAGTCATAATATCAACAGACCGACGCAACCAGGCAACAAGGTCATCGCAATTGAGTAATTCAAAGCAAGCCGCGAAAAAAGCTGGCGAAACATGTCAGCGCGGCCGTCCGCGCGAGTTCGACACGGCCACCGTGCTGGCGAACGCGAGCCAGGTGTTCTGGGATCACGGCTATCACGCGACGTCGATCGACGATCTGTGCAAGGCCACCGGTCTGCTGCGCGGCAGCCTCTACGGCGTATTCGGCGACAAGCACGGCATCATGCTCGCCGCGCTGGATCATTACTCGGAAGGCGCGGTCGCGCGGCTTGCGCAGCGACTGAGCGCGACGGCCGAGCCGGAGCAGGCGCTGCGCGACGCGCTGCTGCACTACGCGAGGGTGTCCTGCGCATTGAGCGGCCGGCGCAGCTGTTTCATTACGAATACGACGCTCGAAATGCAGCCCGATGACGAAGTGCTGCGCGCGCGCGTCGCCGCGATTCAGCGCCGCATGGCGACTTTGCTCGCGGCGGCGGTGATCCGCGGTCAGGCGAGCGGCGCATTCGATTCGACGCTCGACGAACAAGCCGTCGGCGATTTCCTGCTATGCGTGATGCAGGGCTTGCGGGTCATGGGGCGGGTCGCGCATCAGCAAGACGCGCTGATCGGTATCGTCGATGTGGCGATGCGCGCGCTGGTGTAACGCCTCGTCCGCGAGCAGTGGCGCAAAATTTTTTAACCAATTTTTGAACGATCGGTCATGAAACGTGAGGCAATCAAGTCCGCTCCGGCGGCATTCGGTGGGTCCGTCAGCTGCGCGGCGAGCGCAGCCGTGACCGGTCCCGGCCCGGCGATGGCCGGCATGGCTGTCGCCGCCAAAGCGTCGGCGCCCGGCTTTCAGCGCCAGGCGCTCGCGCTCGCCGTGCTGTTCGTCGGCGCCTTTCTCGCGCCGCTCGATTACTTCATCGTCAATCTGGCGCTGCCGTCGATTCACACGGGCCTCAACGCGAGCGACGCGCAACTGCAACTCGTCGTGTCGGCTTATGCGTCCGCCTACGCGGTGCTGCTGATCACGGGGGGCCGCCTTGGCGATCTGTTCGGCCGCCGTCGCATGTTCATGACGGGCATGGCGGCTTTCGTGATCGCGTCGGCGTTGTGCGGCTTCGCGACGAGCGGCCACATGCTCGTGATCTCGCGCATCGTGCAAGGCATCGCGGCCGCGGTGATGGCGCCGCAAGTGCTCGCGACGATTCGTGCGGTCGTGCCGTTGCATCAGCAGACGCGCGTGATGAGTCTGTATGGCTTCGTGTTCGGCTTGTCGTCGATCGTCGGGCAACTCGGCGGCGGCGCGCTGATCACGTATCACCCGTTCGGGCTCGACTGGCGCGTGATCTTCCTGATCAACATCCCGATCGGCATCGCGGCGTTCGTCGGCACATGGAAGTTCGTGCCGGAGAACCAGCCGGCCACGCATACCGGCGTCGATCTGAAGGGCGTCGCGCTGCTGTCGGCGGTGCTGCTGCTCGTCATCTATCCGATGACGCATGGCCGTGAAGCCGGCTGGCCCGCGTGGACCTTCGCCATGTTCGCACTCGCGGTGCCGGTGTTCGCGCTGTTCGTCGCGACCGAGCGGCGCGTCGAGCGCGCTGGCGGCCATCCGCTCGTCGACCTGCAACTGTTCCGCAATCGCGCGTTCGCGCTCGGTCTCGTGCTCGCGTTCCTGTTCTATTGCAATAGCGCGTTCTTCCTGACCTACGGCATCTTTCTGCAAACCGGCCTGCACTGGACGCCGCTCGCGTCGGGCATCGCGATCATGCCGTTCGCGCTCGGCTTCGTGATCGGGCCGTTGACGTCGCCGGCCGTGGTCAAGCGCATCGGCGCCCATGTGCTGACGCTCGGTTTCTCGATGATGACGCTGGGCTTCACGGTGACCGGCTGGTCCGCGACCCAATCCGCGACGCCCGATCTGCTGTTCTACTGCGGGCTAGTGTGCGCGGGCGTCGGACATGGTCTGCTGTTGCCGTCGATCATGCGCATCGTGCTGCAGGAGGTGGTGCCCGAGAAGGCCGGGCTTGCATCGGGTGTGGTCTCGTCGACGTTGCAGATCGGCTCCGCGTTCGGCACCGCGGCGATCAGCGGCGCGTTCTTCGGGGCGCTCGGCGGCAGTTCGGCACCCGCCTCTTATGCGCACGCGTTCCAGCTGAGCCTCGCTATCAATGCCGTGCTGATGTTCGTGTGTATCGGCCTTAGCGTGCTGCTGGTACGTCATCAGCAAGGCGTGCGGCGCTCGGTGGCCCCGGCAGTTTGAAATTAATCCGCTGGTAATCGTTTTCATTTGTTAGCTTGCTGAAAAAAATCGTTCAATTTGAACGAAGCGGTATAACGAACTGCATGGTATTTACCGGCGATCTACTCGTTCACAGGTAATTCTGATTTAGATCAAACTGGCTCATTCAGATTAACGGCTCGACGACATCGCGTCAGCTTTCTCTAATCAGACGAAACCGGCCTTGCATTTTCTACCGGTCTGCAAACGGCCTGCAGTAAGTGTTGCGTTTGTGCGGTAGCGCACATAGGGTTAGCCGCAAGCTGTCGCGATGATTGTTTTCGGTAATGCCGGGAACTTTAGCCAGCGAGCATGGACTGCGGGTCTAATGGAAACGGTATCAATAAAAAAGCGCTTGCCGCGTTTAAATTCGATTGTTAATCTGTCTTAACTTTAGAGTGTACGTTCAACAGGTCGGAGTCGATAAAGCCGGGCTCAAGTTAATAACGCTCAAGATAGGGGGACCCAATATGCTGACCGCTACCATTGACGCATTCCAGACAACATCCGCCGCCGCCTTCAATGTGGGCGACGTCGTCAAGTTAAAAGAAGGGGGCCCGCGCATGACCGTGACGTACGCAGGTCCGGTCGCGCTGAATCCCGGCGACTGGGTGATCTGCGAGTGGTTCGACGAACACGGCGAACTGCGCCACGAAAGCTTTGCGGCGCAAGCCGTGCGGGCGGAGCCGCGCTCCATTCCGGCGGGCTCGGTACAGTGGAGTCGCATCGGGCGCGCGGCCTGAGTGACGCCCCTGACTGACGCCCCTGAGTGACGCCCGTGCACGTCAATCAATCGGTTTCCTGTTGTTCGTTTGTTGCTCGTATTGCTCGAGCCGCCCGAATCGTTTCAGCGCTCGGGCCGGTCGCGCGCGGCCTGGCGTCGCCGCACGCGCAGCGTCAGCGCCGATGAAAACGCGCGCAAGGTCGACACCTTGCGTGTCTCCACGACGTCCCGCGCGAGGGTCTCCGCCGGATTCGGCTGTAGCGCCCAATACAGCGCGAGCACCCAGCCGAGCACGGTCCAGCCGAGGCAGGCATTGAAGAGCGCGAGCGTCAGCACGTCGCGGCGCTTGCGCCGGTCCGCGATGATCGCCGGCAGAAAATACAAGGCCAGCGCGAACGCCGCGCCGATGGCCTGAACGGCCACGTTGCCACCCATACAAGCTCCTGATGCGCGATGCATGTAGCAATTGTCGCGCGAATGGCGGCCGCGCGCCTCGCACCTGCGCGTTCCAGTCTCCACCCCAATCACCGCAAGGGGTTCAGCCCGACACGCATCGGGACTATCATGATCGTTTCGACCGAACAGTACTTCACGGACCCGATCATGATCACCGACGACACGACCCAGCAGGCACAACTCAACCCGGACACGCTACGAGAATTCGTCGAGCGCAAGTGGAACGACGAGATCGTGCCCGCGCTGACGGACTACATCGCGGTGCCGGCCAAGAGTCCGGCGTTCGATCCCGACTGGGCGAAACACGGTTATCTGGAGCGCGTGATCACCGACGCCGCGCAATGGGCCGAGCAGCAACCGGTGCGCGGCCTGAAGCTCGAGGTGATCCGCCTGCCGGGCCGCACGCCGGTGATCTTCTTCGAGACGGCCGCGACGCGCTCGGGCAGCGACGAAACCGTCGTGCTCTATGGCCACCTCGACAAGCAGCCCGAGTTCGATGGCTGGCGCAACGACCTCGGTCCGTGGACGCCGAAGTTCGAAGACGGCAAGCTCTACGGCCGCGGCGGCGCGGACGACGGCTATGCGATCTATGCGAGCCTGACGGCGCTCGCCGCGCTCGATGCACAGGGTGTCGAACGTCCGCGCTGCGTCGGGCTGATCGAAACCTGCGAGGAGTCGGGTAGCTACGATCTGCTGCCCTACGTCGACGCGCTGCGCGAGCGGCTCGGTAATGTCGGGCTGGTCGTGTGTCTCGATTCGGGCGCGGGCAATTACGACCAGTTGTGGCTGACCACGTCGCTGCGCGGACTCGTCGGCGGCGATCTCGAAGTGCAGGTGCTAGACGAAGGGATCCACTCGGGCGTCTACGGCGGCATCGTGCCGTCGAGCTTCCGCATCATGCGGCAACTGTTCGACCGTCTCGAAGACTCCGCCAACGGCACGCTGCTGCCGAAGGGCTTCCACTGCACGGTGCCGGCCGATCGTCTGCGCGAAGCGGAGGCCGCCGCAAAGATTCTCGGCGACGACGTCTGGAAGAAGATGCCGTGGGCGTGCGGCCAGGACGGCCGTCAGGTGCTGCCCACCACGACCGATCCGCGCGAGGCGCTGCTCAATTCGACGTGGCGTCCGTCGCTGTCGGTGACGGGCGCGGCTGGCTTGCCCGCGCTCGCCGACGCCGGCAACGTGCTGCGTCCGCGCACGGCGTTCAAGCTGTCGCTGCGGCTGCCGCCGACCATCGAAGCGGAGAAGGCGGTCGCCGAACTGAAGGCGCTGCTCGAATTCGATCCGCCGTACAACGCGAAGGTCACGTTCAAGCCGGATGCGGGCGCGGCGAGCGGCTGGAACGCACCGGAGGTCGCGCCGTGGCTCGCCACCGCGCTCAACGATGCGTCGCGTCAGCACTTCGGCGCCGACGCGGCCTACATGGGTCTCGGCGGCACGATCCCGTTGATGAACGTGCTGAAGGCGGGCTTCCCGAAGTCGCAGTTCATGGTGTGCGGCGTGCTCGGGCCGAAGTCGAACGCACATGGGCCGAACGAGTTCCTGCACGTGCCGTACGGCAAGAAGCTGACGGCCGCGGTTGCCGAAGTGATTGCCGCGGCGCCGTGAGTTCTGGTTTCGTTTGAGTGGGGCTCGGGCGTGACCCGGGCCCGCTGTTTATCGATGCTGCTTTGATGCAGATGTTTTGCCCGCCGTTTCATTCCTTCCGTTCGAACCTCACCGACACGCTGAATGACCGACTCCCAGACTGCCCAAACCACCACGCCCCGGATTCCGGCCGATCAACTGCATGCCTACGTCAGGGCGATCTGGGAGCGAGCGGGCAGTACGCCGCGCGAAGCGGAGCTGGTGGCCGATCATCTGGTGGCCGCGAATCTGACCGGGCACGACTCGCACGGCGTCGGCATGATCCCGCGCTATGTCGAATCGCTCGCCGACCAGCAACTGCAACTGAATCGACACGCCGACGTCGTGAAGGACGCGGGCGCGGTACTGACGGTCGAAGGCGGCAAGGGCTTCGGTCAGGTGATCGCGTTCGAGGCGATGGAGCGGGGCATCGAGCGCGCGCGGCGGCTCGGCGTCTGCGCGGTGGGCTTGCGCGGCGCGCATCATATCGGCCGCATCGGGCATTGGGCCGAGCAGTGCGCGCGCGCCGGGCTGGTGTCGTTTCACTTCGTCAACGTGGCGGGCGATCCGCTCGTCGCGCCATTCGGCGGCGCGGACCGGCGCATCGGCACGAATCCGTTCTGCGCCGCTTATCCGCGGCCCGGCAAACCGCCGCTGGTGCTCGACTTCGCGACCAGCACGATCGCGTTCGGCAAGACGCGCGTCGCTTATAACCAGGGCAAGCACACACCACCCGGCGCGCTGATCGATCACGAAGGCATGCCGACGCTCGAACCGAAAGTCATGCACGAAGCGCCGTTCGGCGCGCTGACGCCGTTCGGCGGCTACAAGGGTTTCGGGCTCGCGGCGATCTGCGAGATTTTCGGCGGCGCGCTGTCGGGCGGCTTCACGACGCATGCGGACACGCTCGCTACCACGCACGCGATCATCAACTGCATGCTATCGGTGATCATCGATCCCACCGCATTCGACGCGCCCGATGCGCAAGCCGAAGCCGATGCGTTCCTCGCGTGGGTGAAGGCGTCGCCGCTCGCGGCGGGCGCGGAGCGCATCTACGAACCCGGCGAGCCCGAGCGCGTGACGCGCGCGCAGCGCGAGGCCGCCGGCATTCCGATCGACGCGGCTACGTGGACGCAAATCCACTGCGCGGCGCGCGCCGTCGGGATGGATGAAGACGAAGTGGGTGGTTGGTCCGCGCGCCTCGGCTGAAGCGCGCGGCAGCAGGGCTCAGGCGATCAGCCTGAGCTTGCTGCGCCTATCGAGCAGCCAGCGCTCGAACTCGGTGGCGGGCATCGGCTTCGCGTACAGGAAGCCCTGCACGTAATCGACGCCGAGCCCCTTCATGAAGGCTTCTTCCGCCTCGGTTTCGATCCCTTCGGCGACCACCTGGAAATCGAGCTCCTGCGCGACGGCGACCATCGAGCGCACCAGCGCCTGTGCCTTCATATCCGCGTGGATCGAGCCCGTGAAGCTGCGGTCGAGCTTGATCACGTCGAGCGGAATACGGCCGAGTTGCGACAGCGACGAGTAGCCGGTGCCGAAGTCGTCGAGATGCACCTGCGCGCCGAGTTGGCGGAACTGCTTGATCAGCTCGATCGCGGCCGCTTCGTTTTCGATCAGGCAGCTTTCGGTCAGTTCGAGGTCGACGAGGCATGGATCGAGACTCGCGTGCTGCAATGCCTCGGTGAAATGGCGGACCACGGCTGTATCCGTGAGCTGTCGCGCCGACACGTTGATCGCGACGCGCAGGTCATAGCCGGCCGCTTTCCAGCGGGCCGCCTGTTTCGCTGCGGTTTCCATCACCCAGCGGCCGAGCACGCCGATCAGTCCAGATTCCTCGGCATAACGGATGAATTCCGCCGGCATGATCTGGCCGCGCTCCGGCGAATTCCAGCGCACCAGCGCTTCGGCGCCTTGCACGGCGCCCGTCGCGAGGTTCAGCTTCGGCTGATAGTGCAGCGCCAACTGGCCTTCGTCGAGTCCGCGGCGCAGATTCGTGTCGAGCCACATGAACTCCGCGACGCGGCGATTCATGTCCGGCGAGAACACGCGATGCGTGCGCTTGCCTTCGTCCTTCGCGACGTACATTGCCGTGTCGGCCGAACGGATCAGCGATTCGAGGGTTTCGCCATGCTCGGGCGAACGCGCGATGCCGATCGAGCAGCCGGTATAGACCTCGACGAGCCCGACAGCGAACGGCATGCGCATACGATCGAGAATGCGCTGCGCGGTGTTTTCCAGCTCATGCGCGGAGCCCTTCGCCGCGAGCACGATGAATTCGTCGCCGCCCAGACGCGCGAGCGAGTCGCCCGGATTCAGGCAGTCGCGGATCGCGTCCGACACGTCGCAGATCAGGCGGTCGCCGAACACGTGGCCGTAGTGATCGTTGACCTTCTTGAAGTTGTCGAGATCGAGAAACAGGATGCCGACGGTTTCGCCCGGCGCGGCCAGTTCGATCGCGATCTGGATGCGCTCCTGGATCGCGTTGCGATTGGCGAGGCCTGTGAGCGGGTCGGTGGTGGCCTGCTCGATCAGGCGGTCCTGCGCGAGCCGTTGTTCGGTGATGTCGGTGCCCGAGCAGATCAGGAACTGCTCTTCGATGCCGCTGCCGCTGCGCACGAATTTGTTGCGAAACAGGAACAGCCGTTCGCCGTGCACCGTTTTGATGCGCCGTTCGATCTCGTACGGTTCGCCACGATTGAAAAAATTCGCGCTCACCTCGTTCGAGACCCGGTCGTCGTCGGACGACATGAACAACGTCCAGACGCTGCGGCCGATGATGTCCTCTTCCCTGAGCCCGGTCAGCTCCTCGGCTAGCCGGTTGAAGCGCTGTATCCGGCCGTTCCGGTCGACGATCACGACGACCGAATTGACCTCCGAGACGACCTGTTCAGCGAACGACAGACCGTGCAGCAGCGCTCGCGCGACGGATTCGGTGTCGCCATCGGCCGACGCGGTGCCGCCCCAGCGATGACAATCGAGTTTCTTGCCGACCAAATGCAGCCGCAGCGGCGCGGCGTCCAACTGAACGTCGACGACGACGTGGGAGGTCACGCCGCTCAGCGCGCGGACCCGGGAAGCTTGAGAAGAGGTGAGGGAAATGGCGACGCCGACAGCCGCGTGGCCGTGCGCAGGCACGAGTTCCAGTATGTTGCTGGCCGCCGCCAGGCCCCAGCGAGGGCTGCTCGTGCCGAACCGCGCGTGAAGCACCTGGTCGTGTAGCTGGTCGCTCATGGAATCCCCGGAGTGTGCCGGCGGTCCCTATCAAGGCGGGCGGCGGCAGACAGTCTTCCTCATACTAAAATGAAACTGCCTCATTGTATCTAAGCGTGACAATTCGAGCGAAGAATCATTAACGTTTTGCTAAGCATGAGTATGGGCCTGCGCGGCCGCGCGCGGCGCGATTATTACCCGCCAGAACGACGCCACGATGACGTCGCTAGAGGCGGCGCGCCAGCAGCGCGCGGGCGCGTTCGCGTTCGGGCGGGTTGGCGTCGAGCGCCGCGTCGAACCGGAACTTGCCGGCCACCAGCGTGGCCGCCACCACGCCGTCGCGATACAGCACGCGGTTTCCGGTCACGGCCGGCACCTTGTCGCCGACCAGCAGCGTGCCGACGAGATTCAGCGGATCGGTCCCAGCAACGCAGATAAGAGCACCGTCGTTCGGCTGCCGGCGCACCTCGCGCAGCAGCGCAATCGCCTCGGGCAGCGCGAACTGCTCGCCCGCGAGTCCGTTGACGAACCGCCCGCCGCGGATCACGCCGCGCGCCTCGAGCCGCTGCAGAACGCGCAGCAGATCGCGCCACGGCGGAAGCCATTCGGCCTCGCGTTCGAGCACGCGCCAGAACACGACACCGTAGCGGCGCAGCAACGTCATTGCGACGTGTTCGAGCGCCTCGGGCGGTAACTGGCGCCGCCGTTCGGATGGATTTTCCGGCGCGACGGCGGACGGACGGCTCACGAGCGCCCAACGCCCAGCGTCGTCCATGCCGCCGATCAGCGCGCTCGCTCGCGCGCGCCGGCTGCTGGAAAACGCGTTGCGTTTGGCGACCGGCTTCAGCAACGCGCGCAAGCCCGCGAAGCTGTCGGAGTTCGCGAGGCCGGCCGCGACCAGCTCGCCGAGCGCGTTTTCGAGCTCCATGCGCAGCACGCGCACCTCGGCGAGCAGTTCGTCGAAGAACATCGCGCCGTGTTGCGCGAGGGTATCGTGCACGCTTTGCGCGAGCGCCGACAACTCGACCTGGCGCGCCGGATCGAGCAGCGCGCGCCACGCACGCAGCTGGACGCGCGGCAGCAGCACGATCGGCGTGCCGCGGACCGGACCGGCGGCGCCGCGCGCCCGCTCGGTCAGGCGGGTCCAGACGATCTTGCCGGCGCGGCATAGCTCATCGAGCGAACTGCTGGTGTAGGCACGCACGCGCGCGGGCAGGATGTCTTCCTCCCACGCGCCGGCCGCGGCCTGGAAGCCTTCGAGCTGGTCGAGCGCGGCGGCGAGCGCGTCGCGGCCTTCGGCGCGTGTGGTCGGCGTCAGATGCTGCCATTCGAACAGGAAGCGCATGAAGTCGTGCCGCTCGACCGGCTCGATCTCACGCCGCAGCCGCCTCACCGTGTAGCGGTGGATGCGTGCGAGCAGGTGTCGTTCGCACCATTCCTCGTCGCTCGTGTGCGGCGTGAAGCGGCCGCGCAACAGATAGCCTTCGGCTTCGAGCCGGATCAGCGCCTGTTCGATCCGGTCGGCCGGCAAACCGAGCGGGCGCGCGATCGCCTCGACCGTCAGCGGGCCGAAGCCGGTCAGCCGCGCGCGCAACACGTCGACGAGCGCGTCGTCGGCGCTCCAGTTCTCGGTGTAGCCCTTCGGGGCGCTCAGCGGCGGCATGTAGCGATTGCGCGCGATGCCGGGGTACAGCGCTTCGAAACAGGTGAGGCGTTCGGCGGGCAGCCACAGTGCGCTGTCGCTGGCGTTGTCGTTGCCCGTGCTCGCGTTAGCTTGCGCGGCCAGCGGCAAGCGCGTCGCCCGGCCGGCTTTCGCCAACGCCGCAAGCAGCGTCGGCCAATCCTCGTGCGCGAGCGCCTCGGCCCCGGTGATGCACGCGAGGCCCGTCAGCGCTTCGTGCATTTCGTCGGCGTTGCGCGCCTGCGGCCACGCCTCGTCGCGCACGCTGTCGATCGCGGCGGCGTCGAGCGCGCCAAGATCGTCGGCGCTTTCAGGGTCCGTCCAGCGGCGGTTCAGCACCGCCTGGGTGCGGCGCTCCTCGATCGGCGCGTCGTCGAGATACGCGTAGGGCTTCGCGGTCAGGATTTCGGCGGCGAGCGGCGACGGCGCCGGCAGATCACGCGCGACGAGCCGCAACTCGCCGCGCTCGATGCGGCGCAGCAGCGCGAGCCAGCGTTCGCTGTCCATCGCGTCGTGCAGACAGTCGTCGATGGTTTGGTCGACTAACGGGTGGCGCGGCACCTCGCGTTCGCCGACGACGTTCTCCAGACACGCGGCCTGCTCGGGAAACACGCTCGCGAGCAGATCCTCGCTGCGCATGCGCTGCAGTTGCGGCGCGGTCTTGCGGCCGCCCGTGTAGCGCGGCAGGCAGAGCGCGGTCGTCGCGTTCCAGCGCCAGCGCACGCCGAACAACGGCGCGTCGAGCAGTGCCTGGATCAGCAGACGTTCGGCGCTGTTGGAGTGCAGATAGCGCCAGACCTCGTCGAGCACGAACGAGTGGCTGCCGGTCAGCGACAGCACGATCGCGTCTTCGGTGGCGGCGGCCTGCAACTCGAAGTTGAAGCTGCGGCAGAAGCGCTTGCGCAGCGCGAGCCCCCACGCGCGGTTCACGCGGCTGCCGAACGGCGAGTGGATCACGAGCTGGGTGCCGCCCGATTCGTCGAAGAAGCGCTCCATCACCAGCGTGCTCTGCGTCGGCAGTACGCCGAGCGCGGCGCGCGCACGCGCCAGGTATTCGACGATCTGGCGCGCGGCGGGCTCGTCGAGCGCGAGCTCGTCGGCGAGCCAGGCGATGGCGCGGTCGAGGCGCGCGGCCGTGGGTTCGGCTTCGTTCGCGGGCAGCGTGGCTGCGGCGGGTGCGGACGCCGTTGTGGTCTGCGTCGGGCTCTGCGCCACGGCAGCTTTCGCGTTGCGTCCTCTCTTTGCCGCGGATTTCGCGGGCGTTGCGGCTGCTTCGAATTGCGCCGCGGCGATTGGCACCGACGCAACCGCGTGTGACGCCGGCTCGCCCTCCGTCAGCAAACGCTCGACCTGCTCCCGCAATCTCGTGACCGCGAAAGACAGCTCGTCGCTGCGCCCCGGCGCCTCGCCGAGCCAGAACGGAATGTTCGGCGGTTGCCCTTGTGCGTCCTCGACACGCACCCGGCCACTCTCGATTCGCAGAATCCGATACGACGCGTTGCCGAGCTGGAACACATCGCCGGCGAGGCTTTCGACCGCGAAGTCCTCGTTGACGGTGCCGATGTTGATCGCCTGCGGTTCGAGCACGACGGCGTAATCGGCGTTTTCGGGGATCGTGCCGCCCGACGTCACGGCGACCAGCTTGCCGCCGCGCCGGCCGCGCAGCGTGCCGCTTACCGCATCGCGATGCACGTACGCGGCGCGCGGACCGTGGCGGCTCGTGTAGCCCTCGGCGAGCATGCGCAGCACCGCGTCGTATTGCTCGCGCGACAGATCCGCGTACGGCGCTGCGCGCCGCAGCATGTCGAACAGCGCATCCTCGCTCCACTCGGCGCTCGACACTTCCGCGACGATCTGTTGCGCGAGCACGTCGAGCGGCGCGCGCGGGATGCGTAGCGCATCGAGTTCGCCACGCCGCACGCAATCGAGCAGCGCCGCGCATTCGAGCAGGTCGTCGCGCGAGGCTGGAAAGAGCCGCCCCTTCGGCATGCCGCCGACGTGGTGGCCCGAGCGGCCGACGCGTTGCAGGAACGGCGCGATCGCGCGCGGCGAACCCATCTGGCAGACGAGGTCGACGTCGCCGATATCGATGCCGAGTTCGAGCGAAGCGGTCGCGATCAGAACGCGCAGTTCGCCGCGTTTCAGGCGCTGTTCGGCGTCGAAACGATGTTCTTTCGCGAGACTGCCGTGATGCGCGGCGACCGCGTCCTTGCCGAGCCGCTCGGTCAGATGACGCGCGGCGCGCTCGGCCATCCGGCGCGTGTTGACGAAGATCAGCGTCGTGCGGTGCTGCGCGACCAGCTCGGCGAGCCGGTCGTAGACGCGCTCCCACACTTCGTTGGCCATCACCGCTTCGAGCGGCACCGGCGGGATCTCGAGCGCGAGGTCGCGCGCGCGGACGTGGCCGACGTCGATCACCGCGCACTCGGCCGGTACGTCGCTCTCGAGGCTCGCGCCGCCGACCAGAAACCGCGCGACCGCGCTGACCGGCTTTTGCGTCGCCGACAGCCCGATGCGCGGCAGGCGCCGGGCGCAGAGCGCGTCGAGCCGTTCGAGGCTCAGCGCGAGATGACTGCCGCGCTTGCTGCCGGCGAGCGCATGAATCTCATCGACGATCACCGTGCGCACCGTTGCCAGCATGCGGCGGCCAGAATCCGAGCCGAGCAGCACGTACAGCGACTCGGGCGTCGTCACGAGAATGTGCGGCGCGCGCTTTTTCAACGCATTGCGTTCCTGCTGCGTGGTGTCGCCGGTGCGCACCGCGGTGCGAATGTCGAGCGGCGGCAGGCCGAGCCTGTCGAGTTCGGCGGCGATGCCTTGCAGCGGCAGTTGCAGATTCAGGCGGATGTCGTTCGAAAGCGCCTTCAGCGGCGACACGTAGACGACCAGCGTTTCGTCGGGCAGCGTGCCGCCGTTCGCGAGGCCTCGCGAGACCAGGTCATTCAGCGCGGACAGGAATGCGGTCAGCGTCTTGCCGGAGCCCGTCGGCGCGGCGACCAGCGTCGAACGGCCGCTTCGGATCTGCGGCCACGCGGCGGCTTGTGCGTCGGTCGGGGCGGCGAAGGTTTGCCGGAACCAGTTGGCGACGGCTGGGTGAAAACCGTCGAGTGCCTGCTGGGCTGGCGGTAAGGCTGGCGCGGCGGCGCGCGCCGCGCTCGCGGTGGAGCGGGCCTTGCGGGAGCGAAGCGCCGCGTCGAGTGCGGCGGAAGTCTTTGCCGAAGTCATGCTTGTGCAGATGAGGGCGGCGCGGGCGATATCCAGTCGGTACCGGGCAATGTCGACCGTTTTGGCGGTTGTGGGTCATTCCACGCTGATCCACGCTGACGGCGCAATAGCCGTCAGTCTCGCAGGTTTTCGCCGCTCGTGCGCGGCGCATCGGGCTTCGCGCCGCTGCTGGAATTCGTAGTCTTTTGCGGCGTGTGCGCCACTCCTACCAACCTCCGCCAATTGCAGTACGCTTGACGACTCTTCCTGCACCCACGATGGAGCGTCGACGATGCGATATAACCAGTTGGGCCGTACCGGTGTGTTTGTTTCAGAGTTGTGTTTGGGCACGATGACCTTCGGCGGTGGCGAAGGCATCTGGCGGCAGATCGGCGATCTGCAGCAGAACGACGCGGAGCGGCTGGTCGGCCGGGCGCTCGACGCGGGCATCAATTTCATCGACACCGCCGACGTTTACGCGGGCGGCCTGTCCGAGCAGATCACCGGCCAGGCGCTGAAGAACCTGCAAGTACCGCGCGACAAGGTCGTGATCGCGACCAAGGTGTTCGGCCAGACCGGCGAGTTCGCAAACGCGCGCGGCGCGTCGCGCTATCACATCCTCGACGGCATCAAGGCGAGCCTGAAGCGTCTGCAACTCGATCACGTCGACCTGTATCAGATCCACGGTTTCGATCCGGCCACGCCGATCGAAGAAACCGTGCGCGCGCTCGATACGCTCGTGCAGCACGGCCACGTGCGCTACGTCGGCGTGTCGAACTGGGCCGCGTGGCAGATCGCGAAGGCGCTCGGCATCGCCGAGCGGCTCGGCACCGCGCGCTTCGAAACGCTGCAGGCGTATTACACGCTCGCGGGCCGCGATCTCGAACGCGAACTCGTGCCGATGCTGCAAAGCGAAGGCCTCGGCCTGATGGTGTGGAGTCCGCTCGCGGGTGGTTTGCTGAGCGGCAAATACGGACGCGAGCAGCAGGCCGAAGCGGGCAGCCGTCGCACGAACTTCGATTTTCCGCCTGTCGATCGCGAGCGCGCGTATGACTGCATCGACGTGATGCGCGAAATCGCTGCAGCGAAAAACGTCTCGGTCGCGCAGATCGCGCTGGCGTGGCTGCTGCATCAGCGTGTCGTCAGCACGGTGATCGTCGGCGCGAAGAAAATCGAGCAGCTCGACGACAACATCGCGGCGACCAACGTCGCGCTATCCGCCGATGAGCTCGCGAAGCTGGCCGAAGTCAGCGCGCTGCCGGCGGAGTACCCCGGCTGGATGCTGGAGCGGCAGGGCGAGCAACGCCGGCAGCAGCTGGCCGAGGTTCGGCACGTCGTGCAGCGATGACGCGACGGCGTACTCGCGTTCGCCCTGGAAGCCCGAATCTTCATCGATGGGCCGCGCGAGTTTCATGCTCGCGCGCGTGGGCCTGAGGCGGTCGACTGGAAAAACCGCCAACTCGTGAAGACGATCCACCGCTCTCAGGTTCTGCGCGGCCATTTCGTTTCGGCACTCGCTCAGGTCTCGACGTCCGCGAGACTGAAAGTCTCCGTCTTGTCGTTGTACGAGAAGATCTCCGCGTAACGACCCCAGTCGATCACCGCATCGAGTGTCTCCTGCGCCGCGCTGTCGGACAGCAGGTCCTCGAGTTCCTGCTCGAAGCGCACGCGCGGCGCGCGATGTCCGGGCCGTTCGTTGAGCACCTTTCTGATTCGCGCGGCGAGCGGCACGCGCTGCAATAGATGATCGGCGAACATGATCTTGCGCTCCTGCGTGCTGCCCTCGGCGAATCGATGCGCGGGTGGCGTCAGGAACACGTCACCCTCGCTGACTTCGGCAAAGCCGAGGTACTGCAGCATCTCCGCGATCGGGAACAGTTCGTCGACTTCCAGCTGCAGTGTGCGCGCGATCTCGGGCATGTCGGCGCGGCCGTTGTAGGGCGCTGCAGCGAGCGTTTCGAGCAGACCGGCCATCAGGTTGGTCGACACGTTCGGCAACCAGCTGCCGGGTTCGAGTTCGCGTTTGGCCGCAGTGTCGCTGGGGCGCGCGGTCATCTTCGCGTAGATTTCGTCGACGAGCGCGCGAAAATCCGGGTCGAGCCGGTTGCGCGGATGCGCGAACGGCACTACGGTCTCGGCCACCACGCGCCCGGGGTTCGACGACAGCACGAGAATGCGATCGCACATGAACACGGCTTCCTCGATGTTGTGCGTGACGATCAGCACCGACTTGATCGGCATGCGGTCCTGGTTCCACAGGTCGAGCAGGTCGGTGCGCAGCGTTTCGGCGGTCAGCACGTCGAGCGCGGAGAACGGCTCGTCCATCAGCAGGATGGTCGGATCGACGACGAGCGCGCGCGCGAAGCCGACGCGCTGCCTCATGCCGCCCGACAGTTCGCGCGGATACGCATTTTCGAAACCATCGAGGCCGATCAGATCGATCGCGGCGAGCGCGCGCGTGCGCCGCTCCTCGACGCCGACGCCGAGCGCCTCCAGCCCCGCTTCGACGTTCTGCAGCACCGTCAGCCACGGAAACAGCGCGAAGGTCTGGAACACCATCGCGACACCCTCGGCGGGACCGTCGAGCGGCTTGCCCAGGTAGGTCACATTGCCGCTCGTCGGCCGGATCAGACCGGCGATGATGCGCAGCAGCGTCGACTTGCCCGAGCCCGAGCGGCCGAGCAGTCCGACGATTTCGCCCTCGTGCAGCGTCAGATTGACGTCGTCGAGTACCAGCAGGTCGCTCTGGTTTTTATGGAAGCCGCGGCTCACGTGCTCGATGTTCAGCACTTGCGCGCCCACGGGCGGCGGCGACTGGAGCCGGTCGGCGGGAATGGCTTGAATGACGTTTTGCATGGGTTCACTCCTAGTCGAGTCGCAGCCTGATTTCGGCAAAGGCATACAGGGGGCGCCACAGCGCGCGGTTGAATAGCGTGACGAATAGCGACATCACGGCGACGCCAAGGATGATCTTCGGAAAGTCGCCCGCGGCGGTCGTCTCGGCGATATAGGCGCCGAGGCCGTGCGCGACCACATTGGTATCGCCCCACTGGACGAACTCGGACACGATGCTCGCGTTCCACGCGCCGCCCGATGCGGTGATCGCGCCAGTTACGTAGTAAGGGAATACGCCCGGCAGCATCAGCTGGCGCCACCATTGCCAGCCCCGGATGCGGAAATTGATGGCCGCCTCGCGGTAGTCGTTCGGATAGGCGGTCGCGCCCGCGATCACGTTGAACAGGATGTACCACTGCGTGCCGAGCACGATCAGCGGCGACAGCCAGATATCCGGATTCAGATGAAAGCGCACGATCACGATCACGAACACCGGGAACAGCAGGTTCGCGGGGAACGCGGCGAGAAACTGCGCGAGCGGCTGGACCTTCTCGGCGAGCGCCGGACGCAGGCCGATCAACACGCCAATCGGTACCCAGATCACCGAGGAGATCGCGATCAGCACGGCGACCCGCAGTAGTGTGATGAGCCCGAGCACGAACACGTGACCGACCTCGTCGAGCGTGACGCCGGCACGCACATAGGCGACGACGCGATAGATCGCATAGACCGTCAGCGCGAATACGAGCACGCCGCACACGATGTCCCCCACGCGCGTCGATTTCTCGCCGCGCGGTCCGCTGGCGCGTCGCGCGCTCGCGAAAGGCACACGGAACGGAATGCGTGCGGTGGTCGCGAGCATCACGCCCGCCGGCGTCAGCAACTGATGAATCAGACGTGTGCGCCGCATCGTGTCGAGCAGCCACGATTCCGGCGCATCGCCCGAACTCGTGGTCTCCATGCGGAACTTGTCGGCCCACGCGACGAGCGGACGGAACAGCAACTGGTCGTAGGCGAGAATCACGACCGTCATCGCGAGGATGACCCAGCCGATCGCGTGCAGGTTCTTGTCGCTGATCGCCTGCGCCAGGTAGGCGCCGATGCCCGGCAGCGTAACCGTATGATTGCCGACCGTGATCGCTTCGGAAGCCACGACGAAGAACCAGCCGCCCGACATCGACATCATCATGTTCCAGATCAGGCCGGGCATCGAGAACGGCACTTCGAGTTTCCAGAAGCGCTGCCATGAAGTCAGATGAAAGCCGCGCGAGACTTCGTCGAGATCGCGCGGCACCGTGCGCAGCGACTGATAGAAGCTGAACGTCATGTTCCACGCCTGGCTCGTGAAGATCGCGAAGATCGCGGCGAGTTCGGCGCCGAGCACGCGGCCCGGGAACATCGCGAGGAAGAACGTGACCGTGAACGAGATGTAGCCGAGCACCGGCACCGACTGCAGGATGTCGAGAATCGGCACCAGCACGAGACCGGCGCGGCGGCTCTTGGCGGCCAGCGTCCCGTAGACCAGCGTGAAGATCAGCGACGCGACCATCGCCGCGAGCATGCGCAGCGTGGTGCGCATCGCGTACTCGGGCAGGTTGGCCGGATCGAGCGAGATCGCCTGCGTCTTTAGCGTCGACATCGGCGCGAGCGTCTCGTGAAAGCCGATCGACGCCATCGCGATCAGGCAGATGATCAGCGGGAACGCGACGAAGTCCCATCCGTTTGGACGCAGCCGTCGTGCGGATGCATTGGCGGTGCGGTTCAGGTTGAAACCGAACTCCATCAGTAACCTCCGGGGCCGTGGGTATTTGCGCACAGCGAAGTCGTGCCGCCGTACAGGGCGGCGACACATGCATCGATTCGCGAGGGATTGTTGAGTTGGAACATGACGAATCGCAAGTTGACGAAAGGGCTCATTCAGCAAGCAACGGCCACGACGAGGCAACGCCACAATCTTTCGATAATGGCGTTGATTCGTGACAGAAACCAGGCAGGACTTAAGAGAGCAGCGACCCGATTCGGCGCCACAGCGTGACAAGCCGATTCGATTGGACCGGATCGAGCGACAGAAGCGACTCGTAGTGAGCGCGCGACTCGCTGCGATAGGGCAGATGCGGCAAAAGCAGAGCGAAATACATGACGTTTCTCCGCGCGTCGTAGGTGACGCGGCAAGCGGAAAGCGGGCAGACGGTCCAACGTCGCACGCTTGGCGCGGCGTCAGGTTGCTAGCTGCTTTCCTTCTCTAAGGCTGAAGGGAAGGGGCATAAACAACAACTGTCACTGTCGGGCATGGGGCTCCTCGTCGGGTTGAACTGCGCTCAGGCACGCAGCGTGGTTTTACCGGCCTCGCCAGAACCCGCGACCAGGCGCGGGTATCGGCGAGCTTCGGCCGCAAACCCGAAGGCTTGCGAGGGCGTGCCAGTGCGGACGAGCGAAGGCCGCGTCCACATGGCGCTCATGATCGAGGTGCACGAAGAAGATTTGCTACGGCGCGCACCGTTCTGCCTGCTGGCGGAACGGCGGCGCGGGGAAGGGGCGCGGACGTTCTGCCGGTCAGGCAGTGAAACTGTTCGAAGATCGACTACTGCAGGTGTCCAAGGCATCAGCCCCATTTGAGAAGACGGGCGAATTCTAGACGCGGTAAAAACCCGGAGTCAACCAGATTCTGTAAGCAGAGCCAACATTTATCGACGAAGGCTTGCGCAACGAGTTCGAGAATCATTGCGTGCGGCCCCGAGAACCCGACGTTGTCTTTATGCGTTTTTTTACTTGCGCTTTTTCGGGCGACGTCAATACAATTCGCCCCAACGTATCGAAGGAGTCACCCGTGGACGCATGTTCAGGCAGTGGAAGTCCGATGCCGGCCAGCGCCGGCAACACAACCGCGAGATAGTCGCCGCAGGTTCACTCCTTCGCCGCTAACTCGCCCCATTCGGGTTAGCGCGCTTCAATTCTGACCGGCCTTTGCTGCCGGTTTTCCGTAGCACGCTTCCTCTTTTCTGACCGTCGTCTGCAACCTCTGCTTGCAGAGGCGGTTGCGCTTTCGCATTGCGCTCGTTGTGCGCCGGAGTGCGTCACGGTAACGTCGCTGGCTCGCGCAAGCTTGCATGCCGGGAATGAATTGAACACACGTTTGCCATCTGCGTGTGCGAACAACAACGGAGCGATCCGCCTATAACTTCAACCCCAGATACGTGATGGAAAATATCTACAAGCGCAGACCGCAGAGCTCCGGCGGTGCCATCGCCGTGAGCGCGGTTCTTTCTCTCGGCCTCGTTCCTTGCGCGTTCGCGCAGACACCCGGCGAAGCCGCGCCGACGCAAGAGGCGCCATCGACCGCCCCGGCCGCCCCGGCTCCCGGCGCCACGGACAATGCGGCGCCCGCCGATCAGAGCGTCGCCGCGCCCACGGGATTGTGGGAGCGCCCGAACCTGCTCGGCGACATGGGCGGTTTGCGTCCGTGGCTCGGCAACTACGGTGTGACTTTCAATCTGCAGGAGACCGGCGAGTACATGGGCAACCTCTCGGGCGGGACGAATCGCGGCGGTGCTTATCAAGGCTTGACCGAGTTCGGACTCGTCGTCGATACGCAAAAGGCGTTTGGATTGCCAGGCGGCACTTTCAACGTGTCCGGTCTGCAGATTCACGGCACGAGCCTGACCGCCAGAAATCTGCAAACGCTGCAAACCGCGAGCGGCATCGAAGCCGACGCCGCGACCCGTCTGTGGGAACTGTGGTATCAGCAGTCGCTCGGCAACGTCGACGTCAAGATCGGTCAGCAGAGTCTCGATCAGGAGTTCATGGTCAGCCAGTACGCGGCCACCTTCATGAACGCGACGTTCGGTTGGCCAGTGCTGCCGTCCGTCGATCTGCCGGCGGGCGGCCCGGCCTATCCGCTGTCGTCGCTCGGCGTGAGGGCGCGGGCGTCGTTCGCGAACGGAGTAACCGTGTTGGGCGGCGTATTCGACGGCAATCCAGCGCCAGGCGTCGGCGATCCGCAAAAGCTCAACGCGAGCGGCACGAACTTCAATCTCGGCAACGGCGTGCTCGTGATCGGCGAACTGCAGTACGCGGTCAACCAGCCGTCGGCGAATGCGTCCGATCCGAAGCCGGCCGGCCTGCCGGGCACCTACAAGCTCGGCTTCTGGTACAACAGCAACTACTTCGCGGATCAGGGTTTCGACACGAGCGGCCTGTCGCTAGCGAATCCGGCGAGCAACGGCGTGCCGACGAGTCATCGCGGCAACTACAGCTTCTACGCGGTCGCCGATCAGATGGTGTGGCGCGCGGGCTCCGACAGTCCGCGGTCGCTCGGTGTGTTCGCGCGCATCATGGGTGCGCCGGGCGATCGCAATCTGGTCGATCTCGGCGTGAACGCGGGAGTGACGCTCAAGGCGCCGTTCAAGGGGCGCGACAACGACGTGGTCGGGCTCGCGCTCGGCTATGCGAAGATCGGCTCGCACGCGCAGGATCTTGCGAGCGCGCAGCCGCTGTACACGCCGGGCTATCCGTCGCGCAGCGCGGAGACGATGCTCGAAGCCACCTATCAGTATCAGGTCGCGCCGTGGTGGATGCTGCAAGCGGACTTCCAGTACTTCTGGCGGCCGGGCGGCGGAATTCCGCATCCGGACGATTCGTCCCAGCGCATCAAGAACGAAGCGGTTCTCGGTTTGCGCACGACGATTCAGTTCTGAGGAACGGTCACCAGGCTGGTAGGCGTTTGATCGATCGCTGCAACAAGGGCCGCGCGCCGCATCGCCGGACATGATCGGTCGATGCGGCACGTAAGGACGGACGATGACTTGGCGATCGCTGCGTCTAAACATCAACCTCGCTTACCCCTGCGTGTGCGCGGCGACCGCGTCCAGCGTGCGCGCCGAGTACACCAGCGTCGCGCCCGCGTTGATCGCCATCGCGACGCCGAGCGCTTCGGCGATTTCCTCGCGGGTCGCGCCGTGCTTCAGCGCCTCGGCCGTATGGACCGTGATACAGCCGTCACAGCGCAGGCTGACCGCTACCGCGAGCGCAATCAGCTCGCGCGTTTTCGCGCCGAGCAGGTCGGTCTTCTGACCGGCGCTCGACATCGCCTGATACGCCTTCACGCTTTCGGGCGCGAGCTTCGACATTTCGCCGATACGGCCGAACAGTTCCTTGCGGTAATCGATCCAGTTCAACATGGCAGTGCTCCTTGGTCCATTGCGCGCCGGCGGTTGCCGGCGTCGTGGGACAAAGTATTGCGTCGCGCCGCGATATCCTGAATACTGATTCGACTCAACTTTTAGCGCGCTCGTCTCATGGACACGCTCAGTCGCCTGATCGACCTTGCCCGGCCGCAAGCGAGTCTCGATCTTCGCTGCCTGCTATCAGGCGCATTCGACATCGATCACGCGCCGCTGGAGGCCGGCGTCGCGCCGTTTCATCTGGTGCTCGACGGCAGCTGTGTGATCGAGACCGCCGCCGGCGTGCCGCTCGAATTGCAGGCCGGCGATTTCATGCTGTTTCCGCGTGGCGCCGCGCATCGCATGCGCGACGTAAAGCGCTCGGCGGGTGGCCTGCCGTTGACGCTCGGGCATGACGGCATGCTGCCGGTGCGGCGCAACGATGGCCACGAAACCACTGCCACGGCCGCGCACCCGCCCAACGACAGCGCGATTCATGACGGCGTCGATCTGCTGTGCGGCCGCTTCGTCTATGCACCCGGTTCATCGGCGTTGCTGCTCAATGTGCTGCCCGATCCGCTGCACGTATCGCTCGGGGATGCGCAAACGCTCGATGCGTTGCAGGCGGTGATCACTCTGATGCGCGGCGAAGCGGAGCGGCGTCAGCCTGGCGCGCTCGCGATCGTGACGGCCTTGAGCCACGCGCTGTTCGCGATGGCACTGCGCGTGCACGGCGAGCGCAATGCGAACGGCACCGGGATGCTCGCGTTGCTGACGGACGCACGCCTCGGCGCATCGGTGCAGGCCATGCTCGACGCGCCCGAACGCGCATGGACGATCTCTGAACTCGGCGAGCGCGCGGCGATGTCGCGCGCGACCTACGCGCGCCACTTCAACGAGCGCGCGGGCGTGACCGTGATGGATTTTCTGACGCAGATCCGCATGGCGATCGCCAGCGATCTGCTGTTGCGCACACAACGCAGCGCGGCGGACATCGGCGAGGCGGTCGGCTATCAATCGGAGGCGGCGTTCGGCAAGGCGTTCGCGCAAAGCGTCGGTGTGACGCCGGGACGTTACCGGCGCCGCACGCCAACGGACGATGCTCTGGATGACTGACTAAAGACTCAACGCGTGGGCGATTCTATCTGGGCGGTCCGCCCTTGCTGAACGCGCGCCTTTCGAACGACGCCATCAGTCGCGCGACCACGAGCGCGCAGACCGTGCCGAGCGTCACTTCGGCAAGCCGCAGCAAGGCCTTGTCCCACGCCGGGCCGACGCCTGGCGCCAGCAGCATGATCGTCGCGGTGATGCCGCCGAGGCGCGCTGCGCTGCCGACGTTGACGACCCAGCAGATCAGGATCGCGACCGCCACGGTCGCCGCGTACGCGGCAAAATGGCCGCCGCCCGCGAGCGTGCCGATCAGCCCGAAAATACCGCCGACCATCGCACCGATGAACTGGTCGCGCGACAGCTTGCGGGTGTCGAGATAACTATGCTGGCTCACCGCGATCGCGGTGATCGCGGCCCAGAACGCCTGCTCGGTGTGCAGCGCGCGAGCGATGCCGAACGCGAGACTCGCGCCCGCCACGGCCTGCACGGCCATGAAGCCGCCCTCGATCAAGCGGTCGCCGAGCGGCAGCGTCTTCAGGAAAGCGAACAGCGCATCGGCGGCGTGCGTGCGTGAGGAAGGGCTTGAATCGTCGGACGGAGTCATCGGATGAAGGCGGCTCGGCTGGGCAGGGGGTGCCGTATTCTAGCGGCTCCGCTTTACGCTTCCACTGCTAGCTAGATCGTGCCGAACAGCGCACGCGGCCGGTCGCGCAGCGTGTGCGCGAGAATCAGCAGGCCACGCGTCAACTGCTCGCGCGACTCGGCGCAAGCGAGGTTGATGCGCACGCCGTGCTCGACCGTCGAGCGATCGACCGCGAACGCGGATGCAGGCATCGTGTTGACCCCGCGCGCGAGCGCGTTTGCCGCGAAGTCGTCCGAGCGCCACGGCGGCGGCACGCGCAACCACACGAACATGCATGCGGGGTCGCTCTTCAGATGCTCGGCGGGCAATAGTTCGCGCGCGATCTCCTGGCGCGCGCGCAACTCGGCGCGCTGCGCGTCGAGGATCGTCTGCGCGGTGCCGTCCTCGATCCAGCGCGTTGCGATCAGCGTCGACAGCGGCGCAGGCATCCATGCGGTCGTTCGCACCGCTTCCGCCGCATGGGGATCTGATCAGATGCCTTATACGCTGTTCGAGGTACAGCAGGGGCAGTGGAAGAGTCAGCGGACCGTGGGCGGCAGTGTGGGGTGTGAGCGTTGTTCAGACCGGGCCGGCTGTCAGCAGCGCGCGTTCACCGGCGAGGCGATCCGCTTCTCGACATCCGACGTTGCGATCGCGGCGATCAAGGACGGCCGCGTGCAACCGGGCAAGGTCGTCGTGATGCGCGGCGCTGGCGTGTGCCCGACCGATGCCGTCAATTTCAGGCAATTGACTTCGTTGTCGACTTCGACCTCAACTGACATCAGCACGCACAAAGCGACGTAACGTCGCTTTCCGCCGCGCTGAGCACGACCAACAGCAGCCTCGCTTCCCTGTCCACCGGCCTCGGCGACGCGGTCCAGTACGACGACCCATCCCACACGAAAGTCACGCTCGGCGGCGCGGGTTCGTCGGCGCTCGGCGCGAATGCGGTTGCGGCCGCGCCCAACTCGGTCGCGCTCGGTGCGGGCTTCGCCGCCAGCGACGCGAACTCGGTGTCGATCGGCTCGCTCGGTCACGAACGGACGATCTCGAACGTCGCGCCGGGCGTCAGTCCGACCGACGCGATCAACATGCAGCAGTTGGACTCGGTTCAGCAGGGGGTGAACGCGGCGGCGCGCCAGGCCTATTCAGGCATCGCCGGCGCGACCGCGTTGACGATGATCCCGGACGTCGACCCCGGCAAGACCCTCGCGGTTGGAATCGGCTCGGGCAACTACAAGGGCTACACGGCCGTTGCAATCGGCTTTTCCGCGCGCGTGACCGCCAACCTGAAGGTCAAGGGCAGCGTCGGTACGAGCGCGACGGGGAAACCGGCTGTATGTCCGCGACGATCCCGATCCATTACCGCCGCCGACGCGCGGCCGGATGCTCCCGCGCCAGATCGAATCACTGATAAGGGGGGATGATCGTGCAATATGACCCCCCCTTCGAAAACACCATCCCCCCCTCCGAAAGGGGGGGATTTGAAAAGCGACTGGCTCTATCTTTCTTCTCGAAATTCACAACGCATACGGAGCCGGCGCCGCTGGCCGCTCACGCCGACCTGGTGCCGTATGCGATTTTTTTATGTTGGCTTTTTCGTCCTGTTTGAACTGGTTGCTCGTGTGAGTGGAATTCCAGATGCGAATGTCTTTCGCAGCATCTGTCGAGCGGGCCGGTCTTCAAGTCGCCAGGGCGAAAGAAAAAAGGTGATAGATGAATATCCTGTTGGTGGAAGACGATCCCGCGCAAGCTGATTCGGTCGAAAGGGAAATCGGGCAATCCGGGCATCGAATAAACAAGGTCGAGCGGGGCAAGGACGCAATCAGTTTTCTTCAGGCCAACGAGGTCGATCTCGTGGTGCTCGACTGGGAATTGCCGGGCATGAGCGGTTTCGAGGTGCTGTACTGGATACGCCGTCACCTGGGCCGCGAACCCGCGGTGCTGTTCGTGACCAGCCGACTTCTGGAAGTCGACATCGTGCAGGCGCTGGACGCCGGCGCGGATGACTACGTCGTCAAGCCGTTCCGGGCCAAAGAGCTGGGGGCACGGGTAGGCGCGCTGTTGCGTCGCACAAGACGCAGCATCAAGGTGGAAAGTGCAATCGCGGTTGGGCCGTACGTATTCGACGTCACGCAGCGCAGTGTTTTTCTGCACGGCGAATCGATCTTGTTGACGGAAAAGGAATTCGACGTGGCGGCCTATTTCTTCGCGAACGTCGGACGGGTCGTTTCCAAGCGGCTTCTGGCGAAGCTTGCGTGGGGCCGCGAGCTGGATAGTACGTCGCGCACGATCGACACGCATATCTACCGGCTGCGACGCAAGCTGGCCCTGCATCCGGACAACGGCGTGCGATTGACGACCGTCTATACGCACGGCTACCGCCTTGACGAGGCCGATGCTGGCAGCGCGGAAGCGCAAGCGCCGGCGAGCACCGAGCCGGAAGACGCTGTCGCGAAGAACGACGGGTCCGAGCAGGGCGCGCAAAGCGATCTCCGCTAGCGATCCGACACGAGACCATGAGCGACCTGAAGCGGATTGCGCTGGTCGCGCCTCGTTGCGCGGCTCCTCATTGAGTCGTCACACGGTTCGGCGTATCTTGAAAACAAATTCACAACGATCCTCCATGCCTCTCACGGATAGCCGATGAGAGGACAACTCATGAATACAACCGCTGATAGTTTCGAGCGTGAATGGATCGTGTCGCTGATCCAGACCAAGATGATGCCGCCGCGTCTTCCCGCGGGTTGCGTGCAACGGCCGGGATTGCTCCGGCGACTCGATGAACGGCGTCCGGGTCACATTACGCTCGTGACCGCGCCCGCGGGTTTCGGCAAAACGACCTTGCTTGCCGCGTGGAGCGAAGCGCAAACGAGAAAGAAGCGTCCCGTTGCGTGGCTCAGTCTCGATGGAGAAGACGACGATCCGCAGCAACTCGGGGCCTATCTGGTGGCGGCGCTTTGTCGCGCGTCGAAGGAGATCGCGTGGCAGGCACAGCAACTTCTCGATAACGATGCACACACACCGGTCAGAACGGTCATTTCAGTGCTGATCAATGGCATTGCCGCATACGGCCGCGGTGTTTTCCTGGTGCTCGACGACGTCGACCGTCTGAGCGCGAAACCCGTTCTCGCGATCGTGTCGCGCCTGCTGCGCTACGCGCCCGACAACCTGCACGTGCTGCTCGGCGCGCGCGGTGAACCGGCGCTGTCGCTGAGCGGGCTGCGCTCGCCCGACAAACTTTCGCGTGTGAATGTCGACGATCTGCGCTTTTCGCTCGACGATGCTCAGGCGTTTTTCGACCACACCGGTAACGCGCTGCTCAACCGCAACAGCGTCGAGTTGTTGAACAGCGCGACCGAAGGCTGGGTGGCCGGTTTGCAGCTGGCTTCGCTCGGACTGAACCGGATCGATGACGTGGCCGCGCTCGCCAGTCATCTCGCCGGTTCCCGCTTCGGCATCGATCGCTACCTGAACGATACGGTGTTTGCGCATTTGCCGCCGCCCATGCTGACGTTTTTGCTTTACACGTCGATTCTCGAGCGGCTTACGGCGACGCTGTGCGACGATGTCATGGGCGGTGAGGGCGAAAGCGGAGAAAAGCTGGACTGGCTCGAGCGGCATAACGTGTTCATCCGGCCGCTCGATGAGACGCAGAACTGGTATCGCTATCACGCATTGCTGAGCGATGCGCTTCGCCGCCGTCTCATGCGTCAGACGCCACGACAGGTTCCGTTGCTGCATCGCCGGGCCAGCCTGTGGTTCGCGCGGGCTCGCCTGTGGCGCGAAGCCGTGCGACATGCGCTGGCAGCGGGCGACATCGGGCAGGCGGTGCAGTGGGCCGAAAACTGTGCGATGGAGATGCTCCAACGCGGCGACCCGTTCATGCTGCCGGGCTGGATTCGCAAACTGCCGCCGGACGTGATCGCGGGTCGACTGCGCTTGCGTCTGGTGAAAGCCTGGGCTCTCGCGATGTCGCTTGAGACCGCGCGCGCGTCGAAGGAGATCGGCGAGATTGCCGACGAGTTCGAACGAATGGCCCGTGATGATCGGTCGGTAGCCGACGAGGTCGCATGGGCGGAGATCAACGCGATCCACGCGGTGATCGCTTGCGTGAACGACGACAGCGAACATGCACTGGAACTCGGGCGTGCCGTTGAGGCATCGACGGCGCCTGCGGAACCGTGGGTACGCCATTACGGGCAAAGCGCGGAGATTTTCGGCTTGATGTATAGAGGGCAGTTCGCCTACATCTCCCGCGTATGGAGAGCGCGGGTCGATCAGGTGGGACTCAGCCGGAAACCGAACAGCGCGGATATGTTGCGCGACGCGGTGTACGGCATCGCCGCGCTGATACACGGCGAACTTCCCGATGCGAGGCGGGTGATGGAGGTCGCGATGCGGTACTCCGAAGACAAGCTAGGAGAGTGGTCGGCGGGCGCGGCCGCGGTAGCCGGTTGCCTTGCGTCGATTTACTACGAGTGCAACGAGCTGTCCAAGGCGCGGAAGTTGATCGACGGTCGCATGACCATCGCGCTGGAGACTTCGCCGCTCGCCGCATTGATGCGCTATATGCTTACCGCGTCGCGCCTGCTGTGGCGGGATGGCAAAAAAGGGCCGGCGCTCGCCGTTCTCGAGGACGGTCGACAGCTCGCGATAACCCGTCGATGGTTGCGTCTGAAGCTCGCGTGCGATGCGGAAACCGTCAGACAGCTGCTTGCCGACGGTAGGGTGGTCGAGGCGCGACAGGTCACCGACGAACTGAGCGCGAGTGTACCGATGATGTGCGAAGGGCGACGGGGCTCGGCGATGGAAACGTGGGCAAGCTACTGCGTGCTGCAAGCCCGCGTTCTGCTCGCTGAAAATGCCGCCGGCGACGCGGTTGGTTTTCTCTCGCGCTCACTCGACAATCTGGTTGCACTGGGCTGGCGCTATGCCGAGGCCATCGTTTCGCTGCTGCTTTCTCTCGCGCATGAGCAGAACGGTGCTTCGGAACAGGCGTTCGCCGCGCTGGGAAACGCGCTGCGGATCGGCGGCGCGATGGGGATGATCAATAGCTTCGTGGACGAGGGGCCGCCGATGCGTGCGTTACTGGAACGCTTTCGCCGCACGCCATCGGAAATCGCGACCGGGCACGCCACGTATATCGGCACGGTGCTGTCGGCTTTCGACGAGGCGGATAACACGCCATCTTCTTCGTCGAGCTATGCCAACACGAAGATAACGCCGGGCACACTGAGCGCGCGAGAACTCGAAATACTGGGCTACGTCGCTCGCGGGCTGTCCAACAAGGAAATCGGACGATCATTGAATCTGGCACCCGAGACGGTCAAATGGCACATGAAGAACGTGTTCGAAAAACTGAACGTCAATTCGCGGTACGAGGCCGTGCAGAGTGCCTTCGGCATTCAGCCTGGAGCCGACTGAAGCGCCGTGCCGCGTGATGGCACCGTCATCCGGTCACCTCACCGCGGCTCTCGTCCAAACGCTTCGCGCAGCTTGCGCTTGGCCCGCTGCAACGTATCGCGCCGCTCCTTCGGCAGGTTTCGGCCCGCTCGATTGATGTAGAAATTGAGCATCGACATCGCCGATTGAAACGGCGTGCCCTTGCGTCGACGGCTCGCCGTCGACGAGTGCTTCAACGATTGCGCGATGGACTCCGCGCTGCCGGTTTTGAAAATATCCTTCTGGATGTCCATCGCGTCGCTCGTTTCCATTACGTGATGCGACCATCTCTTCGCGCCGGATGCGCCGCTCGACTTCGCGGTTTTGGCGCGATGTGCGGCATGCGCCTGCGCATGGCGCTGACGCGCTGGCCGTCCCGACTTGCCACGAGACACAGGGCGTTTCGATTTGCTGCTGGTCTTTCGGGTCGCCATTGTGTTGTCTCCTGAAGCGGAATGTCGGACTCGCCACGCGTCGAAAATGGTCGATTTGGCGATCAGAGCTTCACGCCACCGGCCTCGGGCGCATCCGACGAACCCGCGGGAATGTCACCGACGCCGAGGTCGTCGCGCCTCGTATAGACGTCGCCCCAGTACGGTTCGCTGCCGTAGTACTGATGCACGGTGGTGGCCCACGTCTGATCCGCCATCGATGGCCAGTGATCCTTATCAAATCCCGGTGCGTTCTTCACGCGCTCGGCCACCATGTTCAGCACGAAGCATTTTTCCTGCGTATCGAGTGTCAGCGCACTCCACGGAATCGCGAGCAGCTTGTCGCCGATGCCGAGAAAACCGCCGCTCGACAGCACCGCATACGCGACGCGGCCCGAACGCACGTCGAGCATGATGTCCTTGATCTTGCCGATGTGCTCGCCGTCGCTGCTGATAACCTTGTTGCCGTCGAGCGTAGCCGCTGCCATAACATCCGGACCTGGGCCTTCCGCGGTCGCGGCGCCTTTACCGACGATGTTCGCACCTTGTGTCTGGGTCTGCATCACCATGATGGGCTCCTTTTTGAAGGGGTGAATGTACCGAGGCATTTAGCAACGGCCGTTCCATCTAGCCATGCGGCGCCGTTACGCCGTGGCGCGCGGCGCATCCGCGCGACGAGGCACCGCGTGCGTAAAGGATGCGAGCGCGTTTGCAATTATTTCGTCAGTGCCGACGCCAGCGCTGATCAGCAAAGCGCGATGCGCGCATGCGACGACTGCATCGCGCGGCATAGGCCTTGCTCGATTCTCAGTGATGGCAGCAGGGAACCGAAGGATCTCACCCGTCCTTTTACTTCAAGGAGAACCCAGATGAGCAAGTATCCGAAGGCATGGCTGTTCGCGGCATGTGTGGTCGCGTCGGGCGCCGTCGCGTCGGGCGCCGCGTTCGCGCAGGCGGGCGGCGGTAACGGCAATAGCGGCACCGGCGGCGGCAACGCGCATGGCGCGGCGACCGCGGCGCCGACGGCGGGCAACGAGCCCGCGTCGAATGTCACGGGCAGCACCATGGGATCGACTTCGTCGATGAAACATCATCACAAGAAGTCGAAGGCAAACAAGCCGATGACCGATACGACGAACACGCCCGGCGCCGATGCCAGCAGCGATACGAAGGGACAGTAACGCTGGATCGATGCGGGCGCGGCCATGCACCTGTGCGTTCATCGTAACGCGCCGGCGATATCGCGCTCCCCATCGAGGGAGAAAATCGTGACGAAGAAAATTCATTATCAGGCGAACATCTGCGGCGGGGACTTCGCGCATGTTCGCGAGTGCTTCAGCAACTGGAAGGCCGAAACGCTCGTGTATCGTCGGCAACAGCCGATGTTCGAAGGCAAGCAGGAAGTGCGGCCGTTGACGGAGCGTGTGTTCGACAACGGTGAAGTCGCGCATAGCACGCTCGCGCGCGTATGTTCGCCAAACGATGCCTATGCGCTGGCGGCGGAGATACGCGACGGCGAACGCGACGTTTGGCTCGTGATGGCGGCGTTCGAGGAAGACGGTTGAGCCGGGGTCGATTCGGCGCTGAGCCCGTCACTGGGCCGGCGGTTTCGGTTCGGAGGCCATTTCCCGCGCAGCGCGCCGCATACGCACGCGTGCCGTGGCTCGCAAATGTGCCGCGGCGCTTTTGTCTTTCGCGGCGGTGGCTTTCTTGCGCGCCACGCGCGACTTTTTTAGCAGACTCGTCAACGAACCGTTGATACTGTCGTCGACCGACGACTCCCGCGTCTTGCGTCCTTTGTCACCGGATGCGCGCGCGAGTTTCGCCGCACGCTTTTCCGCCTGCGCGAGCAGCACCGCAAAGGCCACTTCATCTAACTTGAGTCCGCGGCGCGATTGGCCTGGCGCGAGGCTCTGCAACTCGTCGGCCTCGAACGCGCTGATGATCGCTGGGTGGATATAACAGCGCCGGCAGACGGCGGGCGTATTGCGTAGCAGCGTCGCCACTTCTTTCACGATCGCGACGATATGACGACGCGCTTCGGCCGCGCTGCTGCACATCAAGCGGCGCAATGCCGCCAGCGCGTACACGCTGCCGGCCCACGTGCGGTAGTCCTTGGCGGTGAAGTCCGCGCCGCTTACGCGGCGCAGGTAGTCGTTGATATCCGTCGAGCCGACGCCGTGGCGCGTGCCGTCTTCGTCGAGATACTGGAACAGGTCGTGACCGGGCAGCTCCGCGCAACGTCGCACGATGCGCTTGATGTTCGGATTGTCCACTGTCACGTCGTGCTCGATGCCGCTCTTGCCGCGAAACTGGAAGCGCAATTGACCGGCCCTGATCTTCACGTGCTTCTTGCGCAGCGTCGTCAATCCGTACGAGTGGTTATCGCGCGCGTATTCTGCGCTGCCGATGCGGATCAGCGTCGTGTCGAGCAACTGCACGATGGCCGCGACGACCTTGTCGAGCGGCATGCCGGGCAGCTTCAGATCACGCGCCACGCGCGCGCGGATTTTGGGCAATGCGCGGCCGAACTCGGCCATCCGTTCGTACTTGTCGGCGTCGCGCGTTTCGCGCCAGTGGGGGTGATAGCGGTACTGCTTGCGGCCGCGCGCGTCGCGGCCGGTCGCCTGCAGATGACCGCGCGGATCGGGGCAGATCCACACGTTTTCGTACGCGGGTGGAATCGCGAGCGAATTGATGCGTTGAATCTCGTCCTCATCGACGATGCGCTTGCCGTCGACGTCGAAATAGATGAAGCCGTTCCGGTCGCGCTTGCGTGTGTAGCCGGGCCTCGTGTCGTCGGCGTGGCGCAGTCCCGGCGGCATCGGTTGGGGTGCGGTGTTGCCGTTCGCGGTGGTCGGGCTGCGTGATGTCGTCGTGGAATGAGTCGCGGTAGCCATTGTTGCAGGTAGAAGTTTCAAACCCGGTTCGAACCGGTTCGACGAGTAGGTGCGATGTGTGCCGTGTGATCGGCGGGAAGCAAGAGCGATGCCACTGGTAGGTGACCAGCGCGCTGAGGCGGAACGGTCCTTGCGGAAAAGTCGACGTGACCAACCGGAAAGGAGCTTTCATGAGCAGCACACTCAACCCCGATGAAGAGCCGCAGCAGACCGTCAAGCAAACGTCCGGCACGACGGGCGCGCTGGGTCCCAGCGACTCGTCCGATAGCGGCAGCGACGTGGCGGGCGCGAGGCGTCACGATTTCGACGTCGATACGGAGCTAGACAATCACGCGCTCGAAGCCGGCGACGCCGCACTCGGCAGCGATACCGATCGCTCAGGTACGGGCGAGCGCGCGTCGGCCGATGGCGATTCGACGTTGGAGATGGACCGCGATATCGACACCGACCACGTCGTCGAACCGCAAGTGCCGCCGGGCGCGGAACGCTCCGACGAAGACGAAACCGACGTCTGACCACGGCGCTTTTGCACACGCGGCGGCTCGAGCTGAACGGCGCAACCGCAGCGTCGGTGCATCGCCAACGTAATCTCAGCCCGCTGAACACTGCCTCAACCAGGCACGTGTTTTGCGTAACCACGCTTAGCGAAGGCGCAGACCTATGCACATGCCTCACGGGCAAGTGCATGAGCGCGGCGCCGCGTGAAGGAGAGCACGCATGACTGATGCACTGAATGGCTACAAGGTAGCCGTACTCGCCGTAGATGGCTTCGAGCAAGCAGAACTGATGGAGCCGAAATGCGCGCTCACCGAGGCGGGCGCGACGGTCCATGTGATCTCGGCGAAGCCGGGCAAGATCCAGGGCTTCAAACACGTCGACAAGGGCGATACCGTCGACGTCGATGCGACCTTCGACAAGGCCAGTCCCGACGACTATGACGCGCTGGTGTTGCCGGGCGGCGTCGTGAACGGCGACGCGCTGCGACTGCTGCCGCAGGCGCAGGCGTTCGTCAAAGCGGTCGACAACGCGAAGAAGCCGATCGCGGTGATCTGTCACGGCACGTGGCTGCCGGTATCGGCGGGGATCGTCAAGGGGCGCACGGTGACGAGCTGGCCTAGCCTGCAGGACGATATTCGCAACGCGGGCGGCACGTGGGTCGATCAGGAAGTGGTCGAGGACGGCAATCTTATTTCGAGCCGCAAACCCGACGACCTTCCCGCGTTCAACAAGGCGCTGATCGCGCAACTGACGAAGCGCAAGGCGGCTTGATCGCGGGCGGCGCGTTGGCTTCGGAGCCTGCGCATCGGTGATTCGACAGGGAGAAAATGCATGAAATTCCGGTATTCCCTACAAGTGTTGACTGCCGCGCTGGCCGTGTTGGGCGTGAGCGCGGCATCGATCGACACGGCCTGCGCGCAGGCGAGCGATGCGCCCGCGAGCGCAGCGCCGACCGGCGGCACGACGCTGTCACCCGCGGATCAGCAGTTCGTGCTCGAAGCGTCGAAGTCGGACGCTACTGAAATCGCCGCTGGCAAGGTCGCGCTGAAGAACTCTAACGATCCGCATGTCAGGAAGTTCGCTCAACAGATGATCGCCGACCACACGAAGCTGTCGCACGCAATGGCCGGGCTGGTCGCTAAGAAGGGCTTCAAGCCGACGCCGTCCGCGGATTCCGCGCTGGTCGGCAAACTGCAGACGTTGAAGGGCACCGAGTTCGATCAGGCCTATGTCGAGCAGGTCGGCGTGGAAGCGCATCAGCGCGCGGTCGACCTGTTCCAGCAGCAAAGCGAGAGCGGCACCGACTCGCAACTGAAGGCCGCGGCCGCGCAAGCGCTGCCAACCATCAAGCATCACCTCGAGATGGCGGAGCAACTGGCCGGCAAATTGAAGGGCTCGTCATGAACGCGATCCTGCCACGGCCTGCTTATGAGGACTCTCTGATGCAGATCACTTTCCCCGATGACGAAGCGGCCTTCGACGGCGCCAATCTGACCGTGCGCTTTCTTGCGCGCGTCGATGGCGAGCCAGTGGTTTGCGCGATCACTGCCGAGGCTCTGGAAGATCATTTCGGCGCGGAGTCCGCGCTTGAAGCGGCGTTGATGGCCGCTTTCGACAGAGGCCGTCAGCGCATCCGCTCGGTCTGCGCGGAAGCGCTCGACCAGAACAACGGAGAAGGCGTAGTGTTGCATAGCGGACTGTTCAGAGTGGAAGGCATGGAACCGGATCGCGGCGCCGCGGCGTAGCGCCGCTGCATGTCGCATTGACTGGGCGCGCTGCTTCCGACTCGCGCCACCGGCGCCAGGATGGTCCACGAACGGCAATTAACGATAAGGAGGCCGTATGTCACTCATCGTCGCGGCACGCTTCACGACTTTTCCCGCTGCGGAAAGCGCCGCGCAAAAACTGTTCGATGCGGGTTTCGTGGAAGAGGACGTCACGCTGTTTTTCGTCAATCCGCGCGGCCAGCATGCGCGTTTCCCGATCGGCGGCGACACCGATACCGACCCCGGCGCGCGAGAAGCGCCTAAAGGCGCGGGCATGGGCGTGACGATCGGCGCGGTGATTGGCGCGGTGATTGGCGTGGCGATCTTCGCGGTGTTTTCCGCGCCGCTGCTGGTGTCGCTGATCGCGGCCGGCGTCGGCGCGTATGTCGGCTCGCTGGTCGGCGCGATGTCGCGCACCACGGAGCGCGGCAAATCGGACCATCGCGTGCCGTATCACGAGGAGTCGCGCGATTCGGGCGTGCTCGTCGCCGTGCACGTGTCGCCCGACAATCAGCTGGACGCCGCGCGCGTGCTGCGTGAAGCGGGCGGCCTGTCGATCGAGAAGGCGACCGGCCGCTGGCAGCAGGGACGCTGGGCCGATTTCGATCCGCTGAAGACTCCTGAGCCGATCAAGGAATTCGCGGAGAAGCGCGCGTGATATGAGCGACGCGGCATACCAACAAAAAACGGCCCGATGACGATCATCGGGCCGTTTTCCGTTTTCCGCGCTGTTTCGACGTCGCGCGACACCCCCGGTTGCCGCGCATCGCGCGGCGGCTGCGCTCGTTCGAGCTGCCTTTCGCTATGCATCGGCTCGCGCGAGGTGCCGGGCACGCGTGATGCGTGCTATCAAATGCAGCCCGCCGCGCGTCGAACCGATTCATCGCGAGGCACATAAAAAGCCCCGCGCGGCGGATTCCGCGATGAACGAAACCCTTGGAGGTATTGAATGGCTACCAACGTTGTTTCCGTATTGAATGAACTGGTCGAAACGTCGAAGGATGGCGAAAAGGGCTTTATGAAGGCAGCCGAGGATGCGCACGACGACCAGCTGAAGATGCTGTTCCGCTCGAGTGCCGAGGACTGCTCGCGCGGTGCGCGTGAGTTGCAGGATGCCGTTCAGACCCTGGGCGGCAAGCCCGAAACCGGCGGCAGCATGAGCGGTGCGCTGCATCGCGGCTGGGTCGACGTGAAATCGGCGGTAGCGAATCGCAGCGACCATGCGATTCTTGCCGAGTGCGAAAAAGGCGAGGACGTCGCGAAGAAACGCTATCACGACGCGCTGGAGAAGGATTTGCCGGCGGACGTGCGGGCAATCGTCGAGCGGCAGTACCAGGGCGTGCTGCAAACGCATGACCGCGTGCGCGATCTGCGCGACCAGTATGCGGCGATGAAGCATTGATCGACGCGTCAGTGCAATAAGGAAGAGCCGGCTCTGCCAGCCGGCTCTGTTACGTTCTGTTCAGTCGAATCGGTGCGACCCGATCGCGCGGATATCAGTCAGCCGCGACCTTCAGATGGTTCTTCACGCTGGTTACGCCCTTCACGCTTTGCACGACATCTTCGGCGGCGGACTTGTCGTCGGCCGAAGGCACCGAACCCGTGAGCCACACGACGCCCTTGCGGGTCTTCACGTGGATATGCGTCGATTTGACGTTCTTCGCGGCAAGCAGATCAGCCTTGACCTTGGTCGTGATGGTGCCATCGTCGATATGCTGGCCGATGCTTTCCGACGACGCTGGCGGGGCCGAAGCGCTGGTCTGGGCGTTCGCGTTCAGCGCGAACGCGACGACGGCGATGCTGCCTGCGGTCTTCAGAAGCTGGATCGTCTTCATGGTTCTCTCCATCAGGTGGTAATGAAAATGGCGGTCTTGTTGGCCGGTGGCCGATCGCGGCCGAAGCCGCTGATGAGACACGTGGGGTCGTCGCCGCTACGGTACCGTCAGGGGCCCGTTTCTCGACACCGGACGCTGTACTCGCATCCGCGCTCGATCGAGGTGTTTGCGAAGGGCGGTGTCCGTCCACACACCGTCGCTCCGCAACCATCGTGCCTGCCGGCTGCGAGCCAATCCATGTCGCTCGCGAAAGCCGCATGCACCGCGGAGTTTCGACTGACGAATAGGGCTGCGGCGCGGCCATGCGCGAGGTCGACGGAGAGGTGAAGAAAGGGACCGGAAATTGCCTGCCGTTTGTAAAAACCGGCGCGCCCGGTCAGGGCAATTCATCCGCCTGAATAAACAAAGCGCAATCAAAACAGCGTCTTGCGCGATCTGGTACGGACGTTGCATTGGTCAGTGAACTCGGCTCGTTGAGTCTGAGGCTATTAACGAACGGGATCACTCCAATGCCTTCAATCGAACTTCGTACAAGGCAGTCTCTCGCACTGACGCCTCGTCTTCAGCAGTCGGTGCGGCTCTTGCAATTGTCGGCGCTCGAGTTCCAGCAGGAATTGCGCACGGCGCTCGATACCAATCCGTTCCTCGAATACGACTCATCCGAAGCGGAAGACGTCGCGCTCGCCGGCACGACGCCAGGCGAAGGTGAAGACGCCAACGCGCCGCCCGCCGTCGATACGCTTGCCGCCGCCGAGCCGGACGGACTGCCGGCGGAAAGCGCCGGTAGCGATACGCTCGAAAGCGCGGGCCAGGACGACATGCCCGCCGATTTTTCCGGCGACTACGGTTCGCGCAACTCGACGCGCCAGAACGGCGACGCGGACGGCAGCGACCCGGCCGATTGGGCTCGCTCGCAACCCACGCTGCGCGAACAGTTGCACGACGCGTTGCGCCTGTACCGGCTAGACGACCGCGATCGCGCGGTGGCCCGTTTCATCATCGAGGCGCTCGACGACGACGGCTATCTGCGGCAGTCGCTGGCCGACCTGGCCGATAGCGTCGATCTGGAACCCACGCTGACCGAGGAAGAACTGCTGGTGGCGTTGCGCCTCGTGCAGGCGCTCGATCGTCCGGGGCTCGGCGCGCGTTCGCTATCGGAATGCCTCGCGCTGCAGATCAATGCGCTACCCGCCAATACGCCGGGACGTGACGTCGCGCGGCAGATCGCCGAGCATCATCTGGAAAGGCTCGCGCGCCGCGAGCAGGCCGAGTTGCAAAAACAGATCGGCTGCAGCGCGGAGGAATTGCGTGTGGCTTGCGCGTTGGTGCGCAAGCTCGATCCGAAGCCCGGCAATTGCTACGGCCGCACCGAGGACAACTATGTCGTGCCCGACGTGATCGTGCGTCAGGTGCGCAACAAGTGGGTCGTGTCGATCAATCCGGCGGTGCAGCCGCGGGCGCGGATCCATCGCATGTATGCGCAGCTGTTCGCGCAGTCGGCCGGCGCGAGCCGTTCGCCGCTCGCGCAGCAGCTGCAGGAGGCGCGCTGGCTGATCCGCAACGCGCAACAGCGCTTCGATACGATCCAGCGGGTTGCCGAATGCATCGTCGCGCATCAGAAGGCGTTCTTCCTGTACGGCGAGATCGCGCTGAAGCCGATGGTGCTGCGTGACGTGGCTGACGAGCTGGGCCTGCACGAATCCACGATCTCGCGCGCGACGGGCAACAAATATATGGCGACGCCGCGCGGCATCTTCGAGTTCAAGCATTTCTTCCCGCGCGAGCTCGGCACCGAAAGCGGCGGAACCTGCTCGGCCGCCGCGGTGCGCGCGCTGCTCAAGGAGATGATCGCCGCGGAAAATACGCGTGATCCACTGTCGGACGTGACGCTCGCGAAGATGCTCGCGGATCAGGGCGTGCTGGTCGCGCGACGCACGGTGGCGAAATACCGGCATCTGATGAAGGTGCCGCCGGCTGAACTGCGCCGGCAGCTTTGACGCGCCGAAGTTTTAACGGGGGTTTGAAGCAAAGCAGTCATTCAAACAGCAGTACATTGCGCACAGGGTCATGCGAGGTTATCCGCTCGCATGACCCTTTTTCGTATCTGGACGTTTCGCCGGCGTGCCTTTACATTGGCGGGTCGAATGGAAAGAGATCGGCGGAACGGACCGCACAACAACGGGTGAGCGCAATGAAGTATTCGAATCTGGTCGAGCGACTGCAAGGGCGGCGCACGTCGGCGTGGGAAATTCATCGGGTCGCGCAGCAGGCGGCTGCCAGGGGCGAAGACGTGATCGTGCTGAGCGTTGGCGATCCCGAGTTCTCGACGCCCGCGCCGATCGTCGAGCGCGCCATCGATGCGTTGCGGGCCGGCGATACGCACTATACGGCGATGGCCGGTCGCGAGCCGCTGCGCGCCGCGATCGCCGCCGAGCACGCGCGCACGACGGGATGCGACGTGAGCGCCGCCAACGTGGTGCTGACCGCCGGCGCGCAAAACGGCGTGTTCGCGGTGTCGCTGTGCCTGCTCGAAGCGGGCGACGAAGTGATCGTTCCCGAGCCGATGTATCTGACCTACGAGGCTTGCGTGCGCGCGGCGGGTGCGACGCTCGTCGCGGTGCCGGTCGATCCGGCGCGCGCGTTTCACGTCGACTGCGACGCGCTCGAAGCGGCGATCACGCCGCGCACGAGGGCGATATTCTTCGCGACGCCGTGCAACCCGACCGGCGTGGTGATGCAGCGCGCCGATCTCGAGCGCATCGCGCGGCTCGCGTGCGAGCACGACCTGTGGGTGCTGTCCGACGAGGTGTACGCGGAACTCACGTTCGAACGCGATCACGTGAGCATTGCGTCGCTGTCCGGCATGGCGGAGCGCACGGTCACGCTCGGCAGTCTGTCGAAGTCGCATGCGATGGCGGGGTGGCGTGTCGGCTGGACAATCGGGCCCGCGACGCTGATCGAGCACATGGCGCGGCTCGCGCTCGCGATGCTGTACGGCCTGCCGGGTTTCATCCAGCAGGCCGCGTTGACGGCTTTGGAGAACAGGGCGGAGATCGTCGCCGATATTCGCGAGATCTACCGGCGGCGGCGCGACGTCGTGTTCGAGCGTTTGCATCGTGTGCCGGGCTTGCGGTGCCTGTTGCCCGAAGCGGGCATGTTCATGATGGTCGACGTCAGCGGGACCGGGCTCGATACGACCGAGTTCACATGGCAGCTGTTTCGCGCACAAGGCGTGGCCGTGCTCGACGCGAGTGCGTTCGGGGAGACGGCGAACGGCTTCGTGAGGTTGGGGCTGGTGGTGGGCGAGGATCGATTGATCGAGGCGTGCGAGAGGATCGCGCGGTTCGTGGAAGGGGGGCGGGGCTAAGAGGGCGGTGGGTTGTAGATTGCGAAGATCCGGTCGGTGGGCACCACGGCCAGCCGAAGGTGGCTGGGCAGTGCGTTCGGCGCGGCTTACTTTTTCCTGCGCACGAATTTCAAGCCGAAGCGCACCAGCCGAGGCATCGTTTCGGGCCGCAACAGCCGTGGGTCATACCCAGCAAATCGCCGCTCATTCTCCTGAAGACACAGTTGCATCAATTCGGGCACGCTGATATCGACATCCGTTACCGACTGCGCGCCGTTTACCGTGAAGTTGTTATCGTGCTCCTGGACGTTGCCCTCAGCATCCATCGCGCGTGCGAGCCCAATGCGCTCCCACACCAGAAACGCCCACACGCCCGCCACCTTGAGCTCGAAGCGGATGCGCTGCCACCATGAAAGCTGCGCGCGATGCCAGGCGACCCAGTTCGCGAACAGCAGAATATGGCGGCACTCTTCCTGCATCACCGGCTCGAATGTCTCGGTCAGTGCCGGCGGGAACAGGCCCGAGCGCCGCGCCACCTCGAACAGGCCGAACGCGAAGAAGCTGTCGATACATTCGCTATAGCCGGTCACGAGGTAAGCCCGTTCCGTGTCTTTCGGATAGACGTACGACGGCTCGCTCGCGAGCGCGATGCCATACGCATGCACCATGCGCGACAGCACTTCCTTATGGCGGTTCTCTTCCCACGCGTTCAGCGCAAGTGCGTCGCGCAGCTCCGGGGTGTCGAGCGTGGCCGCGTAGGCGGCCATGCGCAGGCGCGCCCTGCCTTCGGTTTGCACGGCGATGTCCCAGATCGGCAGATCGACGATGCGCTTGAGCGTCGCGGCTTCGAGCTGCGGCCATGCGAGCACGGACGGGCGATACGGATTGAAGGTCTCGCGAAACATGCGGCACATTTCCTGCCGGTGCACGTCGGAGCCGGGCGCCAGCGGGCCGTTGACGGTGCTAGTCCAGTGCCGCATCGCGTGGTCGGCGGCGTCGAGCGTCGAGAGGTCGGGCTGCTCGTGCGGCAGTTGCGGCGCGCGAAAGCCGGGGATCAGCGCGGCAGCGTCGAATGCATCCAGTACCAGTTGGTCCATTGGGTATTCTCGACAAGGCGACGAAGGCGCTGTCGATTCTGCCATGACTGCGCAGGTCTGCGCCACGTCGAGGAAAAAGCCCTTTGTAATGTTCGGCGTGCTGTGGCGCCGACGGTTGACGCCGCGCAAACTTGCGTCAAGAATCGAGCGCCGGGTGTGCTCCCGAACCCGGCTAGCCCGATTCCAGCGCGTTTCGACTCGTCGCGGAAAACTTCATGATCCATCGCTTCTCTTCTTCATTGCGCCGCTTGCTGACAGCCGGATTACCGGCCGCCGCGCTGACGGTGACGCTTTCTGTCGCTGGTGTGGTGCCGTTCGGCGAACGGTGCATGGCAGCCGAACAGGCCGATGCGTCGAGCACCTCGGAAAGCACGGCAACGGGGGGAAGCACGGACGCCGCCGCATTCGCGCCGATCGCACCACGCCAGGGGCCGGAGGCGAACGCGTCGCCGGTCGGCGAATCGAGCGAGCCGCACGCGATGACGGCGCGCCCGAACGGCGAGCCGCGCAGGCGGACGGCTGCGCGTGGCGACACGCAGGCTGCATCGAATGCACCGGACTCGGCCGACGCGACGGCAACGCCTCGCAACGACAGGGCTTCGACGCCCGCGATTCCCGTGCCGCCCGAAACCACCAGCGTCACCACGCATTCGCTTCGCCTGAACGGCCGCAAGCTCGACTACACGGCGAGCGCGGGCAATCTGTTGCTGCACGACAAGACCGGCGCGCCGAACGCGAGCGTGTTCTATGTCGCGTACACGGTGCCGAGCAGGACGCCTGCGACGCGTCCGATCACCTTTCTGTTCAACGGCGGCCCAGGCGCCGGCAGCGTATTCCTGATGATGGGCTCGGTCGGCCCGAAACGCGTGCGCACCGCGAGCCCCGCGAGCACGCCGCCCGCGCCGTACACGCTCGACGACAACCCCGACAGCCTGCTCGATACCAGCGACCTCGTGTTCATCGACGCGGTCGGCGCGGGCCTGTCGAGACCGGTCGGGCATGGCACGGGCAAGGACTTCTGGGGCGTCGATCAGGACGTCCGCGCGTTTGCGCAATTCATCGACCGTTATCTGACGGTGAATCAGCGCTGGAATTCGCCGAAGTACCTGCTCGGCGAATCGTATGGCACCGCGCGCGCCGCGATGCTCGCCTATCAGTTGGGGCAGAACAATATCGCGCTGAACGGCGTGATCCTGCTGTCGTCGGTGCTCAATTCCGCGGCGTTCGCGCCCGGCAACGATTTCAGGAGCGAGAGTTATCTGCCGAGTTTCGCGGCGATCGCGTGGTATCACGACAAGGTCACGCCGAAGCCCGCGAGCCTGCCGGCCTTTCTCGACGAAGCACGCGCGTTCGCCCGCGGACCTTATGCGCAGGCGCTCGAACAGGGCGATGCGCTGCCCGACGATCAGCGCGACGCGATCGCCGCGCGCATCGCGTACTTCACCGGATTGGACGTGGGGTTCGTGAAGCGTAACCGTCTGCGTCTTTATCCGTCGCGTTTTCGAAACGAGTTGCTGCGCAACGAGTCGCGCAGCGTGGGTCGCTACGATGCGCGTTTCGAAGGCCTGAACTACGACGATGCATCGGAGGATCCGGACTTCGATGCGTCGGTGAGCAGCGTGTCGAATGCGTTCAATGCGGCGCTTCATCAGCATCTGTCGGACGACCTGCACTACACGCCAAGCGACCGTTACCTGGTGTTCAGCGACGACGCGTTGAAGCAATGGGACTGGAAACATCGCGAATGGTGGGGTGAACGGCTGGAGCTGCCCTACGCGGGCGGCGATCTGGCCGAAGCGATGCGGCAGAATCCGCAGTTGCGGGTGTTATCGCTGAACGGCTACTTCGATCTCGCCACGCCGTTCTATGCGACCGAATATGCGCTCGCGCATCTCGGCCTCGATCGGTCGCTGCGCGAGAACGTGCGCATCGCCTACTATCCGACCGGCCATATGGTGTATCTCGACGATGCCGCGCTGCACGCGATGAAGCGTGACCTCGTGAGCTTTTATACGGGGCAGCCGCGTTGAGATCGGCGAATCGTCGCATGGTGTCGAACGGTATAATTCCCGCACCGTGGAGTAGCCGCGCGCTCTGTCAACCGGCTTCATCGTTCGCCGCTTATGCCATTCACCCCGATTCCGTCCTTCGCGCGCAAGCGCATTTCCGACGTGGTGTCCGACCAGATCAAGCAACTGATCTCGGCGGGCACGCTGATGCCCGGCGACCGTCTGCCGGCCGAGCGCGATCTCGCGGCGCAGCTCGGCGTGTCGCGACCATCGCTGCGCGAGGCGCTGATCCGGCTGGAGGCGGACGGTTACATCGAAACGTCGGGGCGCGGCGGTTTCACGGTGGTCGACGTGACCGCGCCCATCATCTCGAAGCCGCTTGCCGAACTGTTGCTGCAGAATCCGCGCACCAGTGCCGACATTCTGGAGTTGCGCCAGGGGCTCGAAGCGATTTCGACGGTCTATGCCGCGCAGCGCGCAACCGCCACCGATCTGAAGAAAATCCGCGCGGCGTTCGAGGCGTTGAAGGCCGCGTCGCTGTCGCGCGATCGCGCGAATCTCGCCGAACTCGATGCCGCGTTTCATCTCGCGATCGCCGACCACACCGGTCAACAGACATCGTTCCCGCCGCTTTTCCTGAAGAGCCTATGAAAGTCGCGCTGTTTATCCCGTGCTTTATCGACGCGTTCTATCCCGAGGTCGGTATCGCGACCCTCGAACTGCTCGAACGTTTCGGCATCGAGGTCGACTATCCGCAGCAGCAGACCTGCTGCGGCCAGCCGATGGCCAATAGCGGCGCGCATGCGGACGCCGCCGCCACGGAGCGACTATTCGCGCGCAACTTCGCGGGTTACGACTACATCGTCGGGCCGTCCGCGAGTTGCATTCATCACGTGCGCGAACATCTGACCGCGCTCGAGCAGACCGACGAAGTGAAGAAAGTGCGCGCAGGCGCCTACGAATTGGTCGAGTTTCTGCACGACGTGATCGGCGCGCGCGAATTTCCGTGGGCCGAGTTTCCACACCGCGTCGGTCTACACACCAGTTGCAGCGCGCTGCGTCATCTGAAGCAGGCGTCGGCGTCGGAAATCGCCGGCACGCCGTTTTCGAAGCCGCGCGCGTTGCTCGAAGGCGTGAAGGGCATCGAGTTCGTCAAGCCGGCGAGGCCCGACGAATGTTGCGGTTTTGGCGGCACGTTCTCGGTCACCGAAGAGGCGGTGTCGGTGCGCATGGGGCAGGACAAGGTGCGCGACCATCTGGATGCGGGCGCCGAGTACATCGTTTCGGGCGACATGTCGTGCCTGATGCACCAGCAGGGTTGCGCGGAACGCATGAAAGCCGACGCGCGCTTCATTCATATCGCGCAGGTTCTCAATGGAGCACGCGCATGAGCGGCGACCATCACCGCATCGATCACGCCAAAGCCGCGGGTTCTTTCATCAGCAAGACCGAGCATGTCGCGTTTCACGACAAGCGTCTGTGGGACCTGCGCGAGAAGCGCGACGCGCAGGCGCACGGCATTGCCGAATGGGAAACGTTGCGCTCGCTGGCGTCGGGCATCAAGGAACACACGCTGTCGCATCTGGCCGACTACCTGGAGCAGTTCGCGGCGGCGGCCGAGGCCAATGGCGTGGTCGTGCATTGGGCAGCGAGCGCGGAAGAGCACAACGCGATCGTCCACAAGCTGATGTCCGAGCGCGGCATGACGACGCTCGTGAAGAGCAAGTCGATGCTGACCGACGAATGCCGGATGCGAGAGTATCTCGAACCGCGCGGCATGACCGTGATGGAAACGGACCTCGGCGAGCGCATCCAGCAGCTCGATCATCAGGACCCGAGTCATATGGTCGTGCCGGCCGTGCACAAGCTGCGCGCGGACGTGGCCGAGCTGTTCGGCCGGACCATCGGCACCGATCCGAAGAATAGCGATATCCACTATCTGGCCGAAAGCCAGCGCATGAATACGCGGCCGTATTTCGTGCGCGAGAAAACGGCTGGCATGACCGGCTGCAATTTCGCGGTGGCGGAAACGGGCACGGTCGTCGTCTGCACGAACGAAGGCAATGCCGATCTTTCGGCGAACGTGCCGCCGCTGCATATCGCATCGATCGGAATCGAGAAGCTGATACCGAAGGTGTCGGATCTCGGCGTGTTCGTGCGCATGCTGTCGCGCAGCGCATTGGGTTCGCCGATCACGCAGTACACGTCGCATTTTCGTGCGCCGCGGCCGGGCACCGAGATGCATTTCATCCTCGTCGATCATGGCCGCTCCGAACGGCTCGCGATGGAGGACTTCTGGTACTCGCTCAAATGCATCCGCTGCGGCGCGTGCATGAATACGTGTCCGGTCTATCGACGCAGCGGCGGCCTGTCGTATGGCGGCACCTATTCGGGGCCGATCGGCGCGATCATCAATCCGACGTTCGATCTGAAACGCTATAGCGCGTTGCCGTTCGCATCGACACTCAATGGCAGTTGCACGAATGTGTGTCCCGTGAAGATCAACATTCACGAGCAGATCTATAAGTGGCGCGCGGTGATCGCGGAGCAGCACGAAGTGCCGTTCGTGAAGCAGGAGGTCCTGAAGATGGCGGGGCGTCTGCTATCGAGTCCGACCTTGTATCGCGCGACGGTGTCGTCGATGGGCAGCGCGTTGCGGCGGCTGCCGAATTTCGTGCTGTACAACCCTCTGAATATCTGGGGCCGGCAGCGCGAATTGCCGGAGGCGCCGAAGATGACCTTTCATGCCTGGTACAAAAAGAATCGCGGAGGCGGCGATGACAACGCGTGAGGCTTTTCTCGCCAAGGTGCGCGCCGCGCAACCGGCCGCGCGGCCGCGTCCCGACGTGCCGCTGTTCGATGCGGTTGGCGGCGATCTGCGGGCGCGCTTCACGGCGGCGTTGCAAACGATGGGCGGCACGTGCGTCGAAGCGGTCAGCGCGAGCGACGTCAGCGATCTGATTCGCGAGCGTTTTGGCGCGGCGGCATCGATCGCATCGGCGAGCGCCGAAGTGCCGGGCACGCGCAAGATCGGCGCGGATACGGACCCCGCATCGCTGCAGGACGTCGACGTCGGGTTGGTCCGTGCGCGCTTTGGCGTCGCCGAAACCGGCTCGGTGTGGTTTAGCGAGCGCGAATATGTGGTCAATGCATTGGGCTACATCGTTCAGCATCTGGTCGTGCTGCTCGATCCGGCGCAATTGCTCGATGGACTGCAAGACGTCTATCGTCGCGACGATTTCCGCAGGGCGCGTTACGCGGCGCTCGTTACCGGCCCTTCGGCCACCGCCGATATCGAGGGCGTACTGATTCGCGGCGCGCAGGGCGTGCGCTCGCTGACGGTCGTGTGGCTCGCGGGCTGATGCGCGGCGGTCGCAGCGCCGGACTTTGCTATCATCACTGTATAAACATACAGGTCCCGCACAAAGTCCGTGGCAACCGATGCTCGCTCAGAGATCCGCTCTGAAGCCCCTTACTACCTGCTGAATTTCGAGCGCGCGCTTGCGTGGCTCGCCGCGCGTTACGACGATCTGCTCGACGACGAAGAGCACGCTTTTCTGGAAACTTTCGCGACGTTGCCGCAGGCATCGCGTGCGCTGCTCGTGCGCATGCTGATGCGCAAAGGCATGCTGTTCCGCGCGAGCCGCCTGGCTTACGACGAAATCGGCTGTCCATTGCAGGCGGCGATGCCGATGACGGTGCATCGTTGGATCGACACCGAGCCGGCCCTGTCTCTCGACGACCTGTTTGCGCTCAGCACGCGTGCGCAATTGCTGGACATCTTCGCGGACGCGATCGCGCGGATTCCCGGCGCAAAGGCTTTGCGCAAACCGGATCTGCTCGAAATGCTGCGCGAGTTTTACGAAACCGCAAGCGGCGACGCGCAAGCATGCACATCACGTCCGCTCGCCGCCTGGCACGACGCTTCTACGGACCGCGTGCTGCACGTCGCGATCGCGCCGTTGTGCGATCGCTTACGCCTGATGTTCTTCGGCAATCTGCATCAGGACTGGTCGGAGTTCGTGCTCGCCGATCTTGGCGTGTTCCAGTACGAGAAGGTCGCGTTCGGGCCTTTGTCGCGTGCGTTCCAGCAACGCGCGGACGTCGACGTTTATCTCGCGCTGCACGCGTGCCGCGAAGCGCTCGAATGGCTACCGGTCGGCACCGACACCCCCACCCTTCACGAACTGATCGCGACCGTCCGCTCGATCGGCACCGCGAATCCGTGGCTCGAAATGCGTCGCGCGAAACTACTGTTCCGGATCGGCCAGGATTGCGAGCGGCGCGGGCAGTGGGACACCGCGCTCGCGGTGTACGACGCGTGCACTTGGCCCGGCGCGCGTCTTCGACGCATGCGCGTGCTCGAGCGCAGCGAGCGTTACGGCGAAGCGCTGGCGCTGGCCTCGCAGGCCGATGCCGCGCCTGAGAGCGAAGAAGAGGCGCAGCGCGTCGCCCGGATGTTGCCGCGCTTGCGGCGCAAGTGCGGCGAGCCGGTGCCGCGCGCAGCAGCGGCGAGGCCTGTGGAGCGCGGCACGCTGGTGTTGCCGAAGCCTGATACGCCGGTGGCCGTCGAGTACCTGGTGCGCGATCATTTGAGCAGCGACGCCGCGCCGGTGCACTACGTCGAGAACGCGCTGATCAATTCGCTGTTCGGCCTGCTGTGCTGGGAGCCGGTGTTCACGGCGTTGCCCGGCGCGTTTTTTCATCCGTTCCAACGCGGACCAGCCGATCTGCACGCGCCGGACTTTCACGCGCGTCGCGCCACGCAGTTCGCCGCGTGCTTCGCGCAGCTCGATAGCGGCGTCTATCGCGACACGATTCTGCGGCATCTGCACGACAAGGCCGGCATGCAGTCGCCGTTCGTATTCTGGGGACTGCTGACGCCCGAGCTCATCGCGCTCGCGCTCGACTGTCTGCCCGCCGCGCATCTGAAGCTGTGCTTCGAGCGCTTGCTGCGCGACATTCGCGGCAATCGTTCGGGCTTGCCCGACCTGATCCGGTTCTGGCCGGCCGAGCGTCGCTATGAACTGATCGAGGTGAAAGGCCCCGGCGATCGTCTGCAGGACAACCAGATCCGCTGGCTCGCGTACTGCGCGCAGCACGGCATGCCGGTGCGCGTCGTCGACGTGCGCTGGGCCGGGCAAGAGGCGCAGAGCGAAGCGGACGCCGCGACGCAAGCCGCAGCGGAGCGCGTCGTATGAGCTACGTGGTGGCCGTCCGCGCGATGTGCGAATTCACCGCTCGGCGCGGCGATCTCGATCTGCGCTTCACGCCCGCGCCGACTTCGCTCGAAGGCATCGCGGGTCATCAGATGGTCGCCGGCCGTCGCGCGAGCGGCTACGAAACCGAACTCACGCTGACGGGCACGCATCGCAGTTTGACCGTGCGTGGCCGCGCGGACGGCTACGACGGAATCGCGAACCGGCTCGAAGAAGTGAAGACGTATCGCGGCGATCTCGCGCGTATGCCCGCGAATCATCGCGTGCTGCATTGGGCGCAGGCACTCGTGTATGGGCATCTGCTGTGCCGGGCGCGCGGGCTCGGCGAGCTGACGATCGCGCTCGTGTACTTCGATATCGGCAGTCAGAAGGAAACCGTGCTGACGCAGCAGCACAGCGCGCGCGAACTCGAAATCTTCTTCGTCGACCAGTGTGAACGATTTCTCGATTGGGCCGTGCAGGAAGACGCGCATCGCGTCGCGCGCAACGCGGCGCTCGTCGCGTTGCAGTTTCCGTATGGGCGGTTTCGGCGCGGGCAGCGCGAGCTCGCGGTGGCCGTGTATCGCGCGGCACGCGACGGCAAGCCGTTGATGGCGCAGGCGCCGACCGGTATCGGTAAGACGCTGGCGACGATTTTTCCGTTGCTGAAAGCCTGCGGCGAAGAGCGGCTCGATCGCGTGTTCTTTCTGACCGCGAAGACGCCGGGCCGCGCGCTCGCGTTCGATGCGATCGACTCGCTGCACCAGAGCGCGCCGTTGCCGCTCAGAACGCTCGAACTCGTCGCGCGCGACAAAGCCTGCGAGCATCCGGACAAAGCCTGCAACGGCGAGTCCTGTCCGCTCGCGCGCGGCTTTTACGACCGTCTCGATGCGGCGCGCGCCGCCGCGTTGGCGACGCCACGGCTCGATCGCGCGGCGGTGCGCGAGGCTGCGCTCACGCACAATATCTGTCCGTACTATCTGTCGCAGGAGCTCGCGCGCTGGGCCGATGTGATCGTCGGCGATTACAACTACTACTACGACGGGAGCGCGATGCTGCATGCGCTCACGCAGATCAACCAGTGGCGCGCCGGCGTGCTGGTCGACGAAGCGCACAACCTGCTCGAACGCGCGCGGCGCATGTATACCGCGTCGCTAGATCAAAGCGCGTTCCGGCTCGCGCGCAAGAGCGCGCCGGTGGCGCTGAAGAAGCCGCTCGAACGCTTGCAGCGCGAGTGGAATGCGGTGAAGCGCACGCAGACGTCCAGCTATCAGGTGTACGCGGAGGTGCCCGGCAAATTGCTGTCCGCCGCGCAGAATCTGATCGGCGCGGTAACGGATCAGCTCGCCGACGCGCCGTTGTCGATCGACGAACATGCGCTGCGGGTTTTCTTCGACGCGATGCACTTCGTCGCGCTCGCCGAGCAGTTCGGCGAGCACTCGATGTTCGACGTGACATTGAGCGCCGACCGCTACGCGCCGCGCGACAAAACCAGTGCGACGCTCTGCGTGCGCAACGTGATCCCCGCGCCGTTCCTCGCGCCACGCTATGCGGCCGCGCGTACCACGGTGATGTTCTCCGGCACGCTGAATCCGCAGCATTTCTATCGCGACACACTTGGGCTAGCCGAGGACACGCAATGGCTCGACGTCGAGGGACCGTTTCGCGCGGAGCAGTTGCAGGTGCACGTGGCCGCTCATGTGTCGACGCGCTGGCGTGACCGCGAACGCTCGCTCGCGCCGATCGTGGAGCTGATCGCGAAGCAGTACGACTCCCAGCCCGGCAATTATCTCGGGTTCCTGAGCAGTTTCGACTATCTGCAACGCGTGGTCGCGCTGCTGCGCGAGCGGCACCCCGGCTTGCCGGTGTGGGCGCAGGAACCCGGCATGGACGAAGCCGCGCGCGATGCGTTTCTCGCGCGCTTCAGGACGATGAATCAGGGCATCGGCTTCGCGGTGCTCGGCGGCGCGTTTTCGGAGGGTATCGATCTGACCGGGCAGCAACTGATCGGCGCGTTCGTCGCGACGCTCGGTCTGCCGCAGATCAACGACGTCAACGAGCAGATGCGCCGCGCGCTCGATGCGCGCTTCGGCAATGGCTACGACTACATGTACCTGTATCCGGGTTTGCAGAAAGTCGTGCAGGCGGCGGGGCGCGTGATCCGCACCGAAGAGGACCGCGGCGTCGTGCATCTGATCGACGACCGCTTTCGCAGGCCGGAAGTGCGGCGCCTGTTGCCGCGCTGGTGGCAGGTTCGCTAGCGCCGCGCTAGCGAACCTTTACGCGCGCGACGCGCGACGCGTCACGCGTGCGGCGAGGTCGAGCCCGGATTGCCGGGCGTACCAGGGCCGCCGGCCGGGCTCGGATCAACCGGGATCTGGTCGTCGAGCGGCGCGTCGCCCTTGTGCGGAGCGTGGCCGTCCCCCGCGGCGTCGCCGTCCGGCCGGTCGCCATGGCGTTCGCGCGGCAGGCCCGTATCGAACCTGGCCTTGCTCGCCGGGTCCCACGTGAGCAGATGACGCTGCGGATTCGCGATCTCGATGCCGAGTTCGCTGAAGCGTTCGAGGATGCGTCGGTTGAATTCGCGTTGCACGCCCCAGCGCGACGTATCGCGGCATTGCATCTGGCCGGCCAGCGTGATCGCCGAACCGTCGACCGCATCGACGCCCCAGAACGAGAAGTCCGCCAGGATGCCGTCCTTGAAGTTGTCGTCCGTGCGCAGCGATGCGCCGATTTCCTTCAGCGTCTCGATCGCGCGCTCGACGTCCTGGCCGAACACGATATTCACGCGCACCGCCGCGTTGCCGATGCCGCGATTCGTGTTGTTCACGGTCGACACCGAACTGAACGGCACCGTAAACAGCGAGCCGTCCCCGCCGCGCAGCCGCACGGTGCGAATCGACAGATATTCGACGGTGCCCGACACGCCCGCGAGCGTGACCCAGTCGCCGACCTGCATCGCGTTTTCCATCAGCAGAAAGATGCCGGTGATGAAGTCCTGCACGAGCTTCTGCGAGCCGAAGCCGAGCGCGACGCCGAAGATGCTCGCGCCCGCGAGCAGCGGGCCGATGTTCACGCCGAGTTGGCTCAGGGCGGTCAGCGCGACGACGAGCGCGATCACGCAGAACAGCGCGGTGCGCAGCATCGGCATCAAGGTGCGCAGACGCGCGGCGCGCACCAGATCGCCGCTGCTCGTCCAGTTATCGAGGCGACGTTCGGCCGACACGTTGACGATCTCCCACACCACCAGCGCGATGATCGCGGCGACGGCGATCGTCGCGAGCGCCGAGGCGAGCCGGTGGCCGATCGTGCCGCTGCGGAACAGATCGACGACGTCGACGCCCCACGCCTGCAACAGCACCAGCGCGGTGACGCTGCCGATGATCCAGCCGATCACGCGCCGCAGCGCCGGATAGTATCGGTAGGCGTGCTGATGCACGAGCGAGTGTGACGCATCGTCCTGCGCATGGAAGATGCGCGCGAGCGCGCCGAAGATCACGATCGACACGAGCCGCGCGCCGATCAGTATCGCGAGCGTCATGCCGCCGATATTCACGAGCGCGTGATAGCCGTTCCGTACGTCGAAGGCCCAGACGAACCACAGGCCCATCACGATGACCACGGTCACCACGGCCCACGCGTCCGCGAACGCGTTGCCGAACATCTCCAACGACTCGTGAGCGGCGAAGCGATTGCGGATCCTGTTGGCGACCGGTTTCGCGCAGTGCAGCACGAGGATCGAGATCATCACGTGACCGGCGAGTGCGACCACTTTCAGCAGCGCGAGATGCGCGGCGTCGTTCATGCCAAGCGCCTGCGCGACTTCGGCTAGCGCGACGCCGGCGCCGACCACGCTGACGATTCGCACGATCCAGCCGAGCACGAACGCGGCCCACGCATCGCCCATGCGCAGCAGCCGCAGACGCGGTGCGCTCGGCTGCAGGAAGAATGCGCCGACGATCACGACGCAGCGGCACACCACATAGACGTCGATCAGAGAATCGAGCGCGCGATCCTGCGGCGTGCCGTTGCCGGTGAAGATCGACATCAGCGCGCTCGCCGCGCCGAGGAACACCGCGATCGGCACGAGCCGCACCAGCGTGATCAGCAACGCGCGGGGCAGACGTTGCAGCAGCGTCCAGTGGTGCGTCGCGTTGCGCTTGCCTTCGGCTTCGATGGCGCGGCCTTTGGCGGATGGCGTCGCGTACGGCGCGGCCGGGCCAGTCGTGACGGCTTGCGCCTCCGCTTCGAGCACTGACGGCACCGATGACAGCGGGGGCAGCGGCGGCGTGCTGGTCGGCGGATGACCTGCCGGCGCGGCGCCGGCGGCGTGCGCGGGCGGCGGTGAGTTGTCGTTGTCATCCTGCAGCGCGGCTTCGCGGCGCGCGGCGATCACCCGATAGACGCGCCGCAGCAGCCGCCGCGTCAGCCATTCAAGCACCAGAGCGGGGATCAGCGCGGCCAGCAGCGACCACAGCACCTCGAACAGCACCGCGCGCGCGTGCGGATTGGCGAACTGCCAGTTCCACCATGCGCGCACCGACGCGACGTCGAGCAGCGCGGCGATCGAGCCGCGCAGCGAGGTCGCGAGATGGCCGGCGTAATGCGCGCCCTCACGCGCGAGTTGCGAGGCGAGGCCATTGGATTTGAACGCGTCCGGCACGAGCGCGGCTGCGCCGCTTGCGGCGGCCGGCGCCGACGCCGCCGCCGGTGCGGATGCGGGCGGCGCGCTCAACGCGCCGGCCGCGGCGATCGCTTGCAGCGTATCGGCGACTTGCGCGCGGCGTTTGGGGTCGTTCAGGACAGCGAGCGCGTCGCGGGCCTGCTGAGGTGTCAGCGTGACGGCGGCGGAAGCGGGTGTCGCGGGCGTTGGATGGGCAGGCTCAGGCGCGGCGGCGAAGACGGGCGCCGCGCCGGCGAGCAGAAAAATGAAAAAACAGACACGCAGAAATTTTTGCATAGGGTGTAAAGCGGGATGAAGCCAGTGCGGACGATTGTGCCGGAACATGGGCTGTTTCAGCGGGGTGACCCGGGACCGACACGGGGCGGGGCGCTGAAGTTCCTGCGGCGGAGGCCCGCCGGACGGGCGAAAGGGCCGCGAGAGCGGCGCCCGTCAGGCGGGGCGTTGACCCGACAGGATAGCCGATGCTGGCCGGCAGGCCTGTCGAAGGCAGCAGAAAGCTTGCCCGGAAAGCCCCGTGGGCGGGGCGGCGCAGGAGGTAGGTGGCCGCTTGCCGGGTGGCAATGCTGGCGGCGGCGCGAGGATGTTCTCGACGACCACGCTACGTGCGGGCAGAGCGCGGAAAGTCGGGAATGCTCAATCGCCGTGACCGTGCGCTGCTAAGCGTTCACTACAAAAAACGCTTAAATCCGCGCTTATGCCACTGAAGAGGTCTGGCGCTCTGCTTCGTCATCGGCATGGGGGCCGCTGCTCGCGCCGCGTCCGGCCGGCTCCTGATGCAGCCGGTTCGCGTGCATCAGCCGGTACAGCGTCGCGCGCGAAATGCCGAGTTCGGCCGCCGCATCGGACAGCTTGTAGCCGTGCCGCAGCAGCGCGTTCTCGATCGCATCCTTTTCGGCCTTGCTGCGGATTTCCGCCAGCGTGACCGCCGGGCCATTGTCAGCTTCGGGTAGGCCGAGGTCGCTCGCGGTGATGAAGCGGCCCTCGCTCATCACGACCGCGCGGCGCACGCAGTTGATCAGCTCGCGCACGTTGCCGGGCCACGGATAGTTCGACATCGCGACGATCGCGTCGCTCGACAGGCCGCGCAGCTTGCGCGCGCCGTCCTGCTTGTACATGCTGAGCGCGTAATTGGCGAGTAGCTTGATGTCGCCGCCGCGCTCGCGCAATGGCGGCTCGACGAGGCGCAGCACGCACAGCCGGTGATAGAGGTCGGAACGGAAACGCCCGGCTTCGACGGCGCGCTCCAGATCGACGTGGGTGGCCGAGATCACGCGCACGTCGACGCTGATCGGACCGTTGCCGCCAAGCCGCTCGATCGTGCCCTCCTGCAGGAAGCGCAGCAGCACCGCCTGGCATTCGTGCGGCATGTCGCCGATTTCGTCGAGAAACAGCGTGCCTTCATGTGCGCTCTCGATCCGGCCGAGCTTGCGTTGCACCGCGCCGGTAAAAGCGCCGCGCTCGTGGCCGAACAGTTCGGCCTGCAACAGGCTCGGCGGAATCGCAGCGCAATTGATCGCGACGAACGTGCGGCCCGCGCGCGGCGAGCGGTCGTGAATAGCACGAGCGGTCAGCTCCTTACCGGTGCCCGATTCGCCCGCGATGAACACCGGCGCATCGGTCACGCCGCATTTGTCGATGCGCCGGTAGAGCTGCTGCATCGGCTCGCATTGCCCGACCATGCCGTGGCGGCCGAGCGACGGCTCCGGCACGACGCGCGGCTGACGCAGGCTCGACAGCCCATGCGCGTGGCCGAGCGCGAACACGAGCCGCTCGTTGAGCCACGGCTGCGTGACGAAGTCGAAGCAGTAATCGAGGATGAAACGGCTGACCAGCTCGTTGTCGGCCTGGCCCGGCACGATCTGCGCGACCCAGTTGGTTTCGACGCGGCGCATGCACAGCGCGAGCGCGGACAGCTGCTGTGACGTGCAATCTTCGGGCAACTGAACGAGACCGACCTTGATGTTGCCGCGTTCGATCATGCGTTCCGCCACGGCCGTGCTTTTTGCGTGCACGGCTTGCCATCCCGACGCGGCCAGAAACTCGACGAGTATCTGGTCGGGCGCGTTCGCCACGTACAGAACCGTGCGTTCCATATCGGCCGGCGTGCAAGTCGTAGTCATGGTTCCCCCCGTTCGATCCTCAGGACTGCCGTGCGACGTTGTGAGATTCAGGCGGCCAGTTGCTGCACTCCGGCTGCGACGCATTCACGACAGCAGCAATCACGAACAAGGGACACGCTTCAAGCGCGGCGCGAACCGGAACGCGCTGCATGGCGGACCGATTCATGCAATGGCGGCGACCTTGTCGTTCATTGCTGAAACTGCCCGGCGATTTTTCCCCGAACCGTGAAAACCACCTGAACCGTGGCTTGCCTCGTTGACCTGATAGAAGCGCTCTGATTGGCGCATGGCCTAACGATAAGCGAAAGCGCCTGAAAGCGCCAGACAAAGAAACATGGATGAAGAATGCGGGTTGGATTTTCGGATTAACACGGATCACTTATGAATAAGCGGTCAAGGCCGGTTATGCGCGCAATCGCACATTGCGTAGCAATTGCCCGGGTATTAAGGCGTGACTAAAACGGACGGAGCGCGAGCAGTCGTGTTTCACAGTTGCGACAGATTGGACAGCGCGAGTCGAATGCGCTTTGCCGCGCCGGGTGGGGCGCCTTGCCAGTCGGAAGGAGCGGCGAAGCCGCGTGCGGCCGGCCCCGCGGCCTGTCAGCAGGCTGGCGAGACGGAGCGGGAGGCGCGCTTTGCGGCCAGCGTGCGGCGATTTTGGCGTGTCAGAAACGAATCAATGCGCGCCACGCCAAAAATCGGGCCGGTTCGCACTGCGTCAAAAGCAAACCGATTTCTCGCCAGAGTGAAGCTTTGGCGGGTGCCTTACAAATTCGAATGCGTGTTGGCATAACCATTGCAATAAGATCTGCACAGAAAAATGTTTTGCCGCCAGGTCGACGGTACGGGGAAAACCGGATTAAAAAAGACCGGCGGTAAAAAAGTCACTCGCAGACATGGTCGGGGAAGCCATCAGGTGTTTGCGGGAGCGCGGCGGGGCCTTCTAAATACGTTAGCAAACGGGTGAGTGGCGGACCGGTTTGGCGGCCATTCAAAACCGGACGAAAAAAGGGCAACGACTTCGCCGTTTTTCCTTTTCGACTTTTTGTCCTCACGACGCGAAAAGGGTGGCGATAACGACAGGCAACGCGCTGGCAACGTTCGCTAGCGACGCGCCGCAAAGGGAAGGGGCAGCGCCGGATGAGGATCGGCCGGCGCGATGAAGCGGGGAGAGACGCTAGTCTCCACAGAGAGACGAATGTACGAGGTGAACCAGGGGCCGTGTCCGTCGGTTGGCACGGGCACGGCGACCTGGCCCAACGGCCGGGGCGCTGAGACCAGACGGCGTGACCTGGCGCAAATCTGCTCGACATCGGGGGCTGACATGAAACCACAACTGATTCGCAGGCCGGCCGCTTCGGGAGGAACCAGAAGCACTTACCGGCGGTATGTCGCGGCATCGCGCGCGCGCTTTTTCGCGCAGGCGGCGGGCTCGTCGGTCGATCTGCTGACGCTCGTCGTCGCCGAGGCGCTCGAGCGCCGAGCGCAAGCCGAGATCCGCCGCGACCTGCTGCGCGACGCGCTGTACGCCATGCCGGTGCGCGCTGAACGCAGCGCGGCGCAGCGGCGCGACGACGATGAAACCGACGTCTGACGCTTGCCGCTCGTCGGCTCGCAGCGACCGCGCAGGAATTCGATAACACCGTTTGCCGGCTCATGGTTTTCACGGGGGAGCGTCGCGGTAAGGAACTCGCGCCGAAGCCTGCGTCGTCAATCGTGAACAGACGACTGGAATAAAAGCCCGCGCATGACGCGCCAAGCGCCGCAGAGCTGCCATGATCGACATCTTCCTGATTGCCGCGAGCATCGAAAACGCGCAGAGAATCGTCGTGCGGCTCGAAGAGAGCGGCGTGCGTTACCGGCTGCGCACCGCGTTCGGCCCGGCCCGGCAACTGCCGATGCACGCGCGCGTGGTCCGCGGCGCCGACCTGCTGATCGTCGACGACGCCAATCTGAGCGTCCGCGGACTAGACGGCATCGAGGAAACGCTCGCCTGCTCGCCGACGCTCCATTGCATGCTGGTGACGCCGGCGCCGTCCACCGCGCTGATCGGCGCGGCGCTGCGCGTCGGCGTGCGGCAGGTGCTGTCGTGGCCGCTCGATCGTCAGGCCGTCGTCGATGCGCTTGCGCAGATCGAAGCGCGGCGCCGCGAGCCCGAGCGGCGCCACGCGCGCGTGGTCACCCTGGCGTCGAGCAAGGGCGGCAGCGGCACCACGCTGATCGCGGTCAACCTCGCGTGCGCGCTCGCCGCGCGGCGTGAGCGGCGCGTGCTGCTGATCGACCTGAGCCAGCAATTCGCCGACGCGAGCCTGCTGATGGCGAATCGCCCCCCGCCCATGACGCTCGTCGATCTGTGCTCGCGCAACGAGCAACTCGACCCGGCGCTGTTCGACGCGTGCGCGATGCACGTGTGCCCGAACCTGGATCTGCTCGCCGGCGCCGGCGATCCATTGAAGGCCGCCGAACTGCTGCCCGGTCAGCTGGACCGGATTCTGACGCTGGTGCGCGAGCGCTACGACGCGGTGCTGATCGACGTCGGCCCGAGCCTGAATCCCTCGACGATCCGCGCGCTCGCGCATAGCGACGCGATCTGCATGGTGGTGCGGCAGAACCCGCTGTACCTGCATGGCGCGCGCCGCATGCTCGATATCTTTCGCGAACTGGGGCATCCGTCCAGCAAGGTGCGGGTCGTCGTCAACCAGTACGACAAGGACGCGCAGATCAATCTGCCGATGCTCGAACGCACGCTCGGCGCGAGGGTCGCGCATCAACTGCCGCGCGACGATCAGCACGTCAACGATGCGCTCAGCCGCGGCGTGCCGCTCGTCGCGTGCGCGCGCGACAGCGGGCTCGCGCAAGGTATCGTGCTGCTCGCGAACATGCTGTGGCCCGGGGGTGCGGAGCGCCGCAGGAGCATGCTCGGCAGGTTGCTCGCGACGTGGCCGAATCTGCCGCCGCAATTGAAGCCGGGGGGCTAGGACGACATCTACTCGCTGCTCTAGCTCGGTCTTCTACTGGTGAACCTCGAGATCCGGAGGATGATTGTCTGCGGCTGGAGTTGGCGCTGCGGGCCAGACTCATCCTGCGCGAAGAGAAGCTGCAGTCCGACGACGAGCGCTATCGCGCATACCGTAGTAAGGTGAGATACAGGGTCATCCCCGGCATGGTCTGTAGGCGTAGAGCCGCGGCCTCAGAGTTTCGAAAGCGTCGGGCAGGCTCGCGCCGTCCGGTCACTCCAGCGAGAAAATCACGTGAGCGCAGCACCGTCCATGCAAAACGCGCAGGGTTTCAGCGATCTCGCGTCGATCCTGTCCAATCCGATTCTGAATACGGATTCGTACAAGGCATCGCACTATCTGCAATATCCGCCCGACGCGACGGCGATGTTCTCGTACATCGAATCGCGCGGCGGACGTTACGGCCGCACGCTGTTCTTCGGCTTGCAGATGCTGCTGAAGGAGTACCTGTGCCGGCCGGTTACCGGCGCGATGATCGACCAGGCGCGGACCTTCTTCAGCGCGCACGGCGAGCCGTTCAACGAGGCGGGCTGGCGCTACGTCGTGCAGCGATACGGCGGCCATCTGCCGGTGCGGATTCGCGCGGCGCCCGAAGGCTCGGTCGTGCCCACGCACAACGTGCTCCTCACCGTCGAATGCGACGATCCGCAGGTGTTCTGGCTCACGTCGTATCTGGAGACGATGCTGATGCGGGTGTGGTATCCGATCACGGTCGCGACGCAAAGCTGGCATCTGCGCCAGACGATCCGCGCCTATCTGCTGAAAAGCAGCGACGATCTCTCGCAGCTACCGTTCAAGCTGCATGATTTCGGCGCGCGCGGCGTGTCGAGCGCGGAGTCGGCGGCGATCGGCGGCGCGGCACATCTCGTCAGCTTCATGGGCTCGGATACGGTGCTCGGCGTGGTTGCGGCGAATCACTACTACCGCGACCGCATGGCCGCGTTCTCGGTGCCGGCGGCCGAGCACAGCACGATCACGTCGTGGGGCCGCGAGCGCGAAGTCGACGCGTATCGCAACATGATCGCCCGCTTCGGCAAGCCGGGCGCGATCGTTTCGGTGGTGTCCGACTCTTACGACCTGTTCGCCGCGCTGAACGCATGGGGCGGCGAGCTGAAGCAGGCCGTGCTCGATTCCGGCGGCATGCTCGTGATTCGCCCGGACTCCGGCGATCCGTGCACGATCGTCCTGCACACGCTGCGCTCGCTGGAGGCTTCGTTCGGGTCGCAGACCAACAGCAAGGGGCGGCGCGTGCTCGACCATGTGCGCGTGATTCAGGGTGACGGCGTGAACCCGGATTCGATCGTCGCGATCCTCGCCGCGATGGACGAGGCCGGCTTCGCCACCGACAACATCGTGTTCGGCATGGGCGGTGCGCTGTTACAGCAGATCAACCGCGATACGCAGCGCTTCGCGATGAAGTGCTCGGCGATCCGGCTAGGCGACACGTGGCACGATGTGTCGAAGGATCCAGTCACGGATCACGCCAAGCGCTCGATGAAGGGCCGGCTCACCTTGCTGCGCCATCGCCGCACCGGCGAGTACCGGACGGTCACGTTGCCGATCGCGTGGGACGGGAGCACGGTGGAGGGCGAGTGGGACGAAGCGCTCGAGACGGTGTTCGATGCGGGCCGCTTGCTGGTCGATACGTCGCTGGCCGAGATTCGAGGCCGCGCCTATGCGGACGAAGGTTGATCCAGCTTTCTGACGCATCGGCATGGTCACGAGCGGGCGGGTCATCAGCGCCCAGTGCTGCATGAAGGGCAGACCTACCGCAATATCCGACAGGACGCCGACCCCGATCAACGTAGCGACGCTGCCGTCAGCGTGAATGTTTACCATCGCGCGCGAAGCGCAGGAACGCCTTGACGGCGGGCGCTCGCTCGTGCCGACGGAACGCGAGCGCGATTTCGGACGCAATCGCCTGACCGGCTATGTCACGGTAGACGACGCCCGGCAGCGCGATGCAATCGGCGAGCGTATGCGGCACGACCGACACATAACCGCCGAGCGACACGCAGGCGAGCACGGCCGCGAGCGTACCCGGACGCGGCCCGAGCCGAGGTGAGAAGCGCCCGCGCCGCGCGACTTCGAAGGTGCCTGACTCCTGTTCGGGCAGCACGAAACACTGGTCGCGCAGTTGCGAGGGCCGCACGCTGGCCGAGTCCGCGAGTGGCGAATCGGCTGGCAGCGCGAGCACGAAGCGGTCGCGATGCACGGTCGTGGCCTGAATGCCGACTGCGAGCGGCATCGGCGGACGCACGTAGGCCGCGTCGAGCAGTCCGTCGCCGAGCATCACGGCGACCGCGTCCATCGGCACTTCGCGGATCGATACCTCGACGCCCGCATGCGTGCCACGAAAGCCGCCGACCACCTTCTGCAACACGCCCGCGTACGCGGCCGACGCCACATAGCCGATCTCGATGCGTCCCACCTCGCCGCGTCCGGCGAGCAACGCGCGCTGCGCGGCACGCTCGAAATGCAGCTTCGCCGCGGGTTTTGCGGCGGCGCTGGGGGTAGCGGCGCTCGTCGCGGCGTCGGTGGCGGCGGTGGTGTGGAAGCTCGCCGGGCGGGGGAAGTGGTGCGCTTCAAGGGAGCGGTATCGGAAGGGTAAAAGCCGTCGTCGGCTCGCGCCGGCCCCCTTTCACGCCGTTTTCCGATATCGTGTGCGCCATCCCCGCCGCCTACCGCGCGCGGGCTGTTTTTCCGGAGTGCGGCGCGACGCTGCGCGTGCATGACGCGCTCCCGCAATACACCATACGACATCAATGAGCCATCCCAACACCGAGCTGATCGAACGTTTCTACACCGCCTTCCAGCAACGCGACGCCGAGACCATGGTCGCCTGTTATGCCGACGACGTCGTCTTCAGCGACCCCGCTTTCGGCGAGCTGGTCGGCGACGAAGCGCGCGACATGTGGCGCATGCTCGTCAAGCATGCGCAAGACTTCACGCTGACCTTCAGCGACATCGAGGCGGACGACCATACCGGCCGCGCGCAGTGGGTGGCGCGCTACCGTTTCGTCCAGACGGGGCGCGACGTCGTGAACCGGATCGAGGCGCGTTTCGTGTTCCGCGATGGGCTCATCGTCGAGCATCGCGACCGCTTCGATCTGTGGCTGTGGATGCGCCAGGCGATGGGCGTGCGCGGCACGCTGTTCGGCTGGTCGCCGTTCGTGCAGCGGATGCTCAGGCAGCAGGCGCGCCGAGGGCTGCTGCACTATCGCGGGCAGTTGACGCGCGACTAGGCGCGCGCGGGCGGCGCGGTGTATTTCCGCTACATGAACGGCCAGCGCCAGCTCGATCCGTCGACTCAGCACGGCGGCGCGCCGGTGCTTGCCGGCGATAAGTGGATCATGACGAAGTGGATGCGCGAGCGCGCGTACGGGTGAGGCTGGGTCACATCAGTGGGAGGCGTGCCGAGGCGGGGCCTATTCGGCCGCTTTGTAAACATCCGGTCGATGCAGCTCCATATACCGCTCGGGGTTCTCGAGCGACGTGAACCCATGCGGCGCATAGACGTGATGCGCGTCGGTCGTGACCAACATGATTCTGCGCAGCGTGACGAGCGAAGGGCTCGCAAAGATATGTTTCATCAACGCCGACGCATAGCCCTGGCCGCGATACGCGGGCAGCACGAACACGTCGCATAGGTAGGCGAAGGTCGCCTCGTCGGTGACGAGGCGCGCGAACGCCATCTGCTTGCCATCGACAAACCCGCCGAAGCACAGCGACCCGGCGACGGCGCGCTCGAAGGTCGCGCGTGGCATGCCTCGCGCCCACGGCGTTTCCTGCGACAGGAATGTGTAGACGAGGTCGAGGTCGAGATCGTCGATGCGGCTGGAAATCGTCAGTTCGCCTGCTTGCACGGCACGTCTCCTTTTGATCGCGCTGCGCTTGCGCGTCCCATAGGGTCTGTTCACGCTAATAACGGGCTTGCGCTGGCCGCCAGAAGGGCCGAGCGCAAGGATTGCGACGCAACGAATACTCGACGTATTCGCAAGGAGCATGACGCGGCGATCGGCCCTTCTGGCGGCCAGCCCCTTGAAGGTTTTTTAAAACAGGGGAACGTGCCTTTCCGCCCGTATTGCGGCGTCGGTCGTCGCTTGTTTGGCTCGGCCAAACGGCGCTCCTCTCTCCTTGCACTACGCGCGCAAAGGCACGTTCGCAAGCCCGTTATTAGCGTGAACAGACCCTAGCTCTTCGCCGGAGTTTCGCCGCCGCGCGAACCCCCACCGATACTCTGCCCGGCATTGCGGGCGAGCCGCATATATCCAAGCACGGACAGCAGCGTCAGCACGCCCGCGAACAGGAACGCGAGGCGGAAATCGTCGAGCGTGAACACGTGGCCGGTCGTCTCGCCGTTGAACAGCGCCGCGACGCGCAGCGACACCGCGCCGAATGCGATGCCGAGACCGATCGTCATCTGCGCGGCCGCGCTCCACAGCGTACTCGCCGCGCTCATCTGCGGCTGCGGGATGTCGGCGTAGGCGAGCGTCGCGAGCGTCGAGAACTGCATCGAGCGCGCGACGCCGTACACGAACACGACGATCAGCACGAACACGAGCGGCACGTCCGGCGTCAGCAGTCCGCACGCGATGATGAAAATGCCGGCCACCGCCACGTCGACGATCGACACCATCCGGAAGCCATAGCGCTGCAGGATGCGCGTGGTCAGCGCCTTCATGCCGAGATTGCCGAGCGCGCTCGCGAGCAGCAGCAGCCCCGAGCGGAACGCCGACAGCCCGAAACCGACCTGGAACAGCAGCGGCATCAGATAGGGCACCGCGCCGATGCCAATGCGCGTGAACGAACCGGTGATGACCGTCACGGAAAACGTCGGCACCTTCAGCGTCGATACGTCGACGAGCGGATACGAATGACGCTTCGCATGCTGGAACGCGAGCGCGCCGACCAGCAGGCCGCCCGCCACGATCGAGACCGCGAGCCACGGATTGGTGGCCGGCTGGCTCGCGAGTTCCGCGCCGTACAGAATCGCGGTCAGCGCGACGCCGCTCAGCAGCAGGCCGACGACGTCGAGCGGCTTGCGTTCAGTGCCGCGCAGGTTCGGCACGATGGCGAGCGCGATGGCAATCGCCGCGAGGCCGAACGGCACGTTCAGCAGGAAGATCCAGCGCCACGACGCGTAGGTCGTGATGAAGCCGCCGATCGGCGGGCCGACCACCGGCGCCGCGATCGCCGGCCATGTGATCGTCGAGATCGCCTGCATCATGCGAGCTTTCTCGGTGCTGCGGACCACGATGAGACGGCCGACCGGCACCATCATCGCGCCGCCGATGCCTTGCAGCAGCCGCGCGGCCGTGAACTCCGGCACGTTCTGCGACAGTCCGCACAGCACCGACGCGACCGTGAACACGCCGATCGCGCTGACGAACACAGTGCGCGCGCCGCAGCGGTCGGCGACCCAGCCGCTCGCCGGGATGAAGATCGCGAGCGCGAGCATGTAGGCGGTCATGCCGAGACTCAGGCTGTTCGGGCCGACGCCGAACGAACGCGCCATCTGCGGCAGCGCGGTGGCGATCACCGTGGTGTCGAGGTACTCCATGAAGAAGGTAGCCGCGACGATGTACGGCAGCCAGCCGACGTGCGCGGTGCGGGTCCCGCTGCAGCTCATCGGGCGAGCTCCCGTGCTGCGCGCGTGCGCGCTGAAAGACAATTGACGAGCCCGCGCGGGGCGCGTGAAGAGTTTGACGTCATGGTGCTTGCGACTACCTTTCGTTTGCGTTTTCGTGCTTCTGCCGGCAGCCGGGAGAGCGGCCCCGCGGACGAGGCCGGCGCCGCGAACATCAGCTTGCCTGATTGCCAGCCCTGAATCCTAACGCAATAAAGGGTTCCACATCGCGCAGGCATGCAGCGCGTCGCACCGCCGCGCCGCCGCCCGAACGTCAGTCCTTCCCCGCGTACTCCTTGTCCAGCCGGTCGTACAGCGGCTTGTTGACGAGCCGCTGGCGCTCGCTGAACGGCGCGACGATCGCCGCGTCCTCGTCGAGGCGGCCGTTGCTTTGCAACGTGCCGAGCGCGCGCTGCATGCCGAGCACCGCGCCCTGCAGCGCCGCATTCGCGTACAGCACGATGCCGTAGCCGAGCTTCGCGAGCGCGTCGCGCGACTGCACCGGCGTCTTGCCGCCGATCACGATGTTGATCAGCTGCGGCACATTGAACAGCCCCGGCAGACGCTCGATGTCGGCGAGCGATTCGGTCGCCTCGATGAACAGGATGTCGGCGCCCGCCTCGATGAAGCGATGACCGCGCTCGATCGCGTCCTCGATGCCGTGGACCGCGGCCGCGTCCGTGCGCGCCATGATCTGCAGGTTCGCGTCTTCGCGCGCGTCGACAGCCGCGCGGATCTTGCCGACCATCTCGCTCGCCGCGACGACTTCCTTGCCCGAGAAGTGGCCGCATTTTTTCGGCATCACCTGATCTTCGAACTGGATCACGTCGGCGCCGCTGCGCTCGAGCACGCGCACGGTCTGGCGCACGTTCAGCGCGTTGCCGAAGCCGGTGTCGGCATCGACGATCAGCGGCAGCGCGACCGCGTCGCGGATGCGCGCGGTGTGCTCTGCGACTTCGGCAAGGCCGATGAAGCCCAGGTCGGGTAGGCCGAGCGACATGTTGGTGACGCCCGCGCCGGTGATGTAGACCGCGTCGAAGCCGGCGTCCTCGATCACGCGCGCACTCATCGCGTTGAACCCGCCGGGCACGAGCAGGCCCTGACGCTGATTGACTTTGGCGCGGAACGCGGCGCGGCGGGTGGCGGAAGTGGTGGTCATGATGGAGGTCTCCAGAAGGGAAATCGGTAAGGGAACGCGGCCTACATTCTGCAGGAAGCGTGCCATTGAACGGCATTGAACGGCAGTTCGCCGGTCGTGCCGCTGGAACAAGGGTTTGCGCGATATGACCTCCTGCCTGGACGTTCATGGCACAATCGGTGAAACGTTTCATGAAACGTTTCGAGGAACGTTTCAATCAAGGAGAGCCGCGTGTCCACGTTCACCCCATTTGTCGCCAATCCTGGCCCCGCCGTCGATGCCGGGCGGCCCGGTGTCGCACTCGTCAGTATCAGCCGACTGCAGTCGCTTTGCGAGGCGGTGGCGCCGCGCTACGCGGGCCGGGCGAAGTTCTTCTCGGTGCGGGAGGGCTACGGCGCGGCCGTCGCCGCGCTGCAGGCTTACGTGGACGCAGGTTCGGTCGACGTCGTACTGTCCGCCGGCTCGAACGGCGCATACCTGCGCGAGAACCTCAGCGTGCCGGTGGTAATGGTCAAGGTGAATGGCTTCGACGTGTTGAGCGCGATCACGCGCGCGACCGCCACATGGCCGCAGGCGCGCATCGGGCTCGTGCTGCACGAAGCAATCGCGCAGGAACTGGCCGACCTGAGCCCGCTCTTGAACGTCGATCTGCGGCAGCGCGCGTATCGGTCGCTCGACGAAGTGCGGCTCGCAGTCGATGAACTCGCCGTGCAGGGCTGCCGCGTGGTGGTCGGCGCTGGCATGGCCTGCGATCTGGCGCAGCAGGCCGGCATGGAAAGCGTGTTCCTGTATTCGCTTGCCGCGGTCGAGGAAGCGTTCGAGCGCTCCGTCGAACTGGCGCGGGTGAGCCGCCAGAAGGAATCGAAGCGGGTGCGCCTGAACACGATCGTCGCGCATCTGCGCGACGGCGTCGCCGCGTTCGACGAAGCCGCCCAGCTCGAAGCCGTCAACCCGGCAATGCTCGAACTGCTCGGTCTAGGCGCCGCGCAGGCGGTCCCAAACGACGACGAGGACACCCCCGCACGAGTCGCGCGCGCGCTCGCGCCGCTGATGCGCGAGACGCGCGCCGCCGACCAGCCGGTCGACGAACGCATCGAACAGATCGGCGGCCGCGCACTGATCGTCGGCTGTGTGCCGATCGTCGAGCAGGGCGCACGCGCCGGTTTCGTCGTGACGGCGCAGGACGCGCTCGTTGCGCAGCGGATCGACCGTTCGCTGCGCACCAGCCAGCGGCCGAGGCATCTGGTCGCGCGGCACCGGCTCGACGATCTGATCGGCGCTTCGGCGGCGCTCGAGCGCGTGCGCCGGCTCGCGCGCGCCGGCGCCGCGCACGACGCGACCGTGCTCCTGAGCGGCGAAAGCGGCACCGGCAAGGAACTGGTCGCACAGGGCATCCACAACGCGAGCCGGCGGCGCGGCAATCCGTTCGTCGCGTTCAACTGCGCGGCGGTGCCCGAGGGGCTGATCGAAAGCGAACTGTTCGGACACGAGGAAGGGGCGTTCACGGGTGCGCGGCGCGGCGGCAAGCCGGGGTTGTTTGAAATCGCGCACACCGGCACCATTTTTCTCGATGAGATCGGCGAAATGCCGGCCGCGCTGCAAAGCCGGCTATTGCGCGTGCTGCAGGAGCGCGAGGTGATGAAGCTCGGCGCCGGCCGCGCGACGCCGGTCGACGTGAGGGTGATCGCCGCGACGCACCGCGATCTGCACGCGCTCGTCGAGGAGGGCGCGTTTCGCGCGGACCTGTATTTCAGATTAAATCTGCTTCAGATAAAATTGCCGCCGCTGCGCGAACGCCGTGCCGACATCGCGCCGCTGGCGCGGCATCTGCTGGAGCGCAGCGCGCTGCAGTACGGCTTGTCGGCGGCGGGGCTCGAGCGGGTGCTCGTGTTTCTCGCCCCGCTTTTTGCGGATTACGCGTGGCCCGGTAACGTCCGTGAACTGGAAAATCTCCTGGCCCGCGCGGCGATTTATATCGGTGAGCCAACCAACGAGATGTCCGGGAACTTGATTGCCGACGCCTTGCCAGACCGGCAGGCCGTGTTTCCCGAGTTCTTCCGGATCAGGGCGGTCGAGGTCGAGCAGATCACACAGGCGCCTCCGGGCCCTGCGCCCGGCAGCACGGCGCCCCGCGCTACCCCCAGCCGTGAGGCTGCGCTGCGCGCTCTCGAACAATCGGGCGGCAATCGCGCCGCCGCGAGCCGAGCGCTCGGCATCGGCAGAACCACGCTGTGGCGGCTTCTGAAGGGCTGAAACGCCCGGCAAATCGTCCGATAGTTTCAACCGACGACATGAATAGTGTGGGACTATCGAACTCATTAACACAATCCACTTTACCTATTAAGCGCAGTCTGACATACTGGCTCCACTTTCCAACCCCCTCAAAGAGAGGATTCAGCAAATGCCGATCATCAACAGTCAAGTCAAACCGTTCAAAGCACAGGCTTTTCACAACGGCGATTTCCAGACCGTCACTGAAGAAAGCCTGAAGGGCAAGTGGTCGGTTTTCGTGTTCTACCCGGCCGACTTCACGTTCGTGTGCCCGACCGAACTCGGTGACCTGGCCGATCGTTATGAAGATTTCAAGAGGCTGGGCGTGGAAATCTACAGCGTGTCGACCGATACGCACTTCACGCACAAGGCCTGGCACGACACGTCGGATACGATCCGCAAGATCAAGTACCCGATGCTGGCTGACCCGACGCTCGCTATCTCGCGCAACTTCGACGTGCTGATCGAAGAAGAAGGCCTCGCGCTGCGTGGCACGTTCGTGATCAACCCGGAAGGCGAGATCAAGCTGTGCGAAATCCACGACAACGGCATCGGCCGTGACGCTGGCGAACTGCTGCGCAAGGTTCAGGCCGCTCAGTACATCGCCAAGCACCCGGGCGAAGTGTGCCCCGCCAAGTGGACGCCGGGCGCGCAAACGCTGACCCCGTCGCTCGACCTGATCGGCAAGATCTAAGGTCCGCGCAGCTCACGCTGCACCCCGCAGTCTGCATCTGCCGGGATCTTCCCGGCGCTTCACCGCGCGAATCGCCTGATACGGCGCTTCGCGCGTCCCCGGGCCCAACACGTCCTATCCGGATGCGTGCGGCGCCGGGACACCCACACCCCTCGTCACGGAATCGCAACGCCATGCTTGACGTCAATCTCAAGACTCAACTGAAGTCGTACCTCGAAAAAGTTAGCAGGCCTATCGAGCTCGTCGCGTCGATCGATGACAGCGCGAAGTCCCAGGAGCTGCTGGCCCTGCTGAACGACATCGCGACCTTGTCGGAGCGCGTCACGGTGATCGAGCGTCGCGGCGACGACGAACGCAAGCCGTCGTTCTCGATTGGCGAAGCGGGCAAGGAAACCGGCATCCGTTTCGCCGGCATTCCGATGGGGCATGAATTCACGTCGCTCGTCCTCGCACTGCTGCAGGTCGGCGGCCACCCGGTCAAACTCGACGATGCGGTGATCGAACAGATCCGCAGCCTCGACGGCGACTATCAATTCGAAACGTATTTCTCGCTGTCGTGCCAGAACTGCCCGGAAGTCGTGCAGGCGCTGAACGTGATGGCGTTGATCAATCCGCGCATCCGTCACGTCGCGATCGACGGCGCGCTGTTCCAGAACGAAGTCGACGCGCGCCAGATCATGGCGGTACCGACGATGTTCCTGAACGGCGAAACCTTCGGCCAGGGCCGCAGCGGCGTGAAGGAAATCCTCGCGAAGCTCGACACCAACGCCGGTGCGCGCGCCGCGAAGCAACTGGAGAACAAGCCGGTGTTCGACACGCTGATCGTCGGCGGCGGCCCGGCGGGCGCGGCGGCGGCGATCTACTCGGCGCGCAAGGGCATTGCGACCGGTGTCGTGGCCGAGCGTTTCGGTGGCCAGGTGCTCGACACGCTGGCGATCGAGAACTTCGTCTCCGTGACCGAAACCGAAGGACCGAAGTTCGCGACCGCGCTCGAACAGCACGTGAAGACCTATGACGTCGACATCATGGACGTGCAGCGCGCCGAAGCGCTGATTCCGGGGCGCATCATCGAAGTACGTCTGGCCAACGGCGCGGTGCTGAAGGCGAAGACGATCATCCTCGCGACCGGTGCGCGCTGGCGCGAAATCAACGTGCCGGGCGAGCGCGCGTATCGCAATCATGGCGTCGCGTACTGCCCGCACTGCGATGGCCCCTTGTTCAAGGGCAAGCGCGTCGCGGTGATCGGCGGCGGCAACTCGGGCGTCGAGGCGGCGATCGACCTCGCGGGTCTCGTGCGCGAAGTGACGCTGCTCGAATTCGGTGCGACGCTGCGTGCCGACGAGGTGCTGCAACGCAAGCTGCGCAGCCTGCCGAACGTGACGGTGCTCACGCAGGCGCAGACCACGGAAATCACCGGCGACGGCAAGAAGGTCAACGGTCTGGTCTACAAGGACCTCGCTTCGGGCGAAGTGAAGAACGTCGAACTCGAAGGCGTGTTCGTGCAGATCGGTCTCGTGCCGAACACCGAATGGCTGAAGGGCACGGTCGAGCTGTCGAAGCATGGCGAGATCGTCGTCGATGCGCGCGGCGCGACGTCGGTGCCGGGCGTGTTCGCCGCCGGCGACGTGACCACGGTGCCGTTCAAGCAGATCGTGATCGCGGTGGGCGAGGGTGCGAAGGCATCGCTGTCCGCATTCGATCACCTGATCCGCAACAGCGAAGAAGTCGCGGCGGTCAGCGAAGCGGAAGCGGAAGCCGAAGCAGCGGTTTGATTCGGTAGCTCAGAGAAGGCAAACGGCGGCCCGCGGGCCGCCGTTTCAGTTTGCGCATGCAACAAAGGCCCGCATTCGTGCGGGCCTTTGTCGTTAAAGCACGGGAATCGGTATCACCGCCGGTCGAACGAATACTTGCCGGGGCCGGTCACGCACAACAGCAGCAACCCGCCGATGATGCCGATGTTCTTGTAGAAATGAATCATATTGTCGTACTGCATCGCGCCCGTCATGTTCCAGTAGTGATGGCCGATGATCGCGGTGCCGAGCGTATACACCGCAAGCAGCAGCGCCAGCGGTCGCGTGAAAAATCCCACTAACAGCGCGACGCCCACCACAAGCTCCATCACCACCGCGATAACAGCCGAGAACGCCGGCACGGGCGCGCCGGTCGACGTCATATAAGCGACGGTGCCGGCAAAGCCGGTCAGCTTCGACCAGCCGAACATCACGAACAGCACCATCAGCAGGATTCGAGCGACGAGAACGACGACGTCTTTCTGGTTTTCAAACAGTGTGTAGCGCATGATTTTTCCCGGTAGGGTAGAGGGATGAAGCTCGCTGGAAATCGTCGTCCAGCGAGCCGCGTTCAGGTTTGAGTCAATAGCGGCGTAAGCGGAGCGCTTATGCCCACAACGCCGAGGTTTCGATATTACGCAGGTCGAACACGAGCACTTCCGCATCGCGGCCCTGCGTGAAGGTCAGCGCTTCTTCACCCCGCACCCGCGCGCCGTCACCCTCGCCAAGCTCGACGCCATTCACCGTGACGCTGCCGCGCGCCACCTGAACATATGCATAGCGGTCCTTCGCGAGTTCGAGCCGCGCGGTTTCCTCGCCGTCGAACAGACCGGCATACACGCGCGCATCCTGTTGCAACTGCAGCGAACCGTTCGCACCGTCCGGCGACAGGACGAGCCGCAGCACACCGCGCTTGTCGGCCGCGCCGAAGTGCTGTTGCTGATAGCGCGGCTTCGTGCCTTGCTGGGCCGGCGCGATCCAGATCTGCAGGAAGTGCACCGGCTCGCTCTTCGAATGGTTGTATTCGCTGTGCGCCACACCGGTGCCCGCGCTCATCAACTGGATGTCGCCCGGCACGATCACCGAGCCCGTGCCCATCGTGTCCTTGTGTTCGAGCGCGCCTTCGAGCACGTACGAAAAGATCTCCATGTCGCGATGCGGATGCTTGCCGAAGCCCTGCGCCGGCGCCACACGGTCGTCGTTGATCACGAGCAGGTCGGAGAAGCCGTTCTGCTTCGGATCGTGATAGTTCGCGAACGAAAACGTATGACGCGAGCTGAGCCAGCCGTGTTCCGCGCGGCCACGTTGGTTGGCGTGTCTGATTTCGAGCATGCTCTTTCTCCTTGAGTTTTGTCGTGCGATCCGGGCCAGATGTTTGGCTGAGATCCATGAACGACAGTGTAGGTCAATCCGGATGGCTATAATCATGATAAAACCGGAAACACTGTCGCATTGGAGTGGACAATACGATGCAACTCGATGACATGCGCATCTTCGTCGCGACCGTCGACGCCCACAATTTCACCGCCGCGGCCAACCGGCTGTCGCTGTCGAAACAGTTCGTGAGCCGCCGTGTGATGGCGCTCGAGGAAGCACTCGGTGTGCAACTGCTGATCCGCAACACGCGCAAGCTGGCGGTGACCGATCTGGGTCAGGAGTTCTACGAGCGCGCGAAGCGCATCCTCGGCGAGGTCGAGGACGCCGAGCAGGCCATGTCGCTGCGCCGCGCCGGGCCGCGCGGGCTGCTACGCGTGAGCGCGCCGATGTCGTTCGGCATGATGCATCTGTCGCCGCTCGTCGCGGCGTTTCTGCGCGAGCATCGCGACGTGCGCTTCGACATGGAACTGAGCGACCGCGCCGTCGATGTGGTCGGCGAAGGCTTCGATATGGCGATCCGTATCGGCACGCTGGCGGATTCGTCGCTGATCGCGCAAAAGCTGATCGATGTGAAGATGGTGGCGTGCTGCAGCCCCGGTTATCTGCGCCGGCGTGGCAGCCCGGCCGTGCCTGGCGATCTCGCGAACCACGAATGTCTGCTATACGGCCACGGCGGCGCGGTGAGCTGGGACTTCAGCGTCGAGGGCGTGGTGAAGAGCGTCGAGGTGCGCGGGCCGTTACGCGCCAATAACGGCGATCTGATTCGCGATGCGGCCGTCGCGGGACTTGGAATCGTTCGGCTGCCGGATTTCATCGTCGCCGATGCGCTCGCAAGCGGACAACTCGTGCCCGTGCTCGAAGCGTTCCTGCCGTCGGCGACGGGCGTCTATGCCGTGTATCCGCAGCATCGGCAAAGCTCGGTCACGATCCGGGCATTCGTCGAGTTTCTGCGCAGGCATCTGAGGAAGAAGCTCGCGACCGAACCGCGGACGCCCGTCGGCTAATCCCCTAAACCCTATCAACCGTTGCGGAAGATAAAGCTATACGCGCTCAACGCGGGCACGCCGCCCAGGTGCGCATAAAGTACGCGCGAGCCGGCCGGAAATTCGCCGTTACGCACCTTGTCGATCATGCCGTGCATCGACTTTCCCTCGTACACCGGATCGGTCAGCATGCCTTCGAGCCGCGCGCACAGACGGATCGCCTCGAGCGTGCCGTCGTTCGGCAGACCGTATTCCGGGCCGCCGTAGCGCTCGTCGAGCACGATGTCCTTCGCGGTGATGTCGCGGCCCAGTTCGACGCTCTCGGCGGTCCGCTTCGCGATGCGTGTGATCTGCTCGCGTGTCTGCGCCGGTTTCGCCGATGCGTCAATGCCGATAACCCGATCGGCGCGGCCGTCGGCGGCGAAACCGACGACCATGCCAGCCTGCGTGCTGCCCGTCACCGAGCACACGACGATGTAGTCGAACCTGAAGCCTAGTTCGGCTTCCTGCTGACGCACCTCTTCGGCAAAGCCGACGAAGCCGAGGCCGCCGAGCGGATGGTCCGAGCAGCCGGCCGGAATCGCGTACGGCTTGCCGCCGGCCGCGCGCACGCTGTCGAGCGCGTCTTCCCAGCTCTTGCGAAAGCCGATGTCGAAGCCGTCCGGCACGAGCCGCACGTCGGCGCCCATCATGCGCGACATCTGGATGTTGCCGACGCGGTCATACACCGCATCCGAGTAGTTGACCCAGTTCTCCTGCACGAGCACGCACTTCAGGCCGAGATGCGCGGCAACCGCCGCGACCTGGCGCGTCTGGTTCGACTGGATGCCGCCGATCGACACGAGCGTGTCGCAGCCCTGCGCGAGCGCGTCGGGGATCAGATATTCGAGCTTGCGGGTCTTGTTGCCGCCGAACGCGAGGCCGCTGTTGCAGTCCTCGCGCTTCGCATAAAGCTCGACCTTGCCGCCGAGATGTTCGCTCAGACGCTTGAGCGGTTGAATTGGCGTCGGTCCGAAGGTGAGCGGGTAGCGGGGGAATCGTTGCAGGTTCATCGCGGCTCCGTGGTGGGGTGATTTCCATGAGTTCATGTTAGGAAAAACCGCCAGAAATGAGCTTGCGAAAAAAATCGCTTAGACGTATTTTTCGAAATCAAAGAATGTCCACCTCCTAATAAAACTTCGTACATACGGTCATGAGCGCAACGAAAGTTCGTGCTGGAGCGCCACCTTCGGGCATCGGCGCGATTCACCACCCGCTCGATCGCATCGATCGCGCGATCCTGCGGCAGTTGCAAACCGACGCGTCGATTTCGAACGTGGCGCTCGCCGCGAAAGTGAAGCTGAGCGCGCCGGCGTGTTTGCGGCGCGTCGAACGCTTGAAGGAATCGGGGCTGATTCGCGGCGTGGTCGCGCTGCTCGATCCAAAGGCGGCCGGCGCGGGCATGCTCGTGATCATCGGCGTGGTACTGGATCGCTCGACGCCCGAGTCGTTCGCCGAGTTCGAGAAGGCCGCGCAGAAAGTGGCCGGCTGCATGGAGTGCCACGTGGTGACCGGCGAGTTCGACTATTTCATGGTGATCCGCACGCGCGACAGCGACAGCTTCAATCGACTACACGCCGAGCAGTTGCTGTATCTGCCGGGCGTACGGCAGATCCGCTCATTCATGGTGCTGAAGGAAATCCTGTCGACCACGAAATTTCCGCTGTGAGTCGCGCGGCCGCGCCGCCGGCCGCGAAAGCGCGCATGCTGTCATAAACGCCGCGCCCGCGCGACGAAGCTTCGGCGCACCCGCATGCGGCCGTGGCAGCACCGTGCCAAAGCGGGCGGGCGCCGGCACTTTTCCGGAGCGACCATCATGACTCGCAACAGACCGCAATTCCTTACATCGTTCGGCGGCACCTCGAAACGCACGCGCGCGGCCGTGTTGTCGTTGCTGCTAGGCGCGGCCGCGCTCGCGTTGCCGCTCGCGCAGCGCGTCGCGTTCGCGGCGGAGAGCGCCGTCGTGATCGCGCCGCCCGCGCTCGACGAACCGATCCCGGCCAGCACCGCGCACGAGGAAACCGCGGTGTTCGCGGGTGGCTGCTTCTGGGGCGTCCAGGGGGTGTTCCAGCATGTGCGTGGTGTCACGCGGGCGGTGTCCGGCTACTCGGGCGGCTCACGCGACACTGCGCAGTACGAGACCGTCAGCGGCGGCGAGACGGGGCACGCCGAATCGGTGCAGGTCACGTTCGATCCTGGCAAGGTCACCTACGGCCAGTTGCTGCAGGTGTATTTCTCGGTGGTTCAGGACCCGACCGAGCTGAATCGTCAGGGGCCCGACAGCGGCACGCAATACCGCTCCGCGATCTTTCCGCTGAACGACGCGCAACGGCACGTCGCGCAAAGCTACATTGCGCAGCTCGACAAGTCGCACGTGTTCCCCGCGCCGATCGTCACGAAGACGGAGCCCTACAAGGGCTTCTATCCGGCCGAGTCGTATCACCAGAACTATCTGACCTTGCATCCCGATTCGGCCTACATCGTGTTCAATGACATGCCGAAAATCGCCAACCTGAAACGCCTGTTCCCCAACCTGTATCGCGACAAGCCGGTGCTCGTCGAAGCAGGGCAATAATCCCTCTGAACGGCGGCGCCAGCGGCGCCGCCGCAGCGCCGGACCGTCTTCGGGTTACGCCTTGCGTCGCGCTCGTCACCAATCTTCCACAGAGTTGGCGCATATCTTGCGCAGCAATGTTCCGTTGGCCATTGTCCACGTCACCGCGGCGCGCAAGGACTATGCGCAGTGGCCACACGAGCGCGGGGGTCATGCGGGCTCGCCGCGCCTCGTGCACATCGCGCTGCCCGCTTCATCGATTGGAAAAATTACACGCCGTAAGTAACAGCGCGGCGGTCGTCCGCGTTTTTGGGTCCGCGCTGGACCCCGGGCGCAAACCTAACCTCATCGCGACGAGCGAAATTGGAGGCTTCCGGTGGTCAACAGCCGTAGAAAGAAGCGGGGCGCCATGCCTCGCCATAAACAAACCGGCATCGCGGCGGGCTCGCTCGTCGCCGCGACCTTGGGCGCGATGGCCTGCGTGCCGGGTGTGGTCTTCGCGCAGACGCCGTCGCCGCTCGGCGAATGGCAATATTCGGTGGGCATTCCGCTGCAGAAGATGTGGCAGCCGAACATTCCCGACTGGCAACTGCGCTTCGGCGTGGCCACGTCGTTCCAGCCGCGCTTCGAAGGATCGGACCGCTATCACCTGGTGACCGGCCCGAGCATCGACGTGCGCTACAAGGATCTGTTCTTTCTGTCGAGCGGCGAAGGCTTCGGCGTGAATTTCGCACAGGGCGAGAACTGGCGCATGAGTCTCGCCGCGGTCTACGACCTCGGGCGACGCGGCCAGGACGATCCGCAGGAACTCAACGGGCTCGGCAACATCAACCCGGCGCCCGGTCTGAAGCTTTCGGGCGAGTACGTCGTGTCGAAGGATTTTCCGCTCGTCCTGCGCGCCGATATCCGCCGCTATTTCGGCGGATCGAACGGCTGGATCGGCGATCTCGGCGCCTATATGCCGATGCCCGGCAGCACGAAGCAGTTCATTTGGTTCGCCGGCCCGAACGTGGTGCTCGCGGACTCCAATTACATGAACAGCTGGTTCGGAGTCAATCAGGAGCAGGCCGCGCACTCGCAGTATCCGCAGTATCACGCGAGCGCGGGCTTCAAGTCGGTGGGTTTCGGCGTCAGCGCGATCTGGCTGTTCAGCAAGCACTGGTTCGCGACCGCCGACGGCGCGTTCGAGCAGCTCGTCGGCAGCGCGGGCAACAGTCCGATCACGCGCAGCCGCGCGACCGGCGTCGCCGACGTGTCGATCAACTACCGGTTCTGACGCACCGCCGCCGCGCAGCCAATGCGCCGTGACTTGGTGGGAATAGCCCTTGCTGACTCTGTGATCGCGCGCCGCGACGCCTCCGTCGCCGCGCGCCTGAACACAAGGAGTCGATCCCCATGGCAGGTAAGGCGAATACCCAGAAGGCCGCGGCCCAGGCAAACGGGGCAGCGCAGTCGAACGACGCGAAATCGAACGATCTCGAACGCAATCGCGTGAAGCCGCAAGGCGAGGCCCTGAGGACCAATCAGGGCGTCAAGATTGCCGACAACCAGAACACATTGCGGGCGGGACCGCGCGGTCCATCGCTGCTGGAAGATTTCATCATGCGTGAAAAGATCACGCACTTCGACCACGAGCGCATTCCCGAACGGATCGTGCACGCGCGTGGCTCGGCCGCGCATGGTGTCTTCAAGGTCTACGAATCGATGCGCGAGTACACCAAGGCCGCATTTTTGCAGGACCCGGCCGCCGCAACGCCGGTCTATGTGCGTTTCTCGACCGTGCAAGGTCCGCGCGGCTCTGCCGACACCGTGCGCGACGTGCGCGGCTTCGCGACGAAGTTCTACACGCAGGAAGGCAATTTCGATCTGGTCGGCAACAACATGCCGGTGTTCTTCATCCAGGACGCGATCAAGTTTCCTGACTTCGTGCACGCGGTGAAACCGGAAGCACCGAACGAAATGCCGACCGGCGGGTCCGCGCACGACACGTTCTGGGACTTCGTCTCGCTCGTGCCCGAATCGGCGCACATGGTGCTGTGGACGATGTCGGACCGCGCGATTCCGCGCAGCTTTCGGACGATGGAAGGCTTCGGCGTTCACACGTTCCGCTTCGTCAATGCGCAGGGCAAAGCTCGTTTCGTCAAGTTCCACTGGCGTCCCGTGCTCGGCTCGTATTCGCTGCTGTGGGACGAAGCGCAGAAGCTCGCGGGCAAGGACCCGGACTTTCACCGCCGCGACCTATGGGAAGCGATCGAGCGCGGCGACTATCCGGAGTACGAACTGGGCGTGCAGATCGTCGAGGAAGCCGACGAGCACAAGTTCGATTTCGACCTGCTCGATCCGACCAAGCTGATTCCGGAAGAGCTGGTGCCGGTGAAAATCATCGGCAAGATGACGCTCAATCGCAATCCGGACAACTTCTTCGCCGAGACCGAACAGGCCGCGTTCCATCCGGGGCATATCGTGCCGGGCATCGATTTCACCAACGATCCGTTGCTGCAGGGGCGTTTGTTCTCGTACACGGACACTCAGATCAGCCGCCTCGGTGGCCCGAACTTTCACGAGATTCCGATCAACCGGCCGGTCTGTCCATCCGTCAACAATCAGCGCGATGCGATGCATCGGCAGGCGATCCATGTCGGCCAGGCGTCGTACGAGCCGAACTCGCTGAACGACGGCTGGCCGAAGGAAACCGATCCGGCCGCTGAAGATGGCGGCTTCGACAGCCATCAGGAACGCGTCGAGGGCACGAAGATTCGCGTGCGCGGCGACTCGTTCGCCGATCATTTCTCGCAGGCCGCGTTGTTCTACAACAGCATGTCGCAGCCGGAAAAAGACCATATCGCGGCGGCCTATCAGTTCGAGCTCGGCAAGGTGACCAAGCCCGAGATTCGCGCGCGTCAGGTCAACGAGATTCTCGCGAACTTCGACGCCGATCTCGCCGCGAAGGTCGCCGAAGGACTCGGCTTGCCGGCGCCGAAAAAGGGCACGGCGAAACTCGTCGGGCCGAAGACGTCGCCGGCGTTGAGTCTGCTCAATCGCGTGAAGCCCGGCATCAAGACCCGCAAGATCGCGCTGCTCGCCGCACCCGGCTCCGATGGCGCGGCGATCAAACAGTTGCAGCAGGCGCTCACGGGTGAAGGCGCAACGCCGATGCTGATCGCGCCGACGCTCGCCGAGATCGATGGCCTCGCGCCCGACGCGACGATCGCCGGGCTGCCATCGGTGATGTTCGACGCGGTGATCGTCGTCGGCGGCGAGGAGGGGGCGAAGGCACTGTCGCAATCGGGCGATGCGCGGCACTTCGTGCTCGAAGCGTTCAAGCATCTGAAGGCGATCGCGGCGCTCGGCGCGGGGCGCGACCTGCTCGCGGCCGCGCAGTTGCCCGCGCAGCCGGAGGGCGTCGCGACCGGCGAGGACTCGCAGTCCGCCGATGTGTTGAAGGCGTTCATCAAGGCCGCCGGACAGCATCGCGTGTGGTCGCGCGCGGCGCAGGCGGAATCGGTGCCGGCCTGAGCGGGCCGAGCCGGTTGCGCTGATGCGCTGCCGCGTTAGCCGCTGAACGGTGCTGAGCGTAGCTGAAACGCGGCGCGTCGATGCAGGAGCCTGGCCGGTGTTAGCCGGCCAGGTTGTTTTTGGCATTCCGCGTCGCGCGCGTGCGGGTCGTCCTTGTATGATGACAGCGGTCGCATCGCGGCACTCGACACCGTGCGCAGACCCGAAAGATATTCCGCATCGACCCGATTCGCCATGCCACTTACAGAAAAAATGACCGCATCGCCGGCCGTCGATCAACTCCGTTTCCGCCGCATCCTTCGCCGCAATATCGCGCTGCCTTTGGGCGTCGGCCTCGTCACGATGGCGCTGTTCGTCGGCTTGATCGCGTATCTCGTGTCGACGATGAACTGGGCCGAGCACTCCGGGCGCGTGATCGGCGACGCCAACGAAATGCTGCGGCTCGCGGTGGATCGCGAATCGTCGATGCGCGGCTTTCTGATCACCGGTAACGAGAGTTTCCTCGCGCCGTATGAAAACGGCGGCCCGAAATTCAAGGCACAGCTCGAAGCGTTGAAAAAGCAGGTCGCCGACAACCCGCCGCAAATCGAGCGGCTCAAGCAGATCGAGGCCTCGCAGGAGCGTTGGAGCCGCTTCGCCGAACAGATCATCGACGCGCGCCGCCGCAACCAGGACTATGAGAGCGCGATCGCTGCGGGGCGCGGCAAGCTCGAATTCGACGAAACGCGCCGCGAATTCGGCGATTTTCTCGACGTCGAATTGCGCTTGCGCCAGCAGCGCGTCGAAGCGACGCGCAACGTGACGGCGACGCTGGTCGGCGTGTTCCTGCTGTTCAGCCTCGTCGTCAGCGGCCTGCTAGCGTGGCGAGGCCGTCGCGAACTGCTGGACCTGTCCGAGACCTATGACGACGTGCTGCGCCGTCAGGCCGAACAGACCGCGCTGCTCGAGCAGCAGGTCTGGTTGCGCTCGGGCCAGCGCCTGCTCGCGGACAAGGTCGTCGGCCAGACGAGCGCGCCGCTCGTCGGCCGCGCGATGCTCGAGTTTCTCGCCCAATATCTCGATGCGCTCGTCGCCGCGCTGTACGTGCGCGACAGGCAGAGCGGCACGCTGCGCCGCATCGCCGCTTACGGCTATAGCCGTGACAGCGAGCAGACGGCCGCTCTGAGTTTCGAAGAGGGTGAAACGCTGGTCGGCCAGGCCGCGCGCTCGCGCCGCACGCTGGTGTTGCGCGATGTGCCGGCCGATTACGTGCGGGTCGTGTCGGCGACGGGCAGCGGTGCGCCGCGCAATCTGCTGATCCTGCCGATCGACAACGACGGCCAGGTCAACGGCGTCGTCGAAATGGGCTTCCTGCGCGAGGTGACGCCGCGCGACGAAGAGTTCATGGAGCTGATCCGCCACAGCATGGGCAATTTTCTCGAGGCGGCGCTGTATCGCGAACGCCTGCAGGATGCGCTCGCCGAGACGCAGCAGCTGAACGAGGAGTTGCAGGTCCAGCAGGAGGAGTTGCGGGTCTCCAACGAAGGGCTCGAGGAACGCGGCCGCGCGCTGTTGGAATCGCAACGGCGCCTCGAAGCGCAGCAGGCCGAGCTCGAACAGACCAACGTGCGGCTCGAGGAATACGCGCTGCGGCTGGAGCGGCAAAAATCGGATCTGCTGCGCGTACAGAACGATCTGGCGGCCAATGCGGAGCGCCTCGAACAGTCGAGCCGCTACAAATCCGAGTTCCTCGCGAACATGTCGCACGAATTGCGCACGCCGCTGAACAGCTCGCTGATTCTCGCGAAGCTGCTGCAGCAGAATCGCAGCGGCAATCTGACCGACGAGCAGGTGCGCTACGCGGAGACGATCCACGCGTCGAACAGCGATCTGCTCGTGCTGATCAACGACATTCTCGACCTGTCGAAGGTCGAGGCGGGTCAATTGACGGTCGAGCACGAAACGGTGTCGATCGAGGCGACGCTGCAATCGCTCGAAGAAATGGTTCGTCCGATCGCGACGACCAAGCACTTGCGTCTCGCCTTCGACAAGTTGCCGGGCACGCCCGATACGTTCGTCACCGATGGCCAGCGGCTCACGCAGATCCTGCGCAACCTGCTGTCGAACGCGGTGAAGTTCACCGAGCGCGGCGAGGTCACGCTCGAGGTCGCCAGGGTCGAGGACAACGTGCTGCGCTTCGACGTGCGCGATTCGGGCATCGGTATTCCGGCCGACAAGCTCGACCTGATCTTCGAGGCGTTCCAGCAGGCCGATGGCTCGACGAGCCGTCAATATGGGGGCAGCGGCCTCGGGCTGTCGATTTCGCGCGAGTTCTCGCGGTTGCTGGGCGGGCGCATCACGGTGGCGAGCGAAGTCGGCAAGGGCAGCGTGTTTTCGCTGTGGCTGCCGCTCGATGCGCGCGAGGCGCGCGTGAGCGCGGACAGCGCACCCCCCGCGGTGATCCCGCCAGCGAATGGTCTGGCAAGCCGGGCGCCGCCCACCGCGTCGCGCGAAGCCTTGCTGCCCGGCGCCGCCGAGCCCGCCGCCGCGTCGATAGCCGACGATCGCGACCATCGCACCCGCGCGGGCCGTCTGATCGTCGCGGTCGAAGACGATCCGCCGTTCGCCGCGATTCTGCGCGATCTCGTGCACGAACTCGACTTCGACTTCGTGCACGCGAGCGATGCCGCGAGCGGCCTCGCGCTGGTGCGCGACATGCGGCCGGCCGCGGTGCTGCTCGACGTCGGTCTGCCGGACCGCTCGGGCCTCACGGTGCTCGAATGGCTGAAGAACGATCCGCTGACTCGCCATATTCCGATCCATATCGTGTCGGCCACCGATCACGCCGACAAGGCGCTGCACCTCGGCGCGATCGGCTACACGCTGAAGCCGACCGCGCGCTCGACGATGGAGGCCGCGATCCGCCGCCTCGAAGCGCGGCTGCAACAGCGCCTGAAGCGCGTGCTGGTGATCGAGGACGACGCACCGATGCGCGAAAGCATCCGCGCGCTGCTGCAAAGCGAGAACACCGAGATCGTCGCGGTCGCGACGCTCGCCGAGGCGTTCGAGCAACTGTCGGCGCTGACGTTCGACTGCGTCGTCACCGATCTCGCGCTGCCGGACGGCACCGGCTACGATCTGCTCGAACGCCTCGCCGCGAACAGCGCGCATGCATCACTGCCGGTGATCGTCTACACGGGCCGCATGCTGTCCGACGAAGAGGAGCACCGGCTGCGCCGCTACTCGAAGTCGATCATCATCAAGGGCGCGAAATCGCCGGAGCGTCTGCTCGATGAAGTCACGCTGTTTCTGCATAGCGTCGAGTCGTCGCTCGCGCCGGAGCAGCAGCGCATGCTGCGCACCGTGCGGCAACGCGACAATGCGTTCGAGGGCCGCACGATCCTGCTCGCCGAAGACGACGTGCGCAACATCTTCGCGCTGTCGCACGTGCTGGAGCCGCTCGGCGCGAAACTGCTGATCGCGCGCAACGGCCGCGAGGCGCTCGACGAACTGGAGAACGGGCCGGAAGTGCATCTGGTGCTGATGGACATCATGATGCCCGAGATGGACGGCCTGACCGCGATGGGCGAGATTCGCCGCAATCCGCGCTTCGCGCATCTGCCGATCATCGCGCTGACCGCGAAGGCGATGGCGAACGATCGCACGCGCTGCCTCGAAGCGGGTGCCGACGACTACGTGTCGAAACCGATCGACGTCGACAAGCTCGTCGCGCTGTGCCGCGTGTGGCTGCGGCAGCGCTGACGGCGCGAGCGTTGGCACGCAAGCGAGCAATGCGATGAAACCGTCCGCATCTGACGTACCGCACCGCATCAGCGATTTCGACATCGAGCTGCGGCTGCTGCTCGAGGCGATCTATCTGAAGTATCAGCACGACTTTCGCCACTACGCGATGTCGTCGCTGCGCCGCCGCCTCACGCAGGCGCTCGATGAATTCAACGTGGAGACGCTGTCGCAATTGCAGGACCGCATCATGCGCGACGGCTACGAGTTTTCGCGGCTGTTCCGCTACCTTACCGTGCAGGTCAGCGACATGTTTCGTGATCCGTCGTATTTCCTCGCGCTGCGCGAGCACGTGCTGCCGCGTTTGCGCACCTACCCGTCGATCAAGGTGTGGGTCGCCGGATGCAGCACCGGCGAGGAGCTGTGGTCGCTGAAGATCCTGTTCGACGAGGAGGGTCTCACCGAGCGCACGCTGTTCTACGCGACCGACATCAACCCCGACGCGCTCGCGCGCGCGGAGGCGGGCATCTACGCACTCGAACGCATCCAGGGCTTCACGCAGAACTATCTGGCGGCGGGCGGCACGCGTTCGCTGTCGGACTACTATCATGCAGCGTATGGCGGCGCGCGCTTTGCCGGCTCGCTCAAAGAGCGCGTGGTGTTCGCCGATCACAGCCTGTCCACCGACGAAGTGTTCCTCGAAGCGCATCTGGTGTCGTGCCGCAACGTGCTGATCTATTTCGATCGCGGCTTGCAGGATCGCGCGTTGGGGCTGTTCGAGAACGCACTGGTGCGGCGCGGCTTTCTCGGCCTGGGCAGCAAGGAAACCCTGCGGTTTTCACATCACTACCCGGCGTTCGACGAGTTTCGCGCGGCCGAACGCATTTATCAGAAGCGTTAGCGAGGTCGCGATGCCACGCTCGACCAGTGAACCCCCGCCCACCCAGGCCGCCGACGCCGGCACCGCCGCGCGGGCGCACGCGCGGCGCGGCTATCAACTGGTCGTGATCGGCGGGTCGGCGGGCGGCATCGAGGTGCTCAAGGTGCTGCTCGCCGCGCTGCCCGCGCGCTTCGCGGCAGCCGTGATGATCGTCGCGCATCTGCCGCCCGATTCGCCGAGCTATCTGGTGCCGGCGATCGCGCATCGCTGCGCGCTGCCGGTGCTCGAACCCGATGCGGGGGAGCTGATCCTGCCGGGCCGCGTGTACGTCGCGCCGGCCGGTTATCACATGCTCGTCGAAGTGGACCGCACAGTCGCGCTGTCGACCGCTGCGGCGGTGCGCTTCTCGCGGCCGTCGATCGACGTGCTGTTCGAATCGGCCGCCGCGGTGTACGGCGAGCGGCTGCTCGCGATCCTGCTGTCCGGCGCCAACGACGACGGCGCGCAGGGGCTCGAACGCGTGCGCGCGCTCGGCGGCACCGCGTGGGTGCAGGACCCCGGCAGCGCCGGTGCACCGGAGATGCCGCGCGCGGCGATCGAGCGCGGCGCGGCCGACGCGATCTACAATCCCGAAACCCTGGCGAAGCGCCTTGCCGCGCTGCCGACTTCCCTCTGATCCGGGGCCATGACGAACTCACCTGTGAACATCCTGATCGTCGACGACATCGTCCACAACATCACCGCGCTGGAAGCGTTGCTCGCGCGGCCTGACGTCGCGGTGCTGGTCGCCGACTGCGGCACCGCCGCGCTCGATCTGCTGCTCAAGCACGAAGTCGCGCTGGCGATTCTCGACGTCAATATGCCCGGCATGAACGGCTTCGAGCTGGCCGCGCTGATGCGCGGCAGCCCGCGCACGTCGCACGTTCCGATCATCTTCCTGAGCGCGACCGCGCAGGACGCGTCGCGCACGTTCCGTGGCTATGAGGCAGGCGCGGTCGACTTCCTGTACAAGCCGTTCGATCCGCGCATCCTGCAGTCGAAGGTCGACGTGTTCGTGCAGCTGGAGCAGCAGAAGCGCGAGCTCGCCGCGCAACTGGTGACGACGCGCCAGATGCTCGAAGCGAACGAAATGCTGATGGCGGTGCTCAGCCATGATCTGCGCACGCCGCTCGGCGCGGTGCTGGCGTCGGCGGAATACCTGATGCGCACGGCCGCCGACGAGCAGGCCGCAACCGTCGCCGCGCGCGTGAAGAACAGCGCCCTGCGCATGGCGCGGATGGTCGATCAGCTGCTGAACCTCGCGCGCCTGCAAGGCGGACGTCTGCCGTTGCAGCCGCGCTCGATCGAGCTCGCGACGCTGTGCCGCTCGGTCATCGACGAATTCGCATCGCAGAAGAGCGGCAAGCAGATCGTGTTCACCTGCACCGGCAATACGGCCGGCGCGTGGGATACCGATCTCGTGTGGCAGGCGGTGTCGAATCTCGTCAGCAATGCGCTGCATCATGGGGCGCCGGAGGGCGATATCGGCGTGGAGGTCGATGGCGACGCCGAGGATTGCGTGCGCCTGAAGGTGTCCAATCGCGGCACGATTCCGGCGGAGCTGTTTCCGCATCTGTTCAAGGCGTTCGCGTCGAACGGCAACGGCGCGCGCTCACGCGAAGGGCTCGGGCTCGGTCTGCATATCGTGCAGGAGATCGCGCGCATGCATGGCGGCGACGTCAGCGTCGTATCCACGGACGAGTCCGGCACGACCTTTACGATCGAATTGCCGAGGACGGTCGCGTTGCAGCGGGGGGCGTTTACCCGGCGATAAAGCATCGCCAGGCCGGCGATCACGCCGGTGGGCCACCGCGTGCCCGCTGTGCTACGCTTGCCGCAACCCAATTCACGCAGCGCAAGCACGAATCCCCATCATGCGTTCCTGGCGCCTCGCATCACCGCAGCGCAGCGGTCAGATCAGCACCGCGCGCGCCACCGACCTCGTCATGGCGATCTCCCACCCGGATGCCGACGCGCTCGCCGCGAGCATTCTGCTGACGGTTGGCGAAACGTTGTCGCTGCCCGTCTCACAGTGCACGATCTTCGCGTATGAGTTCGACGCGCGGCCCCGTACGGTGTCGGCGGCCGACCATCGCGGCGGGCATTTTCTGCGCGACGTCGCCGAACGCTACGCCGCGCATTTCTATGCGCTCGACGGCAATCGCGCGGTCATCGGTCAATCGAACCACAGCCGGCGCACCGCTTCGCGCGATGCGCTGGTGCTGCATCAGCAGCGCGGCGACGAAATCGAAAACGAAGCGTATCGCGCGGCCTGCTACGCGCAGCCGAACGTATCCGACCGGCTGTCGTTGCTCGTGCAGCCGGCGGATAGCGTGTGGCTGTCGATCAACCTGTATCGCGACCGCGCGTACGGCGTGTTCGCGCCGGGCGAACTGGAGCGGATCGAAAGCGTCGCGCCGCTGTTCGCGCATGCGGCGAAGGGCCAATACGCGCTGAACGGGCAACATCAGCAGGGCACCGGTGCGGCGATGCTCGCGCGCGTGCGGCGCGCATGTCCGACGCTGACGCCGCGCGAGCTCGACGTGTTGCGTGGCACGCTCGATGGCGCTAGCGCGGCCGAGATCGCCGGGCAGATGGGCGTGAAGCCGGCGAGCGTCGTCACGTACCAGAAGCGCGCGTACGCGCGGCTCGGGATTTCTAATCAGCGGCAACTGTTCGCGTTGTGTATGCAGCCCTAGCTGCACATCTGTCGAAACTCACGCCGAAGCGCGCGTCGCATCGCGCTTCGAGTTCGCTTCAACTCCGCTTCAACTCCGCTTACCCCGCGCCTCGGCCTGCGCCTCCCGATCCCAGCGTTTCAACCACGGCATCACGAAATCCGCGAAGCCGTCGGCCGATGGCGACAGCGCACGCTCGGTCGATCGATACACGCACACCTCGCGAATCGTTTCAGGATCGACGATGCGCTTCATCACGAGCCCGAAGGTCCGCGCGAGCGGTGCGACATAGGCTGGCGCGAGCGTGACCGCCAGCCTTTGCGCGGCGAGGCCGAACGCGGTGGTCACGTTGTCGACGACATCGACGGGAATGATGCGCGCCTCGACCGGCAGATTGGCGAGCATCTGGTCGACCGCGCGCTCGTGGTCGCGGCCGGTCGCGACGATCGGCACGTCGCGCAGATGCTGCCACTGCACGCGGCGGCGCGCGGCGAGCGGATGCGCGGCCGAGCACCACATGACCCACGGACTCGCGAACGCGGGCTCGGAGCGCACGCGCGGCCCGCTTTGCCGGTCCGGGCCGATCGCGAGATCGATGTCGCCGCTCTCGACGCGCTCCACCAGTTGCTCGACCACGGTATCGCAGACGCGCACGACCACCTTCGGCTTGTCGCGCGCGTATTCGGCGATCGCCGCGGGCAGCGCCGTCGACGCGATGACGAGCGGCGCGCCGACCCGCACGATGCCGGCCGCGCGGTTGCGGATATCGTCGGCGGATTGGGCGGCTGCGCGCACGTGGCGCAGCACCGATTCGGCCGACGCCAGAAAGTCCTGCCCCGCGCTGGACAGCGCGACGCGCCGCGTGGTGCGATCGAACAGCCGGAAGCCGAGCTCCGTTTCGAGTTCGGCAAGCAACTGGCTGACCGCCGACGAGGTCAGCCCGAGCCGCTGCGCCGCCGCGCCGATGCTGTGCAGATCGACGATGGCGAGGAACGCTTCGAATTGACGGATCGTGACGCGGGTAAGAGGCATACGATCGATTCTAAAGAAAAACTTACGAATCATGAAAAATCGATTGATTGTGCGCGGCGCGTCGACGACCGACACTTGTGCGGGTCGACTTGGCCCGGCAAACCCGCTTAGACTCAAGGTTTGCCCTGTCGTCCCGCGGCGCGCGGACGACCGCTACAACAGGCCTGCAGAGGCCGTCTTCAAGGACCCGTCATGTTCGACCATATTCCCGCCTATCCGGGCGACCCGATTCTGAGCCTGAACGAAGACTTTCAGCTGGACCCCCGGCCGAACAAGGTCAACCTCAGCATCGGCATCTATTTCGACGACGCCGGCAAGCTGCCGGTGATCGACGCGGTGCGCCGCGCCGAAACCGCGCTGCTCGACGCGATCGGCCCGCGCTCGTATCTGCCGATGGCGGGTCTGCCGCTCTATCGCGACACCGCGCAGGCGCTCGTGTTCGGCGCCCACAGCGCGGCGCGCGCCGAAGGCCGGATCGCGACGCTGCAAACGCTCGGCGGCTCGGGCGCGCTGAAGGTCGGCGCCGATTTCCTGAAGCGTTATTTCCCCGGCTCGCAAATGTGGATCAGCGATCCGAGCTGGGAAAACCATCGCGTGGTGTTCGAAGGCGCGGGCCTCACGGTCAACACCTATCCGTACTACGACGCGCAAACGGGCGGCCTGCGCTTTGCCGACATGCTCGCCGCAATCGACACGCTGCCGGAAAAGAGCATCGTGCTGCTGCACGCGTGCTGCCATAACCCGACGGGCGTCGATCTGAGCCCGTCGCAATGGGCGGAACTGGTGCCGGTTTTGCAGCGCCGCAAGCTGATCGCATTCGTCGACATGGCCTACCAGGGTTTCGGCGCGGGCCTCGAAGAAGACGCCGCGCCGGTGCGCCTGCTCGCCGACGCGAACGTGCCGCTGATCGTCGCGAACTCGTTCTCGAAGAATTTCTCGCTTTACGGCGAGCGCGTCGGCGCGTTGAGCGTGGTCTGCAAGAGCGCCGACGAAGCGGCGCGCGTGGCGGGCCAGCTGATGTCGGCGGTGCGCGCGAACTACAGCAATCCGCCGACGCACGGCGCGCGCCTCGTCGCCAACGTGCTCGCCGATGCGACGCTGCGCGCGTCGTGGGAAGCCGAGCTCGGCGCGATGCGCGAGCGCATTCTGGCGATGCGCAAGGTGATCCACGCAGGGCTCGACGGACGCGTCGATGAAGTGATGCGCGCGCGCTATGTCGCGCAGCGCGGCATGTTCACGTATACGGGCCTGTCCGAAAGCCAGGTCGAGCGTCTGCGCAACGAATACGCGGTGTACGTGCTGCGCTCGGGCCGCATGTGCGTCGCCGGACTGAACGCGCGCAACGCGGACTATGTCGCGTCGTCGATCGCGGCGGTGGTGTCGGGCGCCTGAAGCGCTCCGGCGCTCGGGCCGCTGTTACGGCACGCGTGAATATGATGGGCGGCGCGCACGGGCGCGCCGTCACAACGACAAACTTGGAGACACCGACGATGGCCACGACCCTCGAAGCGCAACCGGCGAGCCCGCCCAGATCGGCCGCGATGCATCCGGACGAATGGCAGACGCGCGTGCAACTCGCCGCGTGCTACCGGATTTTCGATCTGCTCGGTTGGACCGAGATGATCTACAACCACATCACGCTGCGCGTGCCCGAAAGCGTCAGCGGCCCGGAGCGCCAGTTCCTGATCAATCCGTTCGGGCTGCACTACAGCGAAGTGACCGCGAGCAATCTGGTGAAGATCGACGCGCAGGGGCGCGTGCTCGATGGCTCGCCGTATCCGGTGAATCCGGCTGGCTTCGTGGTGCATGCGGCGCTTCACGAGGGCTTGCCCGACGCGCACTGTGTGATGCATACGCATACGACGGCGGGCGTCGCGGTCGCCTGCCTCGAAGAGGGCCTGCAGCAGACCAACTTCTATAGCGCGCAGTTGCACGACCGGATCGCGTATCACGACTTTGAAGGCATCACGATTCATGCGGAAGAGGGGCCGCGGCTGCTCGCGCATATCGGCGACAGGCAGGCGGTAATCCTGCGCAACCACGGTCTGCTATCGTGGGGCCGGACGTTGCCGCAGACCTTCGCGATTCTGTGGACGCTGAATCGCGCGTGCGAAGTCCAGGTGGCGACGTTCTCGATGGGCCGCGCTCGGCCGGTGCCGGAGGAGGTCGCGATTCGCTGCTCGCGCGACGCGCTGCAGTTCGATCCGCGCCACGGCGCCGGGCAGGACGTGTTCGATGCGCTGGTGCGGCGGGTCGACCGGATCGATGCGAGTTTCCGGCAATGATTGAAGCCACGCGTAAAAGAGCGCGACAATCAACGCTGCAATAATCACAGCAACAGGCAAGGACTCAGGCGATGAAAGTAGCGATCTACGGCGCCGGCTCGATCGGCGGCTGGATGGGAGTGAAGCTCGCGCAGGCGGGCCATCGGGTCAGCGTGGTCGCGCGCGGCGCGACGCTCGACGCGGTGCGCCAGCATGGTCTGCGGCTGATCGAAGGCGGCGTGATCTACGCCGAGCAGGTGAAGGCGAGCGACAAGCCGGCCGATCTCGGCGTGCAGGAACTCGTCGTGATCGCGGTGAAGGGCCCGGCGATGGCGACCGTGGCCGCGCATATCAAACCGCTGCTCGGCCCCGAGACGATCGTGCTGACGGCGATGAACGGCGTGCCGTGGTGGTTCTGCGACGGGCTGGGCGGCGAACTCGCCGGCCAGCGCCTGAAGACGATCGATCCCGACGGCGCGATCACCGCCGCGATCCCGGCCGCGCAGACGGTCGGCTGCGTCGTGCATGCCAGTTGCCTGATCGACGCGCCCGGCGTGGTCCGGCATCACCAGGGCAACGGGCTGATCGTCGGCGAGGCGTCGGGCAAGCCGAGCGAGCGTGTCGAGCTGCTCGCCGCGCTGTTGCAGGCGGCGGGCTTCCATGCAACGGCTTCGGCGCAGATCCAGCGCGACGTGTGGTTCAAGCTATGGGGCAACATGACGATGAACCCGGTCAGCGCGATCACCGGCGCAACGACCGACCGGATCCTCGGCGACGAACTCGTGCGCGGTTTCGTCACGCACATCATGCTGGAGGCGAAGGAAATCGGCGCGCGCTTCGGCATCCCGATCGACCAGGCGCCCGACGACCGTCACGCGGTCACGCTGAAACTCGGCGCGATGAAGACATCGATGTTGCAGGACGTGCAGGCCGGCAAGGCGGTCGAACTCGATGCGCTGGTCGGCGCGGTGCGCGAACTCGGGCAACTGACGCGCGTGCCGACGCCCTATACGGATGCGTTGCTCGGACTCGCACGGCTGCATGCGAGTACGTTGGGCTTGTATCCGAGGCAGTGAGGTCGGTCTGCCAGCGCCCGTTTTGTTGTGATGGCTGTAATTCCCTCGCACTGCTGCGGCATTGCCGTTACCGCCTCTAGCGAACCGCCTCCAGGGAGGCGGTTTTTTTACCCGCGCCAGGCCGTGGCGGCAACCGGCAGCTTCGCCGCTTCGATCAACGACAACGCGCGCCGCGAGTCGTCGAGTTCGGTCAGGCACAAGAGCGCGAGACGCGCGAGATACAGCGACGCCTGCGCCTCGCCTTCGTGGGTCAGCGTGTTGCACAGCGTCGTATAGACGAGGTCGAGATCGGAATCGGTCATGATGTCGAAGGTCCTTGCGCGTTAGTTCTGCTGTGCCAGCGTGGCATCGAGCGCGCGCAGAACGGCCGCCGCGCTGCCGTTGCGCCAGCGCGCGAGTACGTGGCCGTCGGGGCGGATCAGATAGACGGTGCCGGGCCGTGCGTCGAGCATGTCGTGCAGGCGGCCGGTTGGGTCGATCGCTCGCGGGCTGTTTGCCGATTGCGCTTCGGCCGTGACGATATCGATCAGGTTGAACGGAATGCCCCGGCTGGCTAGCGTGCTTTGCAGTTGCCGCCACGCGTCACCATCGTTCGCGTGATCTGCTTCGAAGCGCAGCGCCGTGAAGCACGGTCCGAGCAGATCGGTTAGATGAATGCCGAGCCGTGCGCCATCTTGCGATTGTTTGAGCAGCCTGCCCTCGGGCAGCACGGTACCCGGCGCGGGGCCGCGATCGAACGCATCGGCTCCGTCGCCTGCGAAGTTCAGCGGCGATTGCCGATACGCGATCGCATGCGTCTGGCGCGGATTGATCAGCGGCCGCACCGCCGCATGCCGCTCGGCGAGCCCGAGCACGGCCGTGCGCAGCAAGTCGAACGCGAAGGTCGGCGGCGCCATGAACTCGGTACTTTTCATGCCGTAGCTCAGGTTCTCGCGCGCCGCGTACACACGTTCGTCGCTATAGCTATCGAGCAGCGCTGGCGACGCGCTCCGATTGATCACGCAGCCGAGCTTCCAGCCGAGATTGTCGGCGTCGTCGATGCCGGAGTTCGCGCCGCGCACGCCGAAGATCGGCACCAGATGCGCGGCGTCGCCCGCGAATAGCACGCTGCCATGCCGATAGCGTTCGAGCGTCAGCGCATTGGCCTTGTAGATCGTGATCCAGATCGGCGACCACGCGCCGGCTTCGCCCATCGAGTCGAGCAAGTTTTGCACGCGCGGTATCACGTTCTCGGGCAGCACGGCGGCGTCGGGGTCTTCGTCGTCGCGTAACTGATAGTCGATGCGCCACACGTTGTCAGGCTGCTTGTGCACGAGCACCGTCGAGCCCGGATTCGACGGCGGATCGAAGTACGCGAGCCGTTCGGTCGCGCGCGTGCTGTCGAGTTCGATATCGACGATCACGTAGCGGCCTTCGTAGGTCGTGCCTGTGAGCTTCAGCCCGAGCAGGTCGCGGATCGTGCTGCGTCCGCCGTCGCAGGCGACGACCCACGCAGCGTCCATCTGCCAGCTTTTGCCTTGCGGATCGGCAGGATCGGCGCTGCGCAAGGTCAAGGTCGCGCCGCCCTGCGGCCGTTGCTCGAGGCCCGTCACACGCGTTTGCCAGCGCACGTCGATCAGATCGGCGTGCCGTTCGATCTCGTCGAGCAGCAACTGCTCGATCTGATACTGCGCGATATTGATCATCGGCGGCAGCGACTGCTCGTCGTCCTGATGCATCGCGAAGCGGAACACCTCGGTGTCGCGATAGAAACTGCGCCCGCCGGTCCACGCCAGCCCCTTTTGCAGAAAACCGTCGACGACGCCGAGCCGCTTGAAGATTTCGAGGCTGCGTCGCGAGATGCAGATCGCGCGGCTGCCGGTGCACACGCTGTCGTCCGCCTCGATCAGCACCGAGCGCACGCCCTGGCGCGCGAGCGCAAGCGCGAGCGTCATGCCGACCGGACCGCCGCCGACGATCGCGACGGCGCGCGTTTGTGGATCGCGTCCGTCGATGAGCGGCGGCACCGCGGCCGGATAGCGGCGCGGGGCGAACGGATAGGGCTTGAACGGGCGGGTCATGCGTGTCTCCAGTTTGCTTGCGTTATCGGTGCAGTATGCGTCGGCGTTCGCGCGCGGCTGTCCTCATTTTGGGTACAGCGCCGCGCGCGAGCGTGAGGAGTGGTAGAGACCTGGACCTTCGCCGCTCGTTAGCCGTCCAGACAGGCGCGCAAGCTCCGCGCGAGGTGGCCCGCTTCACCTGCGTTGGCGATGTTTGCGAAGCCCATCACAACGCCACGCGGCGTGCTACGCGTGCGAGCATTCGCGTACCAGACCGAGAGCGGCAGAACGGCGAGCCCCGCTTCGCGGGCGCGCGCCGCAACCGCGACGTCGTCGACCGGGCCATCAGGGCCCTCGACGAACTGTGCCGCGAACTGGATTCCCCCTGGCGGCAGTTCGACGATCAGCCGTTCGCCGAACGCCTGCTCCAACGCGCGCACGATCAGCACGCGCCGCTCGGCGTATAACGCACGCATGCGCTTCAGATGTCGCGCAAAATGCCCCCGCTCGATGAAGTCGGCCAAAGCGGCCTGCAACACGGTTGGCGATCCGGCGTTCATGCTGCGCGCCACCCGCCCGACGCGCTCGACGGCCCGCTCCGGCACCACCGCATACGCGAGCCGCAAGCCGGGAAACATCACCTTGCTGAATGTGCCGCAGTAGATCACGTGATCGCGACGATCGAGGCTCTTCAATGCCGGCAATGGCCGGCCCAGATAGCGGAACTCGCTGTCGTAATCGTCTTCGACGATCCAGCTGGACGCTTGCTCTGCCCAGCCCAGCAACGCCATGCGTCGGCGGAGCGATAACGTGTGCCCGAGCGGGCTCTGGTGCGACGGCGTGACCAGCGCGAAGCGCGCCTGCGCATCCAGCCGTATGCCGTGTTCGACGTCGATCCCTTCTTCGTCCACCGGCACTGCGACGAGCTGCACGCCGGTTTCGGCGAGAAAACCGCGCGCGAGCAGATAGCCCGGATCTTCGTACCACACGCTGTCGTTCGGGCGGGCGAGACTGCGCAACACGAGCTCGAGCGTCGCACGGTAGCCGCCCGTCACGAACACCTGGTCCGGCAGGCAGGTCACCCCGCGCGACAGCCCAAGATACGTGGCGATGTGTTCGCGAAGCGGCCGGTAGCCGACAGGATCCGGGTACGCGAGCATCGCGCGCTCGCCGCTGCGCGCGCGATGCGAAACGAGACGATTCCAAACCTTGAGCGGAAACGCGTCAAGCGCGGGCAGCCCGGGTTGCAACGGCCGGGGCTCGCCGCTCATGGCGGCGGCAATGGCAAGCTGGCGCGGCGCCGGTTGAGCGCCGTGCGATTCGCCTGGCGTCTGAGCTGCGGTAGCCGGTTTAACGCTCTGCGTGCCGTTCGAACTCTTTGTGCTTTGCGTACGCGAGCGCGTTACTGAAGCTGGCAGCGAGGGCGACACGAACGTGCCAGCCGCACCGCGCATCTGGAGGTAGCCTTCGTCGACGAGGACCGTATATGCCAGTTCAACCGTGCCGCGCGCCGTGTTCAGTTGCGTAGCGAGGCTGCGCAGCGCGGGCACGCGATCGCCTGGACGCAGATGCCCTGCGGCGATCGCGGTTCTGAAGCGCGCGCAGATCTGCAGGTAGATCGGCAACTGGAGCTGCCGATCGATATCGACGGTGAATGCGGTAGGCGATACGGTCATCACGGTCTTGCCGGCAAGCAGACCGGAATCAGGATGTCCTGGTCCGATCGACAATTCTTGGCACTTTTCGATAGTTCATGATCTTCTCACAATAGCCTCACACGATGCGACGGCGGCGAGTTCTTTCCCGCGATGCAACGGCCGCCAGCCGCCTGCCCGTGTCAACTGACTCTCATCTGGAGAATGTGCCATGAAGATCGTCGTAATCGGTGGTTCCGGCCTGATCGGCTCGCGCCTCGTCACGCTGCTCGGCGAGGCGGGTCATGAGGCCCTTGCTGCGTCGCCGCGTACCGGTGTGAACGCCGTGACGGGGGAAGGTCTGAGCAACGCGCTAGCGGGCGCGGACGTCGTAGTAGATGTGGCGAACGCCCCTTCCTGGGAGCCTCAGGCGGTGCTCGACTTTTTCCGCACCTCGACGCGCAACCTCGGCAAAGCCGAAGTGGCTGCAGGGGTACGCCATCACGTCGCGCTTTCCATCGTCGGCTGCGACCGCACGCCGGAAAATGCGTATTTCGTTGCCAAGGTCGCGCAGGAAGAGGCGATTGAAGCGGCGGGCGTGCCCTATACGATCGTGCGCGCGACCCAGTTCATGGAATTCATCGGCGCGATTGCTGATTCCGGCGCAGAAGGCGGGACGGTGCGCGTTGGGGACGGACTGTTCCAGCCGATAGCCGCGGACGACGTCGCAGCGATCCTCGCGCAGGTCGCTCCCGCCACGCCACTGAACGGCACAGTCGATATCGCGGGCCCGGACCGTGAACCGTTTGCCGCCATCATCAGACGTTATCTGAAGTCCGTCAGCGACCCGCGCCCTGTTGTGACGGATCAGGGTGCGCGCTATTACGGCGGCCGCGTCGAGGAACAGTCACTCGTACCGCTCGGCGAGGCGCGAATCGGCCGCGTGAGCCTGGACCAGTGGCTGGCGCAAACTGCAAACTGAAAAGGGGTGATTTCAGGTCGATGCGAAAGCAGAATCAGCATGTCTGCGAATATGTTCGAGAACCGGTATGAAGTGAAGACGCGGTCCCTAACTGATGTTTGTTCGAGCTTCCGCGGTGCCAGCGCAGCATCCGGGCCGACGAGCTTCCACCTCGGTTGGAAAAACGCGGCTTCCCAACCGGTGGACGATCCTGCATCGACGTTTATGCCGCTCGCTTCGCGAATACATCCTTGAACACGGGCATCGCCGAAAAGACGTTCGGCCAGCCTGCGTAAAAGGCGAGCTGCGTCAGCATTTCGGACGCCTCGTCCTTCGTCAGACCGTTGTCCATGGCACGGCCGAGGTGATACGGAATCTGCGCAACCTGACCGCTGGCAACCAGGGCGCTCACCGTGACCAGGCTCCGGTCGCGTGGAGCGAGTCCTGGACGCAGCCAAAGGTCGCGGAAAAGCACATCGGTCGTGTACTGAACAACGCCGGGAGCGACCGACCCGAAGCTTTGCTCGACCGCCTGCGCACGCTGTTGCTCTGCGACTTCGTTCAGTGGTAGCGGCTCGACCTCGGTCCGAGGGACCTGATCGATACCGATGTCACGTTCATCGAAGATACGCTTCGTGACGACAGCCGCCGCGGTCGCATTTCCCCAGCCGGAATAGAAGGCGAGGTGCGTGATCATTTCCGAAATCTCGGCAGGCTTCACACCGCTATCCAGCGCTAACCGGAGATAGAACGGCATCTCGATGGTCTGGTTGCGGGCGATGAGCACCGACAGCGTCACGATGCTCCGGTCTCGCGGTGACAGTCGCGGCCTCTTCCAGAGGCCGCCGAGCACGGTCTGGCTCGTATAACGCGCGAATGCCGGAGAAACGGGAGTGAGATCAACTTGTGACAATGGATCTTGCATGTTTCCAGTCCTTTCCATTGAGGTACAGGCAGCGAAGAACCGCATTACACCTGCTCGCCGCTGCCGAGGTACTGCTCGTCCGTGACCTTCTCCAGCCATTCGACGTTCTTGCCGTCGAGCGCTTCCTGAATGGCGATATGTGTCATCGCGGTCGTCGAAGTTGCGCCATGCCAATGCGTGTGGCCAGGCGGGCACCAGATCACGTCACCAGCCCGGATTTCGACGCGCGGCTCGCCTTCGCACTGGGTCCAGCCACAGCCGGCCGTAACGATCAAAGTCTGGCCGAGCGGGTGGGTATGCCAGTTAGTCCGCGCTCCCGGCTCAAAAGTGACGCTCGCGCACGAAACGCGTGCCGGCGGAGGCGGAGCGTTCAGCGGGTCGAGCCGCACCGTGCCCGTCAACCATTCTTCAGGGCCTTTCTTCGAGGGCTGGGAGCCCGCGCGTTTCAATTCCATGACTGTTCCTCGTCGGTATCGTCGGGGCGATATGCCACTGCTGTTAATCTAACTCCTGGCAATTGATGCGACTAGATCGCAATATCGGGATGCCCTTATGCTGTGGAGCATTAATTGAAAGAGGATTTCAACGATCTGGTCGGCTTCATGAACGTCGCGCGTGAGCGCAACTTCACGCGGGCGGCCGCGCAACTGGGAGTCTCGCAGTCGGCCTTGAGCCGGACGGTTGCCGGCCTTGAAAAGCGGATGGGCCTTCAGTTACTGATGCGCACTACCCGGAGTGTCTCGTTGACGGCGGCAGGCGAACGGCTACTGGCGGCGATTGCACCGCGCTTTCAGGAAATCGAAGCGGAGGTCGATTCTTTGCGCGCGATGACGAGCCGCCCAGGCGGAACTGTCCGGATCACGACCACCGACTACGCGGCAAACTCGTACGTTTGGCCGCGTCTGCAACCGTTGCTGCGCCAGTATCCGGATCTGAAGATTGAATTGCTCAATGACTACGGGTTAGCCGACATCGTCGCGGATCGGTACGACATCGGCGTGCGGCTAGGCGACCAGGTGGCCAAAGACATGATCGCGGTGCGAATCGCGCCTGATATGACGATGGCAATCGTGGGCTCTCCAGGCTACCTGCAATCGACCGCACCGGCGAAGACGCCGCAGGATCTAACGCTGCACAACTGCATCAATCTCCGATTGCCAACGCGAGATTCACTGCTGCCGTGGGAGCTACGGAAGGGGCGGCGAGAACTGCAGGTGCGGGTCGAAGGGCAGCTCACCTTCAATAGTGTCTACCAGATGATGGACGCAGCGCTTGGCGGGTTTGGGCTCGCGTACGTGCCCAAAGACCTGGCCGAGGTGCATGTCCGGGCCGGGCGCTTGAATTGGGTGCTGGAAGACTGGTTTCCCACGTTCGTCGGACATCACGTCTATTATCCAAGTCGCCGCAAATCATCCCGGGCAGTCGAGCTTGTGGTGGACGCATTGAAGAGCGGTTATCAGCGTCGAGCGCAGTGACCGGCAAATGGCGATCACGACGCAGATTTTCACCACTGCGGTCACGGCGTGAGCCCACCCAGCCTCAGCCGGCGCTGGCCGTCTGCGACGGCTGCCGCATGGGCTGCCCAGCCGTTGCCGCGTGACATGCCTCGATCATCGCGCGGAACGTCGGCGACGCATGCAGTTCCCCGCCCGCATCGAGTTCGACGCTGCCGTCCGGCGCGTCGCCGACGCCGACGCCGACCACCAGCGTCGCGCGTGGCCGCCATTCGCGCGTGCGCCGCAGCATGTTGCGCAGGTACAGCGGCGACTCGGGCGCGTCGAGCGACACGATGCAGATGATCGACGTGTCCTTGAAGCTCGGCTCGTCGGCGCGTGCGCTGCGATAGCCCGAGTGCGTCGCCATCAGCGGCGCGAAGCCCTGGCGGTTCAGCAGTTGCACAGCGATCGCGGTCGTCACTTCGTCGAACGCGCCGCGGCCGGGCACGCACAACACCGCGGCCTTGCCCGCTCCGTCCGGCTGTTGCGAGCGCGTGAGCAGATCGCTGCGGTATCGCTCCATGGCACCCGCGCCCGGCGACGCCAGGTCCGGCGTCCCGGCAAGCAGCGCGTTACCCGCGTCCGCCGGTTCGGCGGGCGACAGCGAATCGCGCAGCCCTTCGGCAATATCGAGGTTCTCGACGATATCGACGAGCGCGTCGTTGATCCGCTGCAACTGGTCGGGCATCAGCACGCCGCGCTGCGCGTCGTTGCGCGCGAGCCGCAGGCCTTCGAGCGCGACCTTGTCGTAGTAGTCGATCAGCGACATCTCGCGCAGCAGCCGTTCGGCCTGCACGATCGCCTCGTGCGGATCGTCGGCGAGCAGGCGCTGATAGAAGTTCTGCGCGGGCGTCAGCGCGGGCTGATCGCCGAGCAGCACGGTCAGGAAGTTCAGCCGGTCCGCGTAGCGCCCGAGCGTGACGACGCACAGCGTGAGCGGCGTCGACAGCACGAGGCCGATCGGCCCCCACAGCCAGCTCCAGAAAATCGCCGCGACCACCACCGCGAGGGGCGACAGGCCCGAGCGATGACCGTACAGCAGCGGCTCGGCGATCTGCCCGGCGACCACGTCGACGACGATGAACAGGATCAGCGTGAGGACCGCCATCGTCCATTGCGGCTGGATCGCGGCCGCGAGAAAGAATGCGAGGATCGCCGCGATCCAGATGCCGATGTACGGCACGAAGCGCAGCAGCGCGGCGATCACGCCGAACAGCAGCGCCCCCGGTACGCCGATGATCGCGAGCCCGATCGCGATGATGCCGCCCGCGCTCAGATTCACGCCGAGCTGCGCGACGAAATAGCGTGACAGGCGCCCGGCGGCGTCGTTGATCGCGGTAGTCGTGCGGTGCAGGTCGCGCGAACCGAACAGGCTGATCAGACGGTCGCGCAAATCCTCGCGCTGCAACAGGATGAAGATGGTCACGACGAGCACGATGAAGGTCGTCTCGATCGGCGCGATGGCCGGCGTCAGCGCGCGCTGCGCGAGTTGCACCGGCGTCGGCGCGGGCTCGTGCACCTCGACCTGTTGCGGCACCTGCGGCGCGTTGCGCGCGGCGCGGCCGGTCGGGCGCGGCGGCGCGGGGCGCGATGGCGCCACGCGCTGCAGCGCGCTGGCAGCGCTGCTCATCAGGGCGTCGGCGCGGCCCACGGTCTTTTCCTGCACGGTTTCGATCTTCTGCTCGATCGCTTCCTGGTACTGCGGCAGCGCGTCCGCGAGCTGCACGAGCTGCGCGCCGATCAGCGCGCCGATCGCGAGCAGCGAGGCGAGAGCGAACAGCACCGCGATGAAGATCGACGGCAACTGGCCCATGTGCAGACGCCGCAGCATTTGCACGAGCGGCGCGAGCAGGAAGCTCAGCAGCACCGATAACGTGATCGGAATCAGTACCTCCCGCCCGAAGTACAGCCCGCACACGACCACCACGCCGGTGATCAGCGACACGAGGCCATGCAGGCCCGGCGTGCCCGGCGGGTAAACGCGGTTGGGCCGCCCCTGCGGTGGCGGTAGCGATATTTTCATGTAAGCAGAATTCCGGTTGGGACGCGTTGACGACCGAGCGGAGCACTGGTCCTCAGCAAGACAGATGCCCGAATTGTAGGTGGTTTGGTGGGGTGGGGGTGCTTTGCCACGTCGCGGCGACCGGTAAGAGGCCGATTCAGATCGCCGGCCGCGCATCGTCTGGTTCCAGGAGGGCTGGTACGACGTACGCCGCCTGCACAGTACGATTGGCTACCGTTTGCCGCTCGAACTCGAGAACGCCAACACCCAACGGCGAGACCGTGAGCGAAGGGCGACGCATGCCAGGGTCACCAAAGGCAACATGGCGTCAGCGGCTGTCGAACTTATCGACACATTCCGACATGCGACACGATGAACGTGTGCGCCGGTCACGCATCATGCGTCGCGGGCTAGATTGCAATGAGCACTGCAACTACGCACAGCACAATGGTCAGAAGGCTGGAGCGGTTTTTTATTGCGTAGGCGATCGGGTCGTCGTGCATCTCACCGCGAAATGCAACCATCCAGACGCGGCTGATCCAGTACAGGAGCAGGCAAAACAGTATCCACAGCCGATGGGGATGGCTGTACAGCACCGTCACGTCGGTGGATTTCATGTAAAGCGCAAGGACTAGCACTGCAACATAGCCCGAGGCCGATCCGAATGAGCGAAGAATGTTCATGTCAGCAGTCAGATAGCCCCGGCCCGCTGCGGAGCCCTTGCCCGCTCGCTGCATCTTGTCGAGCTCTGTATAACGCTTCACCATGGCGAGACTGAGGAAAATCATGACCGAAAACATGATCAACCAGTCGGAGAGTACGACATCAACGGCAGCTCCTCCAGCCACGATACGGGTGGTGTACAGTGCAGCCAGCACGAACACGTCTACCAGCATGATCCGCTTGAGGCGGAATGAATACGCGAGCGTCATCGCCACATAGCCGACCAGCACGAGTTGAAACGCTACCGGCAGCAGGACGGCAAGGGCTGCCGATGCCAGCATCAGAACGAACATCAGAAAGATGCCCGCGGCAAGCGGCAGTTGACCGGATGCGAAGGGGCGCTCGCGCTTTCGGCTATGACGCCGGTCTGCATCGAGGTCGATGCATGTCATTTAGCAGGTACACGGACGACGCACAGAAAGAGAAAGAAACAAAGGCTATTGCGTCAGCGCTCAGTGCCTCGACATTGGCAAACCGGTGCGAGGCGAGAAGCGGCACGAAGATAAGGAGATTCTTCACCCATTGATAGACGCGCATCTCTTTGATGACGAGCCAAAGGAGCGGTCTTTTGCTATCAAACACGACCGTTGCGTGATTGACTTTGGAGGCCGCAGCCTGGATGCTTTTTCCTCCAACGACGATTGCCTTGCGGGCCTGCTTCCACACGGGCACGTCAGCGCGGGAATCGCCGCAATAGTCGAAACCCTGTACGCCGAACTCGGCCGTCAAGGCGCCGGCTTTGCTAGCGCCTGATAGATTTCGGAGCTCGTTGCTCGCCATCACGCCTTTGAAGAAGCCGAAATGCGAAGCGATCTGTTCTGCAAAGCGTTGATCGCCTGCCGTGCACAGGTAAAGGTCGCGACCGCTCGATCGCTCACGCTTCAGGAAATCAATCAGGCGAATCGCATGAGATCGCTATCAAGAGACAGATAGGTCCGGTGCGCTCACTTTATTGATAACCGAGCCTCTCGTTGTGTAGAGCGCGCATTGGCGGGAAGCTGCTGAACAGCATCCGAGTGGTCAGGAAACGGGTTCAGCAGACCTTCCGTACTATTCTGTCTCGGTTTGTTGCGATATGAGGCGAAGCTCAGAGAATGCATACCCGACGAACTGTGGTCCCTCGTCGAACCGTTGCTACCCGTGGGGGCGCTCGCAACAGCTTCCAAGCCGACAGAAGTTCACCGACTGAGTACCGTCACAGCGGGAAATCGCATCAGATACCAGGCGTCTCGACTGTCTCCCACATAGCGAATATCAAGCAACCTCCCCGGGCGAACAGGATCGGCCGCCACGCCGCGAGCAACCAGACGCTCCAAAACGTCATGACGCAGCCAGAAAAGCGTCCCATTGTAAATCGCGGGCAGATAGTCCGTCTGGAATTCGGCGACGGAGTATATCCCGCTGTTGCTGCTCCAAAGGCCATGTGTTTCGATGACTTCCGGACGTTCCTTGCTCAGATAGTCCGCAAACCCTGCATACCCGCGACGCGCCAGCGATGGGTTGGTCAACAGCGCCGAATCCAGAATGTCCAGATGTTCGCAGCACAGTGCGGCGCCACCAACGTCTGGCGTCATGAACTTGAGTGTCGGTTGCCCCAGATACTCGCGCAGATGATCAACCGAAGCACCCGTCATCGCGTAGTTCGCTGGCGTAATTCCGCGCCAGTCACCGGGGAAATCGTGCCACGCTCTTTTTCGGGCCGCGTCTCCCGCCGCATTCAGCGCAGCGGGCAGCACGCCACGCATCGCCGCACCAAGGATTACCGTGTCGACGTTGTCGCGCAGCAACGCAATGTTGAACAGGAAAGTTCCAGAAAGGCACAGCAAAAGCCCACGAAATACATATGGTTGACGCATATTCGCAAAACGCTCTGCGAGAGAAAGGACGAAAAGGGGAACTACGGCCATGAACATCCGCCCGGTATACCCCCAATTTTTTCCCGATACGAGCGCGAATACGGCAAAAGAAAATATTAGAAGTACAGGCATCGGATCCAGACGCCGCTTTTTCTCTCCCTTCCGGCTCAGGTACATGCCAGCCAGAAACGCGGCATTCACGAAAAGGAAATCCTTGAGACCGCGCAGCTTTACCAATACGCCGTCCCAGCCTTTTTTACTGTAGGGCATTTGCAGCTTGGCCAGGATGGTATTCGGCAATAGCGTGCCGAAGACACGATACCTCCAGATTGTCATCAGCAGAAAGCAAAGCATGAGCCAGACGCACATTCGAATGGCATGCGGCCTATCCTGCGGGCAAAACACGACCATCCAGCCAAGCGCGAATCCCAGATAGAACACCGCCTCGAAGCGAGTCAGCATCAGAAGCGGCAACAGTGCATAGGCGAGTGTCGATCGCGCGCGCCAGGAGAGCACGAACGCAAACAGCAGCAACGCAAAGACCGGCATTTCCATGCCATTGATGATCTCGGCCTGGCAGGCTGGCAGCAGCCCCAGCAAGCACACCACAATGAGGCGATGCGTTGGGCTCGGCAGGCACGGTTCAAGTGCGCGCCACACGAGCACCAGAGTAGCGCTCAGTGCGATGAAGGAGAGCAACTGCGCCGTCATGATCGCATCCAGAAAGCCTGGATGCATCATCCACTGCCCTATCGCCAACATTGCCGTCATGAGCAAAGTTGACGTACCTTCGGCCGGCGCCGAAGCTGATGTCAACGCGAATACCCCGTGTCGCCCGAGTGTATGCGCATAGGCAATAGTGATGGCGCCGTCGTCCCAGCCATACGGGCCGACCAGCGCTATCGCTGTCAACGAAAGTGCCGCATACGCGACGACGAAGAGGAGCCCGGTGGCTCCAACTCTCCCCTCGACACTGCGTGTCAGGTTCTCGGACATAGCCAGTCGACGTAAGTAGGATGGCTGATAATACATCGGGCAAGCGGCGAGGGAACGTGGCCCCGAATACATGGACGCAGGTTGGTTCGACTTTCCGTTTTGTACAGACCATTGTCCGATTTGCGCGTGACGAAATGCGAAGTGATTGGCGAACGCGGCATGCACGAGTCAGAGAATTGCTCGATGCGCACTCCTTGATCAAAACTGCGATCGAAACCGCATCAGTCAAACAGTGCGACGTCCTTCGGCCGATCGATGGCATGGAAGACTACCGGTAGGGGCCGCCAATCCGCATGCTAGCCGACATGCACCCGCAGCATCTCCAGCCACAGCGAACTCACATACAGCAACAAGCCGATAAATCCGCCGACGATCGTCCCATTGATGCGGATGTACTGCAGATCCTTGCCGATATTCATCTCGACCTGGTGCGACATCTCGTGCGCGGGCCAATTCTTCACCGTATCGCTGATATGGCGTGTGAGGAACCGCGCGAAATCCGGCGCCATCGCGCGCGCCGCTTCCTCGAGGTGATCGTTCAGCGATTGCCGCAGCGCTGGATCGCGCGCGAGTTCGCGGCCGACCCACGCGCCCATCGCGGCGACACGCGCATGCAGTGCCGAATCGGCGCTCTGCAGATCGCGCTTGAGCCACGCGCGCAACTCGCCCCACATGTCCTTCACGTAGCTGCCGAAAGCCTCGCCTTCGACCAGATAGCGCTTCAGTGCTTCGCCTTGCTGCAGGAACACGGGATCGGTCTTCAGCCGCACGATCAGCTTCTGCACCGCGTGGTCGAACTTGTCGCGCAGCTCGTGCGTGGGGTTCTCCGCGATCTGTTCGAGCATACGGTTCGCGGCGCTCGCGATCGCCTCCGCTCCCTTGTCGCCGAGCCATACCGACGGCAGAAACTTCTCCATCGTCGGATACTCGCTTTTCACCCAATCGACGATGCGCGCGGCAATGAATTCGCGCGCCGGCGCCTCGCGCAGCACCGCGATCACCTGATCGATCGCGGTGTCGAGCAGTTCCTGATGGCGGCCGTCGCGCGTCAGCGTGTCGAGAATCGCGCCGAGCGATTGCGACAGATCGACCTTCGCGAGCACGTCGCGCAACCCGTCCCTGATGAAGTTCTGAATGCGGGCGTCGTCGGCCACGTCGAGGATGCCGCCGGTGAGCCGCACCACGTAGTCGCCGAGGCGCGCGGAGTTGGCCGATTCGCTGAGCCACGCGGTGATGGTCTGCGCCGGATCATGCCGGCGGATCAGACCGACCAGCGACGGCACGTCGAGAAACTTGTCCTGCACGAAGTGCGCGAGGTTGTCGGCGATCTTGTGCTTGTTGCGCGGGATGATCGCGGTGTGCGCGGACACGAGGGGAATCGGCACACGGCGAAACAGCGCCGCGACCGCGAACCAGTCGGCGAGCGCGCCGACCATCGCCGCTTCGGCGACGGCCTTGATGCCGTCGACCCACAGGCCGCGCGGCAGGAATGCGGCGACGACGAAAACGCAGGCGGCCGCGAGCAGCAGCAGTAAAGGCGTGCGCTTGGCCTTCTTCAGTTCGGTGATCTTGTCCATCGGGCGCGGTTGATCGTGTCGGGCGGGGGCTGGAAAGTCGGCGGGCTCAGCCGGTTCGGTTGCAATGATGCGGTACGGCCCGCGCGCGCGTCCAGCCTGGATACGCGCGCGCGCAATACGCGCCGGCGCTTCGGCAAGGTAACATTCGCGATCGGGCTCCTCGGCGAAATCAACGCAAGAGGACGCAACGCAATCGCAATCGCAATGGAGGCACAGTGATCAGGTTTCTGCACACCGCGGACTGGCAGATCGGCACGCAATTCGGTCAGTTCGAACCGGACGAGGCCGCGCATCTCGCCCAGGCGCGCTTCGACACGGTGCGCCGCATCGCCGAAGAAGCGGCCGCGCGCAACGTCGACGCGGTGCTCGTCGCGGGCGACGTGTTCGATCTGCAGACGGTGTCGGACACCGTGATCCGGCGTTTGTTCGCCGCGCTGCAAGCGTTTTCCGGAGCGTGGCTCATGCTGCCGGGCAATCACGACGCGGCGCTCGTCGAAAGCGTGTGGACCCGCGCGCAGCGGCTCGATTGCGTGCTGCCGAACGTGCGCCTCGTGCTCGAAGCCGGCGTCGTGCTGCTCGACGCATGCCGTTGCGCGCTGCTGTGCGCGCCGCTCACGCAGCGCATCACCTACGACGACACCACCGCGTTGTTCGATTCCACCGCTACTCCGCCCGGCTATCACCGCGTGGGGCTCGCGCATGGCAGCGTCGGCGGCATTCTGCAAGACGGCATCGATTCGTCGAATCCGATCGCCCCGACGCGCGCCGCCAGTGCGCGGCTCGACTATCTGGCGCTCGGCGACTGGCACGGCCATCTGCGCGTCGACGAACGCACGTGGTACGCGGGCACGCACGAGCAGGACCGTTTCCGCGCGAACGAGCCGGGCTTCGTGCTCGACGTTACCGTCAGCGATCCCGGCGCGGTGCCGCAGGTCGACGCGGTGCGGGTCGGGCAATACCGGTGGCATCGCTGGGACGAGACGATTTCGGTGCCGACCGATGTCGATGCATTGAAAACCCGCCTCGCCGAACTCGGCGCGAATGACGTGCTGCGCATCGAGGTCGGCGGCACCGCGGCGCTCGCCGATGCCGAGGCGCTGCATGTCGCGGTCGAACAGGCGCGCGCGCGCGTGCGCGCGTTGCGTGCCGATCTGGGCAGTCTGCACGTGCTGCCGACCGCCGACGATCTCGCCGAACTCGGCGCGCAAAGCGGCTATCTCGCGAAGGTGGTGGCGCGGCTGCGCGGTCTGCAGGAAGACGCGCAAGCCGATCCGCGAGAGGCGCGGCGCGCGGCCGAGGCGTTGCTGCTGCTGGCGCGTTTTCAGCGCGACCAGCGGCAACGCGATTCGCAGGCCGCACCACCCGCGCAGACGCGCGAGCGGCAGCAACCTGAAGCGCCGCGTGAAGGAGCCCCCGCATGAAGCTGCAACGTATCGCGATTCAGGAATTCAGGCAGTTCGGCGGGCAGATCGTGATCGACGATCTGCAGCCCGGTCTCAATCTGTTCATCGGCCCGAACGAGGCCGGCAAAAGCACGATTGCCGAGGCGGTGCGCACGGTGTTCCTCGAACGCTACAAGGCGTCGCATCTGAAAGACCTGTTGCCGTGGGGGCTCGCGAGCGGGCAGCCGTCGGTCGAGGTCAGCTTCGAGCTCGATGGTGTGGCGTGCCGTCTGTCGAAGCAGTTCGTGTCGCGTCAGCGTTGCGAGCTGAGGATCGGCCAGGCCGTGTATAGCGAGGACGAAGCCGAAGACAAGCTCGCCGCGCTGCTCGGCTTCTCGCGCGCGGCGCGCGGTCCGATGAAAGCCGAGAACGCCGGCGTGCCGGGTCTGTTGTGGGTGCAGCAAGGCGGCACGCAGGAGATGCGCGATTCGACCGGGCACGCGGCGCAGTATCTGCGCGACGCGCTCACGCAACTGTCGGGCGGCCGCGAAGCGGGCGGCGAGGACGCGCTGATCGCGGCCGTGCAGCGCGAGCTGCGGCAACTGCTGACCGCGCGCACGCAGAAGTCGACCGGGCCGCTCGCCGAGGCGGAGCAGAAGCTCGCCTCGCTGATCGCGAGCCGCGACGAGCTGCAACAGCAGCGCCAGCAGTTCGACGACAACATCGCGCGCCTCGCCGCCCAACAGCAGGCATTCGACGACGCCGAGCGCAGGCGTCCGTGGGAGCTTCACGAGCAGAAGGCCGCGCTCGCGCAGCAACGTGCCGCGGCGGTCGAACGACTCGAACGCGGTCTCGAAGGGCTCGCGCAGTCGCTGAAGATCGGCGAGGCCGAACTCGCGTTGTCGGTGCAGCAGGAGCAGGGCGCGCTCGAACTGGAGGCGGCCATCGCGCTCGAACGCGAGCAGCTCGACGCGGCGCGCGTCGAGGTCGCGGCCGCGCAAACCGCGCATGTACAGGCGCAAAGCCGTGTGGCGCAATTCGAGCAGGCATCGGCCGAGGCGAACCGCGCGCTCGAACTCGCGAACGCGGCCGTCACCGCCGCCGACCTGCGCAGCCAGGTCGATTTCTATCGGGCGGAGAGCCAGCGGCTCGAAGCGTCGATCGGCGAGGCGGACAAGGCGAACGCGGCGGTGTTGCAGGCCGCGCGCGAGGCGGCGGCGCTCGAACTCGACGACGCGCAGTTCAAGCGCCTCGTCGCGCTCGACGGCGAATTGACCGTGTTGCGCGCGCGGACCGAAGCGGCGATGACGCGCATCGAGTACAGCTTGAATGGCGAGTTGAGCGTCGGCGATCAGACGATCAGCGGCACGGGCGTGCTGCATGTCGACGATGAAAAACGCATCGGCCTCGGCAAGCTCGGCGAATTGCGCGTGATTCCGGGCGTGTCCGATCTGTCCGCGCGGTTGTCGGAGCTGGCGTCGCTCGAGGCGAAGCACGCGCAGTTGCTGCGCTCGCTCGGCGTCGCGTCGGTGGGCGATGCGCAGGCGCGTCACGAGCAATGGAAAACGCAGGTCGCGCAACAGAAGAGCCAGGCGAGGATTCTCGAGGTGCACGCGCCGCAAGGCATCGATGCGTTGCGCGCGGCGCTGGCATCGACAGCGGCGCGCTCGCAGGCGTCGAGCGAGCGCCTTGCCAGTCTGCCCGACGTGTCCGCGGCGCCGCCGCTCGACGACGCGCGCCGCAACGCCGACATCGCGCGCGACGCGTTGGAGACCGCGCGCAAGATGCTCGCGCAGGCGGCGGGCGCACAATCCAGCGGCGTTGCGAAGGCCGATTCGCTCACGGCGCAGTTGCAGCGTAAAGAAGCGCAGCTGCACGACGAAGCGTTTCGGCGCAAGCGCGCGCAGTGGCAGGCGCATATCGTCGAGCAACGCGTCAAGGTCGATGCGCTGAAGAACCAGCGCGGCGAGCGCGAGCGCGAACTCGATGCGGCACGTCTGGACGACCCCGTGGCGGAGGCGAAGCGCTATCGCGCATCGGCGGAGCTCGCGCGCAACGAGCAGCACGAGCGTCAACTGCGGATCGCGGAGCTGCGCAGCCAGCTCGAAACGATGGGCGCATCGGGCCTCGGTGAACGGCATGCCGCGCTCGAAGCCCAGGTCGAGCAGGCCACGCGTCGCAACGACGAACTGCGCCTGCGCGCGAGCGCGCTGAGTCTGCTCGACGAAGTGCTGGTCGACGAACGCGACGCCGCGCTCGCCCAACTGCGTGCGCCGTTGACCGAGCGGGTCGGTCACTACCTGAAGCGGCTTTTTCCGCAGTCGAGCCTCGCGCTCGGCGACGATCTGATTCCGGCGATGCTCGATCGCGACGGCCGCGCGGAACTGCTCGATGCGCTCAGCTTCGGCACGCGCGAACAGCTCGGCATCCTGACGCGGCTCGCGTATGCGGATCTCTTGCAGGCCTCAGGCCGGCCGACTCTGCTGATGCTCGACGACGCCGCGGTACACACCGATGCCGCGCGCCGCGACGCGCTCAAACGCGCGTTGATCGACGCGGCGACGCGGCATCAGATTCTGGTGTTCACGTGCCATCCGGAGTTGTGGGACGACCTGGGCGTCAGGCAGCGGGCGGTGCAGGATCTGAAGGTGGGGTGAGCGGGGCGGGCCGGTACCACCCGGTACGGTCCGCTTACTCGTACCACCGCGGCGTGTACACCCACTGCGCGCCGTGATGACCGCAAGCGAATCTTCTCGTCAGCGACGACCCGACGATCACCATCGTGCGCATATCCACATCGGCCGAGCGAAGCTCGCCGAGCGTCAGCGTGCGCAGCGTGCCGCCGGGCCGGCCGATATCGCGACCCAGCACCACGTGGGTCGATGGCACGCGATACTCCCGCACGATGTCGAGTGCCTTGTCGAGTTGCCACGGACGCGCGCGCGAAATCGGGTTGTAGAACGCCATCACGAGATCGGCTTGCGCCGCATGGCGCAGGCGGGTTTCGACGATCGTCCACGGCTTCAGGTTGTCCGACAGCGACAGCATGCAGAAGTCGTGGCCGAGCGGCGCGCCGGCCTGCGCGGCGGTCGCGAGCGCGGCCGACACGCCCGGCACGATCGATAGTTCGACGGCCGCCCATGCGTCGTTCCGGGAAGCTTCGAGCGCTTCGAGCACGGCGGCCGCCATTGCGAACACGCCGGGGTCGCCCGACGACACCATCACGACCGAGCGGCCTTCGCTCGCGAGCTCGAACGCGTGCCGCGCGCGCTGCATTTCCTCGCGATTGTCGGTGCCGTGCACGCGCTGACCGGCGCGCAGCGGGCCGGCCATTTTCACGTAGGTGTCGTAGCCAAGGATGTCGGTCGCTTCGTTCAATGCGGTGCGCGCGGCCGGGACCATCAGCTCGGCCCGGCCGGGACCGAGGCCGATCACGGTCAGACGGCCGCGGGCACGGCCGAGCGTCGCGGGGTCGATGGCGAGCGGGGAGAGGGCGAGCGCAACGTCGGGGTGTGCGTCGTCGTGCAGCGTTTCGTGGGGGACGCGTAGTGCGGTATGCAGCAACCTTGCGGCACTCGATTCGCCCGGTTCGGCGCTGGCATCGGCGAAGCGCAGCGGCACCTCGAGAAGCCTTGCCGCTTGCGCGAGCGCCGGGTCGGCCATGCTCGTCGATGGCGCGAGCAAGGCCGCAAGCGAAAGCATCGCGAGACCCTGCGCGTTCAGTGCCGCGCGCACGCGTGCGACGATCGCGTCGGCGGCATCGGCCTCGTCGCTGGCGACAGCCGCCACCACGCTGCGCGGATGAATCACGAGTTCGTCTTCACGCGCATCGCACGCGCGCGGCGTCACGCGAATCGCGAGACGCGCCGACGCCGAGCGCGGCAGTTGCGCGTCGTCGAGCCACGGCGCGTCGCCTTCGATGCGCGTGCTTTCGCCCGCGAGCAGATCCGACACGAAGCGCTTGCCCTGACCCAGGTCGGCGAGCGCATAGCCATCGGGCGGATTGAGCACGCAGGTGCCGAAACGCAGCTCGCCGCTCGTCGTGATCGCGGGCTGCACGGCCAACGCCGCGGCGATGTCGCGCGCCATCACGTTGACGCCCGCGAGGCCGCCGAGCAGCGGCACGACCGCGCTGCCGTCCTCGGCGACCGCGAGGACCGGCGGCTCGGCGCCTTTGTTCGACAGCAGCGGCGCGAGGCAGCGAATCACGATGCCGGCCGCGCACAGCGCGACGATCGGCGTGCCGCGCGCATACAGCTCGCGCAGATGCGCGCCGAGTTCGCCGTACGAGACGTCGGCGTCGACGCGCCCTTGCAGCGCATGGACCTGGCAGTCCGTGGCAACGCCGGCCGCGGCATGCGCGCCACGCTCGACATACGACGCCTGAATCCGCCGCGCGGTCGCAAGCGCGCCCGTACCGAGAATCACGATGGCGGGCGCGTTCATCCTTGCCATTTTTGCCCCGGCACGACCAGCAGTGAGAAATACGGCGACGCCATCGGATCGACTTCCGCGAGCGGCACGATGCGCTGATTTCGCATCGTCGCGCGTTCGACGTACAGCGCGCGCTGCGCGAGTCCGAGTTCGTCTAGCACGCGCCGTACCTTGTCGAAATTGCGGCCGAGTTTCATGATGACCGCCGCGTCGGCGTCGGCCAGACGGCGGCGCAATTCATCTTCGGGCAGCACGCCCGACAGCACCGACAAGCTCTGGTTGCGATAGACGAGCGGCGCGCCGAGCACCGCCGCGCCGCCGAGCATCGAGCACACGCCGGGCACTACCTCACTGTCGTAGCGCGCCGCGAGCCGGTCGTGCAGATACATGTACGAGCCATAGAAGAACGGATCGCCTTCGCAGATCACCGCGACGTCGCGGCCCGCGTCGAGATGGCCCGCGACGATTTCGGCGGCGGTGTCATAGAAGTCCGCGATGATCGCTTCGTACGACAGCGGCGGTTCGAGTGCTTCGGTGGTGACCGGATAGACGAGCGGCAGATGCTGCTGCGCGTCGTGCAGATGCGCCTCGATGATGCCGAACGCGTTGCCCTTCTTGCCCTTCGCGACGAAATACGCGACCACCGGCGCCGCTTTGAGCAGCCGCAGTGCCTTCAACGTCAGCAATTCCGGGTCACCGGGACCGACGCCGATGCCGTACAGCCGTCCGCGACTCGTTAGCTGGCTCGCCATTTATTCGACCTCCGTCGCAAGCGCGTTGACCGCGGCAGCGGCCATCGCGCTGCCGCCGCGCCGTCCGTGCACGACCACATAGGGGACGCCGCGGCTGTTTTGCGCGAGTGCCGCTTTCGATTCCGCCGCGCCGACGAAGCCGACCGGAAAGCCGAGAATCAGCGCCGGCTTCTGCGCGCCGGCATCGAGCATGTCGAGCAGATGAAACAGCGCGGTCGGTGCATTGCCGATCACGACGACGCTGCCCGCCAGATGCGGGCGCCACAATTCGAGCGCGGCGGCCGAGCGCGTGTTGCCGATTTCGCGCGCGAGCGCGGGCACGTCCGGGTGCGTGAGCGTGCAGATCACTTCGTTGTTCGCGGCCAGCCGCGCGCGCGTGATGCCTTGCGCGACCATGCCCGCATCGCACAGGATCGGCGCGCCTTGCGCGAGCGCGCGGCGGCCCGCGCTGCCGGCGCCGTCGGAGAACGCGAGGTCGTCGATCACGTCGACCATGCCGCACGCGTGGATCACGCGCACCGCGAGCTTTTCGAGGTCGGTGGGGATGCGCGCGAGGTCGGCCTCCGCGCGGATCGTCGCGAACGATTGGCGATAGATCTCCTGACCGTCGCGAATGTAATCAAGCATGTGGAGTACTCCGGGCGAGGCGCGCGAGCAGCGCGGCGGCCTCGTCGATCGTCAGTTGGGGCGCGACGCATTGGCCGAAGCCGGGGCGGCCGTCGCGTCGATAAAGGTCGTAGAGGCCGGGCGCGGCGGCGAGCAGCGTGTAAGGCGCGCGATGGGCGGCCGCGCAGGAGCGCGGACAGCCCGTCAGATGCACGTCGACGCCGGCGGGTAAGCGCTCGGCGAGTTGCAGCGCGTCGGTCTTGGTGTCGGCGAGGCCCTTCGCGCAACCGGCCGAACCGGTGCAGGCGATCACGTGCGTGATGGCCTGCGCGGGATCGCACGCGAGACCGAGTGCGATCAGCTTCGCGAGCACGGCGGGCACCGCTGTCGTCGCGATGTCGGGCAGCAGCACGCTTTGCCATGGCGTCGCGTGCAACCTGCCGTTGCCGTGTTTTTGCGCGAGCGCAGCCAGGGCGCGCAGCGTGGCCGCATCGATCCGGCCGAGTGGTGGTTGGCCGCCGACATGCGACGTGCCGTCGCCGCGCTGCGCGTGCGCGCCGAGCCGCAGCGATGGGTCGGCGGCGATGTGCCGTTGCCAGTGGCTCAGCGATGCGTCGCGCGCGAGCGGGAAATCGACGTAGCGCTGCGCGTGCCGCAGGAGCGCGTCGGCGCAATGCGTGGCGAGCAGGTCGCGCATGCGGGTCGTGTCGGCTGGGGCGAGGTCGAGGAACGTGTGCAACAACGCGCGCAGGAGCGCGGGCACGCGCGACGCCGGCACCGCCGCGAGCGCGCCCGTGCCGTTGGAATCGTGATGGTCGCGCGGGTTCGAGTTCTCGCCTGCCGGAGCCGGGCACCCCGCGAGGCCGAACACGAAGCGCACGCCTTCTTCGTCAGCCGACGCCGCGAGCCACACGTCATGCGGATGATCGACCCGCGCAAACTGTTCGCCGCCGTCGAGCAGCAGCGCGAATTTCGGCGACAACGCTACCAAGCGCGCATCGCCTTGCAGCAGCGTCAGCAGTTCTCCGCACAGCGGCGTCGTGTCGATCAGCGCGTGCGGATCGCGGCCGGCGGCGGGGCTGATCATCACGTTGCGGACGTCGTCGGCGGAACTGAGCGCGCCGGCCGGTCCAAGCCCCGCGCCGATCAGCGCCGCGCTCAACGCCGCTTCGTGTCCGTTACGCACGCCGCGCAGTTGCAGATTCGCGCGATTGGTCAGCTCGGCGACGCCGTTCGCGTGCCGCGTGCTGGCATCGGCGATCGCGCGTGCCTGCGCCGCGCTCAGCACGCCGCCGGGCAGTTTGATGCGGCAGATGCCGCCGTCGCGCGCGGGGACGATGCGCAGCAACCCCGGACATGCCGAAGACCGCGGTGTCGTGACCGCGTGGGACGAAACGGTGGGAGGCGAAGCTCGATTCAAAGGGGCACCGGGTTTAGCGTCGCGCGACGGCATGGCTGTGGCCTCGCTGCATGCTGCCCGACGAGGGCCGGCGTGAACTGTGCGGCCGAAAGGCGCTTCGGGCTGACCGTGGGCAATGAAAGCGGCCATTATATCTTTACGCTGTGGCCGCAGCGCCTGTTTGCCGGCCATCGCGCGATGCCGGTGATTCCGGCAGCATGGCGCTCCGCCGCGAAGCCGCGGGCCGCATGGCGGCGGTATCATGCGGACTTTCGCAACCGGCGCTCCGAGCGTGCGCAAAGCCGCATGCGTGAGCCGGTGCAATCGCTAAAGAATCGACGCAACCGATGAGGATGGATGCATGCCGGCATGGCTGACCGTAGTGGGCATTGGCGACGACGGCTTCGCCGGTTTGGGGCGGCCCGCGCGGCGTGCGTTGCTGGGCGCGTCGGTCGTGTACGGCGGCGAGCGCCATCTGGCGATGCTGCCCGCGCGGCTCGCCGCGCGCCGTGCCGCGTGGCCGCGTCCGTTCGATCTCGCGCCGTTGCTCGCCGAGCGTCCGCACGCGGTGTGCGTGCTCGCGAGCGGCGACCCGATGCTGTTCGGCGTCGGCGCGACGCTCGCGCGGCAGTTGCCGGCCGGCGAGCTGCGCGTGCTGCCGGCGCCGTCGTCGTTGTCGCTCGCGGCCGCGCGGCTCGGCTGGCCGTTGCAGGATGTCGCGACCGTCTCGCTGGTCGGCCGACCGCTTGCCGCGCTGAATGCGCATCTGCGTGACGGCGCGCGCCTGTTCGTGCTGAGCGCGGACGGGCACACGCCCGCGGCACTGGCGGCCTCGCTCGATGCGCGCGGTTTTGGCGCGACTGCCATGACCGTGCTCGAACATCTGGGCGGTGCACGCGAACGGCGTGTCGATGGCCGCGCGGGTCAATGGCCGGCCGGCGAGATGGCCGCGCTCAATCTGATCGCGCTCGCGTGCCGCGCGTCGGCGCATGCGCCGCGTCTGCCGCTGACCTGCGGTTTGCCCGACGACGCCTTTATCCACGACGGCCAGTTGACCAAGCGCGACGTGCGCGTCATCACGCTCGCGCGCCTCGCGCCCGCGCCCGGCGAGTTGCTGTGGGACGTCGGCGCGGGCAGCGGTTCGATCGGAATCGAATGGATGCGCGCGCATCCCACGTGTCGCGCGATCGCGATCGAAGCGAACGAAGCGCGGCAGCGCTTCATCGAACAGAATCGCGATGCTTTGGGCGTGCCCGGGCTGCAACTCGTGGCCGGCCGCGCGCCCGACGCGTTGCGGGGACTGCCGACGCCGCACGCGGTGTTCATCGGCGGTGGGGTGACGGAGCCCGACGTGCTCGACACCTGTTGGACACAACTGCGCGACGGCGGCCGGCTCGTCGCGAACGCGGTGACGCTGCAAGGCGAGGCGGTGCTCGCCGCATGGCGCGAGCGGCATGGCGGTACGCTGACGCGCATCGGGCTCGCTCACGCGCAACCGCTCGGCGGCTTCGATACGTGGCGCCAGGCGTTGCCGATCACCCTGCTCGACGCGACCAAACCCGCCAAACCATCGGCCGATTCGTGATGCGCGACGAGACTCCCGAGCAGCCGGCGCCGCTGCGCAGCGGCTATACGACCGGCAGTTGCGCGACCGCGACGTCGCTCGCGGCCGCTCGTCTACTGCTGGCGGGCGAGGTTAGCGAGGTCGCGGAGATCGTGTTGCCGAAGGGCCAGCATGTGCCGATGCGGCTCACGTTCTGCCGGCTTACCGCGCTGGACGGCGAGCGGATCGCCGAAGCCGGCACGATCAAGGACGCCGGCGACGATCCCGACGTGACCCATGGCGCGCTCGTGTTCGCGCGCGTGCGCCTCGTGCCCGGGCCCGGTGTTATCTTTCGCGCGGGGCCGGGCGTCGGCACGGTCACACGCGCGGGGCTTACATTGCCGGTCGGCGAACCGGCGATCAATCCGGTCCCGCGCCAGATGATCACGCAGCACCTCGTCGAACTCGCCGCGCGCCACGCGTATCGCGGCGGCTTCGAAGTGACGATCGGCGTCGAAGGCGGCGAAGCGCTCGCGCTGAAAACGATGAACCCGCGACTCGGGATCGTCGGTGGACTGTCGATCCTCGGCACCACCGGCATCGTGCGGCCGTTTTCGTGCTCGGCATATATCGCGTCGATCCATCAGGGCATCGACGTCGCGCGCGCGAACGGCTATACGCATGTGGCCGCCTGCACCGGCAACGCGAGCGAGGACGCGATGCGCGCGCACTACGGCCTGCCCGATATCGCGCTGATCGAAATGGGCGATTTTGTCGGCGCGGTGCTCAAGCATGTGAAGCGCGCTCCGGTCGAGCGACTGAGCATTTGCGGCGGCTTCGGCAAGCTCAGCAAGCTCGCGGCCGGCCATCTCGATCTGCATAGCCGCAACTCCAGCATCGATCTCGAACAACTCGCCGGCTGGGCTGCCGCGCATGGCGCCGACGCCGCGCTGCAAGCGGCGATGCGCGCGGCCAACACGAGCCAGCAGGCGCTCGCGCTCGCTCACGCGCGGCAGGTGCCGCTCGGCGATATCGTCTGTCAGCACGCGTTGGCCGTTGCTCGCGATATCGTGCCGCCGCAGGTCAGCGTCGAAATCTTCGCGATCGACCGGCAGGGCAATATCGTCGGAGTCGCGCGATGACGCGCATCCTGCTGCTCGGCGGCACCGGCGACGCGCTGAAGATTGCGCGCCAACTCGGTCCCGCGCATGTGTACAGTCTCGCGGGACTCGGCAAGGTCCCCGACGACTTGAAGTGCGCGGTGCGCGTCGGCGGTTTCGGCGGTAGCGCGGGTCTGGCGCGTTACCTCGCGAGCGAAGCGATCGGCCTCGTGATCGACGCGACGCATCCGTACGCGGCGCGGATCAGCGCGAATGCCGTCGACGCGTGCCGCGTGGCGAAGGTGCCGTGCTGGGCGCTGCGGCGTCCAGCGTGGCAGCCGCAAGCCGGCGACGACTGGCGCATGGTCGATGACTGGAACGAACTGATCGACACGCTCGCGCCGTTCAGGCGGCCGCTTTTCACGCTCGGGCGCGAACCGCTCGCGCATCTCGACGAGATTGCGCCGCATCAATTCTGGACCGTGCGCGTGCTCGATTCGCATCCGGACACGGCGCGCTCGCGCATCCTCGCGGCGCGCGGACCGTTCACGCTCGACGGCGAACGCGCGCTGTTCGCGCTGCAGGCGTTCGACGTTGTCGTCAGCAAGAACAGCGGCGGCGGCGCGACCGAGGCGAAGCTCGAGGTCGCGCGCGAACGTGGCTTGCCGGTGATCATGCTGCGACGGCCGGTGTTGCCCGAGGTCGATCGCGAGTTCGCCGGCGTTGCCGATCTTCTCGATGCGTTGCCCGAGCAGGCGAATGCGGATTCGGGTAAGTGAGCAAATAATTGGAGTACTGAATGACAGTGTTTTTTATCGGCGCGGGTCCGGGCGACCCGGAACTGATCACGGTCAAAGGGCAGCGTCTCGTGCGCAGTTGTCCGGTGATCCTGTATGCGGGGTCGCTGGTGCCGGCCGCGGTGCTCGAAGGTCATAGCGCGCAACAGGTGATCAACACCGCGGAGCTCGATCTCGACCAGATCGTCGCGCTGCTCGCGGCGGCGCACGCGAAGGGCCAGCATGTCGCGCGCGTGCATTCGGGCGATCCCTCGCTGTACGGTGCGATCGGCGAGCAGATCCGCCGTTTGCGCGAGCTGGCCATTCCTTACGAAATCGTGCCCGGCGTGACCGCGACGGCCGCATGCGCGGCGGCGCTCGGCTGCGAGTTGACCCTGCCCGGCGTGTCGCAGACGCTGATCCTCACGCGCTACGCGAGCAAAACGTCGATGCCCGAAGGCGAGCAGTTGGGCAATCTCGCGCGGCATCGCGCGACGCTGGCGATTCACCTCGGCGTGCGGCATCTCGCGCGCATCGTCGATGAGTTGCGGCCGCATTACGGCGGCGCGTGTCCGATCGCGGTGATCTATCGCGCGAGCTGGCCCGACGAGGAAAAGATCACCGGCACGCTCGACGATATCGTCGCGAAGGTGCAGGGCAGCGCGATCGAGCGCACCGCGCTGATTCTGGTCGGCCAGGTGCTGGCCGCCGAAGGATTCGCCGATTCGACGCTGTATGCGAAGGGCAGTTGACGGCGCCGTGAAAGCCGTTCTGGCGTCAGGAAGCCGCTTGGGTTGTCGATCATAATGTGACGCAGCGCGCGAGCCTGGCCGCCCGTCGGCTGGCAAAACGCGAAGCGCGAAAACGCGAAAATCCGCAAGTTCTGCACCGCCTCGCGGCGCGCAGACCGCTATCGTGGCGCCATGATGAAGCCCAGCACCGAACGTGATTACCGTCGACGGATCGCTCGCGTGGTCGAGGCCATTCTGGTCGAGCCCGGCGCGCGACACACGCTCGACAGCCTCGCGGCCGTCGCGCATATGTCGCCGTATCACTTCCATCGGATTTATCGCGCGTTGATGGGCGAGAGCGTCGGCGACACCGTCAAGCGTCTGCGGCTCGCCGAGGCGGCCCAGCGGTTGACCGACGCCGCGCAGGTCACCGCGGTCGCGCACGACGCCGGCTACGACAGTCCCCAAGCGTTCGCGCGCGCGTTTCGCGATTTCACCGGTGTGTCGCCGAGCGAATTCAGGACCCGGCAGCGGCATCTGGTGGCGAATCCGGCGGTTTCGACAACTTCGGCGCGGACGCTGCGAACGGCGCAAGCGCGCATCGCGCAGCGAGGCGATGGCGATGGCGACGGCGCCCGCATTCACGATGGCGTCGACGGTAACCGTGACGAAAGCACCGAAAGCCAAAGCCCGCCCGCGCTGCCGTCCGTCGAAGTCACCGAGCTCGCGCCGCTCGACGTGCTATGCCTTCGCCATGACGGCCCGATCGCAACGATCGGCCAGACCTTCCACACGCTGATGACGACGCTGCGCTGCGACGAGAACCCGCTGTTGCAACAGCGGGTCGGCATTTGCGCGCGCGATCCGTCGATGGCTGGCGGGTTTTGCTATCACGCGGCAATTGTCGCGGGCTCGCAGGCGGCGTTGAGCAGTGCGATGGAGCGGCTCGACGAAGCCGCGCAACGCCCGCGTGTTGCCGGGCCGCCGCCGGGCATCGAGCCGCTGCGGCTCGAAGGCGGGCTGTATGCGGTGCACCGCCTCGTCGGCCCTTATGCGCTGATCTCGCCCACTTTCAGGGCGCTGTACAGCGGCTGGCTGCCGCGCAGCGGCTACCGGCGCGATCAGCGGCCGGGGCTGGAACTGTATCGAAGCACGCCCGATCGCAGCGCGCAACATCCCTGCGTCACCGATCTGCTGATCCCCATTTGCGAGAACTAACCATGATGCGTCGAGGTTGTGCCGCGCTGTCGAGCGCGGTGGTGGTGTCGTTGACCGCGGCGTTGTCAGGGGTGCTGTCTGGCGCGATGTGGGCTTCGTTGCCGGCGAACGCCATCGCGCAAACCGCCTCCGCCGGCTGGCATGTCGGCGAAACGAGCCGCGTATTTCACCCCGCCGTGGCCCGCAACTGGCGCGGCGCGCAAACGCAGGCGCTGATCACGCGCATCTGGTACCCGACCGATGCGGCGCAACCCGAGACGCCTCACGATATCGGCGCGCCGGGCCATCCGATGTTCGTCGGCCACGCGGCCGCCGACGATGCCCCGCTGTCCGCCGCGCAGCCCAAATACCCGTTGCTGCTGCTATCGCACGGCACCGGCGGCAGCGCGGAAAGTCTCGACTGGCTCGCGGCCTCGCTGGCCGCGCAGGGTTATATCGTCGCGGGCGTCAATCATCCGGGTAACAACGCGCTGGAGCCGCGCACGCGCGACGGCTTCATCCTCTGGTGGGAGCGCGCGACCGATTTGAGCGAAGTGCTCGACGGGGTGCTCGCGGACCCGCGTTTCGGTCCGCGCGTCGACACGACGCGGATCGGCGCGCTGGGCTTTTCGCTCGGCGGCTATACGGTGCTCGAAGTCGCGGGCGCACGGACCGATCGGGCGGCGCTGGAGCGCTTCTGCACGTCGCCCGAAGCCGATGCGATCTGCTCGCCGCCCGAAGCCGCCAATCTCGCGCACGCGCCGGGCACGCCGGCGCTAACGGTCGAGGGGCTATCGGCGGAAACGAACGCATCGCGGGCGCGCTCGGGCGACTCGTATCGCGATCCGCGCGTCAAAGCCGCGTTCGCGATCGCGCCCGCGCTCGGCGAGGCATTCAACAGTTCGTCGTTCAAGGAAGTGACGATTCCGGTCGCGCTGCTGGCGGGCGAGGCGGACACGACCGCGCCAGTCAACACCAACATTCACCGCATCGCGGGCTTCATGCCGCAAGCGACGGTGACGATGGTGCCGGGCGCCTCGCACTATACGTTCATGGATGTGTGCGAGCCCGAGGCGATGGAGCGTCTGGCGCCGATCTGCAAGGACGGGCCGGGTGTCGATCGCGCCGCGATTCATGCGCGAACCGCGGCCCAGGTGCGTGATTTCTTCGCGGCGACGCTGCCGGCGGGCGGCCCGTAGCGCTCGCGAACGCACGTGGTTCGCGACGCCGCGCGACTCAGTCCTCGAGCGGCGACAAGGCCTTGAGTGGTGCCGGCTTGTCGTCGCCGAATCGGATCGTTGGCACCAGCGCGAGCAGCGCGACCACGAATAGCGCGATCACGAACATCGACACGAAGGTCAGATGCAGCGACTGGTGCAGCACGAGCCGGACCAGATCGCTGTCGCCGAGATCGGCGGCGCGGTTCTGCAGCAGCGCCTTCAGCTGATCCGACGTGACCGTCGCGACGCCCTGCGAATGACTGAGCCCGAAGTTCAGCACCGCGCCGAACAGCGTCGCGCCGAGCGTGCTGCCGAGATTGCGCGAAAACAGGTTCGACGCGGTCGCGCTGCCGCGTTCGTCCATCCTGACGATCTCCTGGATCAGCACGAGCGAACTGACGCTCGACGTCCCCATGCCAAAGCCCATGATCAGCGACGCGAACCCGGCGACGAGCGGCGACGCGCCGGGCGACAGCAACAGCAGCAGCACCGCGCCGAGCGGCACGAACGCGCTGCCGCAGATCAGGATGCGCCGCAAACCGAGCCGGTGAAACGACTTCGCCGCGAACGTCGCGCCGGTGGGCCAGCCGACCATCATCATCGTCAGCGCGAGGCCGGCCACCACGGGCGAACGATGCAGCACGCCCTGCACGTACATCGGCAGGAACGTGGTCGCGCCCATCAGGATCATGCCGGCCAGCACCGTCGCGCTGTTGCATGCGGCGATCGGGCGGCGGCTCCATAGCGCGAACGAGATCATCGGTTCGGCCGCGCGACGCTCCTGCAGCACGAACAGCAGCACGCACAGCACGAAGACGCCGCCTGCGAACGAGGCTCGCGCCAACGCGTCGTCGCCGGCGTAGGTCAGCGCCATCATCAGCGCTGCGATCGCGGCCATGAACAGCGCGGCGCCGGCGAAGTCGATGGACGGCCGCGCGTGCCGTTCCGATTCGCGCAGGAACGCGATGAAGCCCGCCGCCGACGCGAGCCCGATCGGCACGTTCATCCAGAAGATCCACGCCCACGACAGGTTGTGAATGATGAAGCCGCCGACCATCGGACCCACGACCGCCGAAATCGCCCACACGCTCGCGAGATAACCCTGCACCTTGCCGCGTTCGCGCGCCGGGTACAGATCGGCGACGACGGTCAGCGTGACCGGCTGGATTGCGCCCGCGCCGATCCCCTGGATCAGGCGGAACACGATCATCGCCGGCATCGACCACGCGAAGCCGGCGAGCACCGAGCCGACGAGAAAGATCGCGATGCCCGCGAGGATCACGGGCTTGCGCCCATAGAGGTCGGCGAGCTTGCCGAACACCACGGTCATAGCGGTCTGCGTGAGCAGGAACGACGAGAACACCCAACTGTATAAATGCAGGTCGCCGAGTTGCGAGACGATCTGCGGCATCGCGGTCGACACGATGGTCGCTTCGATCGCGACCATCGCCATCGAGGCCATCACGGCGGCGATCACGAGCGGGCGTGAAGATTGAGTATTGCGGGACATGAAGGGCGTAGTATCGATATGTTGAATGCGTCGACGGCCCGGAGGAGGCCTTGCTGCGACGCATCGGCGCGGCCGCGCGTGGCGGCCGGTCAGGAGTATGCACCTTGCGGAGAATGCGCGCTCGCGCCCGGGCAGCCGGCGAGCCGGCCGGATTGGGCACGACCGTTGCGTATTCGGATTTCCCTTTGACACACGGAGGACAATCATGAGGATCGAATTCACCGGACGCCGGGAAGTGGTGGCTGCTGCGCGCGTCGCCTACGAGGCCAATGTGGACGGGAAGGACGTATGGTGCAGCGTGTCGCTCGACGCGCTCAATGACCATTTCGGCAATGGCAGCCTCGGCAACGGCGCCCCGTCTGCTCACGATCTGGTGGGAGCGTTCGAGGCGAACCGCGCCCGCATTGAAAATGCTACGCGGCGGGTGCTCGAACGCAACGGGGGACGGTCCGTGGAGCTCGAGACGCGCGACTTCGATTGAGCGACCCGCTTGCTTGTATCGGGTCAAGCGATTCGTGCCGCGGTGGAAAGGACTCTTCCATCGCGGCGACTATATCCGCGACGTCGGCGCGGCTACAGTATCGACGCACACACCGCTTAACGCGTGTGAGCGAGAGAGTTGGACCCGGCTGCCGGCAGCCGGGTCTTTTTTTATGGCGCGTGCAAGCATTCCATTATTTCGCTGGCAGTTCACCGCAGGAGCGTCCGACGATTAGCACGGTGATTCGCGCGACGATTGAAAGGCTGCGGTATAGTCGCGGCAACTTTAAATCCGTCTCTTCGATTCTCTGGAGAATATCGTGCAGGAAATCATCGAAGGTCTGATCCGCTTTCAACGCGAGGTCTTTCCACAGCAAAGCGCACTCTTCAAGCGTTTGTCGACCGCGCAGAATCCCAGCACGCTCTTCGTGACCTGTTCGGACAGCCGCGTGGTGCCGGAACTGCTGACGCAGACCGAACCGGGGTCGCTGTTCGTGATCCGCAACGCGGGCAACATCGTGCCGTCGTACGGTCCGGAGCCGGGCGGCGTGTCGGCGACCGTCGAATATGCGATTGCCGTGCTCGGCGTGACCGACATCGTGATCTGCGGCCATTCGAACTGCGGCGCGATGACGGCGATCTCGAGCTGCACGAATCTGGAGCACATGCCGGCGGTCGCGAGTTGGCTGCGTCACGCGGATGCGGCGAAGGCGATCAACGCGTCGCGCCACTACTGCTCGGATGCGGAGCGTCTCGAGGCGCTGGTCAAGGACAACGTGATCGCGCAGCTCAGCAACATCCGCACGCATCCGTCGGTGGCGGTCGGACTCGTGAACAAGACGCTGCGGCTGCACGGCTGGATCTTCAATATCGAAAGCGGTGAAATGCTTGCGCTCGATGGCAAGACCGGTAACTTCTTGCCGCTTGCGGATAATCGGGAAATTTGTGCGAGTTGAAGTGGCATTAAAACGGGTTTTTAGTTTGCGGGATTAACACTCGGCTTGCTAAAAGCCGGCGCGGCGGCGCGGTTTCAACCCCACCGCGCCGCCCGCCACAACCATCCCTATCAGCTCGACGACACCAGCGAATCCGACGGCACGATCTTCAACACACCAGGGCTCTTCGCAGCCGGGTTCGACCACAGCAGATGCATGCTCGCCGCGCCCGTGCCGTGCAAGTACTCGACCTTGATCGACGCCCTGATTTGCCCAAGTGGGCGCGAGGGAGCGCGGGCATAATCCTGTTTTCCATCACCCACGCCCACCGAACCGTCCATGCCGCCCGTCGTCGCCGTCCGCCCGAGCGCCGTACCGTTGCGCAGCGTCGCGCTGATCCTCGTGTCGATGTTCTGCTTCGCGCTCGTCGACGCCCTCGCGAAATCGCTTGCGCTCGCCTATCCGGCCAACGAGGTCACGTTCTTCCGCATGCTGTTCGGTCTGTTCCCGGCCCTCGCGATGTGCCTGCGCGGCAAGCCGCTCGCCACGCGCTTGCGGCAACTGGACGTGCGCGGGCAGACCCTGCGCGCGCTGACGCTGCTCGGCGCATCGGGTCTGTTCTTTGCGGGGCTGCCGTATATGCCGCTCAGCGAGGCGGTCGCGATCGTCTATTCGGAGACCTTGCTCGTGATCGTGCTGGCACCGCTGCTGTTGCACGAAACGCTCAAGCCGCGCGACGCGCTGGCCGCGGCGGTCGGTTTCGCCGGCATGCTGCTCGTGGTGCGCCCTGACGGCTCGCATGCGAACTGGCTCGGGCCTGCGCTGCTGATCGCGAGTGCGTTGTGCGGCGCGCTGTCGATCATCCAGATCAAGCGCATCAAAGCCAGCGACGATTCGGGCACGACCGTGCTGTACTTCACGCTGGTCGGCACGGCCGTCATGGGCGCGTCGCTGGTCTTCGCATGGCGCACACCGTCGTTCGATGCGCTCGCGATCATGGCGCTGCTCGGCGCGCTTGCGACGGCGGGCCAGTTGCTGATGACGATGGCATTCCGCGATGCCGATGCCGGCGCGCTCGCGCCGTACAACTACACGAGCATCGTGTGGGCCGCGCTGTTCGGCTACCTGGTGTGGGGCGAGACGATCGGCGCAATATCGATGCTCGGTATCGCGTTGATCGTCGGCAGTTCGATCGCCGTCGCGATGCGCCGCAAGCCCGAGGAAGGGCCGCTCGTCTGAGCTGCGCTTGCGTCGCTGAAAACAGGGTCGAAGGCGGCGCCGGAAGAACCGCTTGGGACTCCGATCAAGGCGCGCGTTTGAACGGAAGAATACCCGTCGGTTTCGGACACATCCCCGACCAGATCCGCCGATTCGTCTGTTGTTGGGTCTAAAAAGGAAAACACTGTCATTCGGATCGCCCACACTTTGACTAACGGGGCGGTCGATCGGTTGGAATGGGGAGCGTGCCTTGTATAGCGAACCGAGAATGATCGTGTTGATGGGCCTCGTCTTCGGCGCGGTGACGATTGGGGCCTATGTGTCGCAGCTGGACAACGACTGGTCGTCCGGTCGGGACGTGAGTCTCGTCGCCGACGGCGGACGGGGTGTCAGCGCGACGGCGGCGGCGGCGGGGCAGAGCGAAGGCCGGCCCGGCGCGGCGACGGTCGCGCCGGCAACGCGCCGCCATGCGCTGCGCGACGACGTGGCCGCCTTGCGGGCTCAGCCGGCCGCGTCGATTGGAGCGCAGGCGGGCGATGCTCTGGCCATCGCGGCGCTACAGTTCGCGCGGGAGTCGAACAAGGCGCAGCAGCAGCCGCACCCGCAGCCGCAGCCGCAGCAGACGAGTTTGCCGCCGCAGCCTGCGGTGACTTCGAACTGGACCCAGGCGCCACCCACGGCAAAGACCGGGCACGCACACCATAGCCGCGTTGCGTCGGGTACCACGACGAAACCGCACTCAGCGCAAAGTGTGGCGACGACATCGGGTAGTCATGCGCGGGGCGGCAGCCACCGGAAAAGTTCTACTGCTGAGCGGTCTGGGAAGAAAGCGGCCAGCGTCGTGCCAGAGGCGCGGCCGTTGCCGCAATATGCAACGCAAGGCGTCGAGTCGCCATGGTCGATGCCGCGCGCGGGGCTGACCAGCCAGTCCGCAACTCAGGCGGTCGCCAGCAACGGCCCCAAAACCCGCGCCGAAGTAGAGGCCGAACTCGTGCGCGCGCGTGAGAACGGCACGATGCCCGCGTTCGGCAGACCCGAGCCATCGGGACCTGGGGCGCACTGAAGCGGACCTTGCGCCGCGTCCCCGACAACCGTTAGATCAACGACGCGGCGAGCCGCGCGAAGGTGGCTTCGTCGGTGCGATCGAACGCAAGCGGCGTGACCGATACGCACCCCGCCGCGACGGTTGCCGTTTCGCTGTCGGCATCGTTCTCGCGCGGGCCACGATCGAAGCGCAGCCAGTGATACGCAATGCCGCGCGGGTCGACTTCCGGCAGCACCTCGATGTCCCTGACGAGCCCGACGCCCTGGCGCGTCGGCGTCAGCGGACCTGCGTCGGCGGCATCGACGTCGGGGAAGTTGATGTTCAGGCAGGTCGGCGCCGCATGCTCGATCGCGAGCAATTGACGGATCACGCCGGGTGCGAGCGTGCGCGCGGTGTCCCAGCGCACGCGCTCGCGATCGCTGAACGCCTGGCTCAGCGCGAACGACGGCAGCCCGAGCAGCAGACCCGTCATCGCCGCGCCGACCGTGCCCGAGAACATCGTTTCGATGCCGAGGTTGCCGCCGCGATTGACGCCGGACAGCACCAGCGACGGCGGCGCCTCGCGCATCAGATGACGCACGCCCATCACGACGCAATCGCCGGGCGTGCCGGTCACGCCGAAACGGCGTTCGCCCTGGCGGCTCACGCGCAGCGGCGAATGCAGGCTGATGGAATGCGACGTACCGCTCTGGTCGTGCTCGGGCGCGACCACCCAGACTTCGTGCGCGAGCTCGGCGGCCACGGCTTCGAGCACGGCGAGGCCGGGCGCGTCGATACCGTCGTCGTTCGTCAGCAGCACTCGCGGCAGCTTGGATTCGTAAGCGGACATCGCGTCAATCTCCTGTGGCTCGGTGAATGAATCGTAGGGAAGGGACGCCCATTATCGAGCTTTCGTCGGACGCGCGTACGATGACGGTGAGCCGCCAACGACCCAGGACGACCCCCATGCAGATCGACCCGTTTGAGATTGCGATCGCCGATCAGGATATCGACGATTTGCGCCGCCGCATCAACGCCACCCGCTGGGCGCCCACGACGCCCGCGCCCGCCTGGCAGCAGGGCGCCGACCCGGCCTGGCTGCGCGAACTCGCGACCTATTGGGCCGGGCAATTCGACTGGCGCGCGGCCGAACGCAGGTTGAACCAGCTGCCGCAATTTCTCGCCGACGTGAACGGCCAGACCGTGCACTTCGCGCATCGGCGCGCCGCCAGTGTCGCGCCCGGCTTTCAGGCTTATCCGCTGGTGATCACGCACGGCTGGCCCGGTTCCTTCTTCGAGTTTCACGCGCTGCTCGATCAGTTGTGCGATCCGGTCGCGTTCGGCGCCGATCCCGCCGACGCCTTCGACGTCGTCGCGCCGTCGCTGCCGGGCTTCGCGTTTTCGCCTGCGCCCGCGCAGGCCGGCATGTCCGCGTTCCAGGTCGCGGACCTGTGGGTGTTACTGATGCGCGGGCTCGGCTACGAGCGCTTCGGCGCGCAGGGCGGCGATCTTGGCGCGGGCGTGTCGATCGCGTTGGCCGCGCATCATCCGCGGGTGGTCGACGGCATCCATCTGAACTTCCTGCCGAGTTCCTATGAGCCCGCGATCGGCGCGGCGCAGCGGGAGCTGACGCCGGCCGAGCAGGACTATCTGCGCGAGAAGAACGACTGGGCCGCACTCGAAGGCGGCTACGCGCATCAGCACGGCACCAAACCCCTGACGGTCGCCGCGTCGCTGAACGATTCGCCGGTGGGACTCGCCGCATGGATCGGCGAGAAGTTTCGCGCGTGGAGCGATTGCGGCGGCGAGGTGGAAAGCGTGTTCTCGAAAGACGATCTGCTGACCAATATCTCGCTGTACTGGTTCACGCAGTGCATCGGCCCGGCGATGCAGATGTATTGGGAAAACCGCCTGCAGCCGATGCGTTTCTCCGACGGCGAGCGCATCGACACACCAGTCGGCTTCGCGCTGTTTCCGAAGGAGATCAATCATCCGCCGCGCAGCTGGCTCGAACGAACCTTCAACGTCGCACAGTGGAGCGAAATGCCAGCCGGCGGGCACTTCGCGGCGATGGAAAAGCCCGCGTTGCTCGCGGCCGAGATTCGAAAGTTCTTCAGGCCGTTGCGGCAGAAAGCGCGCTAGGCGCGCAGCGCGACGCGCCACGCTGCTTCTGTTTCACCTCACACGACCGCGCCGCTCGCGTCGAGCGTCTCGCGGCGATCGCAGGCTGCACGCATTCATCGACGACAGCCAGGCCAGCGTGGACGGTGGTCGAACTTTCATGCACGAGGGCACCATACACGCTATGGCACATTCGTCGAACCACGATCACCGCCGCCGCTTTCTGCGCACGGCGCTCGGGCTGCCGGCAGCGCTTGCGCTGTCGCGCGTCACGTCCGCGCAAACCGAGGCGCACGCGCAATCCGGTGCCGCCTTACCCCGCATGAGCCACCGCGCGATCCCGTCCACCGGCGAAGCGCTGCCGGTGATCGGCTGCGGCACGTGGCGCACCTTCGACGTCGGCGACGATGCCGCCGCCCGCGCCCAACTCGCCGAGGTGCTGCGCATCCTGTTCGAAGCGGGCGGCTCGGTGATCGATTCTTCGCCGATGTACGGTTCGTCGGAAGCGGTCGCGGGCGCGCTGCTCACGCAGCTCGACGCGCATCGCAAGGCGTTCGTCGCCACCAAGGTCTGGACCGAGGGACGCGAGGCCGGCATCGCACAGATGGAGGAATCGCTGCGGCGTTTTCAGCAGCCGCATGTCGATCTGATGCAGATCCACAATCTGCTCGACTGGCGCACGCAGCTCGCGACCTTGCGCGACTGGAAAGCGCGCGGCCGGATTCGCTATCTCGGCATCACGCATTACACATCGAGCGCGTTCGACGAAGTCGCGGCGGTGATGCGCAGCGAGAAGCCCGACTTCGTGCAGATCAACTATGCCGCCGACGATCGCGCGGCCGAGCAGCGCATCCTGCCGCTCGCGGCCGATCTCGGCATCGGCGTCGTGATCAATCAACCGTTCGGCGGCGGCGGTTTGCTCGCGCGCGTGATGAAAACGCCGTTGCCCGCATGGGCCGGCGAAATCGGCTGCACGAGCTGGGCGCAGATTCTGTTGAAATTCGTGCTCGCGCAGCCGGCGGTGACGGTCGTGATTCCGGGCACCGGGCGGCCGCAATACATGGCGGACAACGTGCGCGCCGGATCGGGACCGCTACCCGACGACGCGATGCGCGCGCGGATCATCGCGGCGGTCGGCGGCTGACTTGACGCGCAATCCAGTGCGCAATCCGCCACGGCGATTACTTGCCGCTTGCTATTCGCATACAGGTGCCGCCTCCCACAAACGCCGCACGACACGGGAATAAAACCCGCCACACGCCAGTCATGCCTCACGAACCGGGTTCGGTTCGGCGAATCCTTATCGTGAGGTCACCATGTCGTCACATCATTCATTCGATCCGGCGCGTCGCGGCGCGCTGAAGTGTCTTGCGTTCGGCGGCCTCGGCACCGTGTTCATGCTGTCGGGCGGCGTGCTGACGCCGGTCGAACTCGCGCTCGCGGCCGACGCGAACACCGCGACGCCAGCGGCTGGCACGCCGCTTTTCCTGCAGATCAGCGACACGCATATCGGCTTCAACAAGGAGGCGAATCCCGACGTCGCGGGCACGCTGAAACAGACGATCGATTACGTCAACGCGATGCCGGCGCGTCCACCGCTCGCGATTCACACCGGCGACATCACGCATCTGTCGAAGCCCGCGGAATTCGATCTGGCCGCGCAGCTGATGTCGGGACTGAAGATCACCGAGCTGCACACGGTCCCCGGCGAGCATGACGTCACCGACGGCCCCGGCACGGAGTACTTCAGCCGCTTCGGCAAGGCTTCGGATAACCGCGGCTATTACAGCTTCGATCACCAGGGCGTGCATTTCGTCGGGCTCGTCAACGTGATGCATTTCAAGCCGAACGGCCTCGGCGGTCTCGGCGACGAGCAGCTCGAATGGCTCGAAAACGATCTGAAAGGCCGCTCGTCGAGCACCCCGGTCGTGGTGTTCGCGCATATGCCGATGTGGACCATCTACGAGCCGTGGGGCTGGGGCACGGGCGACGCGGGACAGGCGATGAGCTATCTGAAGCGCTTCGGTTCCGTGACGGTGTTGAACGGCCACATTCATCAGATCGTGACGAAGGTCGAGGGCAACGTGACGTTCCATACCGCGCGCTCGACCGCCTATCCGCAGCCGACCGCCGGCCAGGGCGATGGCCCTGGGCCGCTGAAGGTCGCGAGCGACCAGCTGCCGAAGATGCTCGGCGTGACGAGCGTCAGCATCGCGCGTCATCCGCTGAAGGCGACGCTCGACGACACGACGCTCGCCTGACGACACGCGCTACTTTTACGCTCGAGGAGATCAATGATGCTAACCAATATGATGGGCCGCGCGCTCGCGATTCTGCTCGGCAGTGTCGCGATTCTGGCGGTGTCGGCGGGGCTCGGTTTTGCGCAAACGACGATGCCGATGCAGGTGCAGAAACAGACCGTCGCGTCGACGCCTAACGCGATCGTCATCAAGAACTTCATGTTCTCGCCGATGGAACTGACCATCAAGGCGGGCACGACGGTCACATGGAAGAATCTCGACGGCGAGCCGCACTCCGTGGTCAACGACGCGGGCCTGTTCCGCTCGGCCGCGCTCGATCAGGACGACACCTATCAGTTCAAGTTCGATAAACTGGGCGTGTACAAGATCTTTTGCGGCATCCATCCGTACATGAAGGCGACCATTACCGTGCAATGATCCAATTGCCGCCAAGCCCTTGCTCAGCAAGGGCAGTTCGGATTTTGCTCCGAACTCAACCCTGGATCGTGAGCACTGTTATTCCGTAGGCGGCTTGGCCTGCCCCCAGTCGACGGGGTGGTGCAGCGAAATCTGCAGACGATCGCGCAATTCGGGATGGACAGACGCCTGGTTGAGAACAGCCATGCCTCCGATTTGACGCAAGGTTTCGTCCGTGATCGGCGCGCGGCAATCGTCCGAACCCAGAGGCACAGTCATTGCCATTCCGCGCGCTATCTGCCGATCTATTGCCCCCTCGACTTCCTCGCGCGACACGGTACATACCTGGATTTCACAGGCATCCTCGTTATAAAAAATCACGGTGGCACGCTGGCGCTTTGTCATCTCAGAAACCTCTGCAGCTCTGGTAATTTTGAAATGCCGTCTGTTTGCACATGGCATAAGCACGGGGGTCTTGGGTCATCGCTCGTACGAAGTTGCATTGCTCCAAATCAAATTCGTACTCGGCAAAACAATTTGCCTCATGCACTTCACTGACGCCACGCGCGGCCAGTTCCTGCGCATCGCCGAACTGCGGATCTTCAGTGTACTCAAACGGCCGCTCATTGCCGAGTGGCGTTGATACTGGCGTAGCGATGGTTCCGTCCGGCAGCACGTCGCCGGGGCGGGCATACCAGATCGCCAGGCCATCTTCGGCTGGCAGCCGCGGCAATTTGGGGCGCTCGAACGAGCGCGCGGCACGCACTACGGGCAGTGCGCCTCGCACGAGCTGTGACGGCGTGATGGTTGGGTAGTACGGCCGGATCTGCTGCTGGATGGGTGCGCTCCCTCCGCGCGAGGTGCGGAGCGAGGGCGCGACCGCAATCACATCGCCGCGCTCGACGGCGGTCTGTAGCGTGCGGGCGATCTGCTCCGGAGCAGCGCCGCTCGCATATGCGCGGCCCGGCGAATTGCGCATGAACTCGGCGAGCTGCGCTAGCTGGCGCGTGTTGTGTGTAAGCTCCCATGAACTTGCCGAGATAATGAGACGGCGCCCGGTACCCACCTCGTCGCTAAAGACGTTGCCGCGATATTCCTGCCGAGTATGGAGCGTGCAGCTCCGGTGGTTTCCGACTTTGAAATCGATCGCCATCTGTCTTCCATGTACATGTCAGATCCGCCAGCGAACCTATCATGGCGTCGAATTGCGTACCGCAAAAAGAATGAGTCCCTGAGGCCGCCGCGAATGCGATAGCAAGCCTTGGCCGGTACGGGAAGGCACCGCTCGACGAATTCCTGCACCCTGGAACATCGTGGAAAACTGTCAACACAGGTAGTGCGCGACTGGAAGTTGTCCATCGTGCATCGTGTTGCGGTCCTGGTAGTTCTGACTGTGCGGAACGCCGCTCACGCGGTATGCAGCTCGCTCAACCGGCACAGCAGAATCCCATAGCCGGTCAGATGCCCGAGGTACACGCTCGTGAACACGTTCGACGCGGGCAGGTCCTCGGTCAGTTGACGCAGGTCCTCCATATGCAGCGGCGGCGCGTCGAGCGGCGGGCGCTCGACGCGCAGGTCCGCCGCCTCGGCCAGTTGCCGGTGCGCGTTGACGAGCCGCGCGAGCCGCGCGAGAAACATTTCGCGCCACGCGGCGTCGAGCGCGGCGAACTGATCGTGAAACGTGTCCATCGTTTCAAGAAAATTGACCAGCGAATCGAAGGTCTCCTGATAGCTCGCGAACACCGGCAGCCGTGCCGCGTTGCGCTTCAGATGTGGCGACACCCACGCCTGCTCGAGGTCGGTCTTCAGCAACAGGTGCGCCTGCTTCAGGTTCGTGCTCAGCATGCGCAGCTTCGAGGCCGCCGGCTTGATCTGCGCTTTGTCGAGTTGTCCCGCGGCCAGTTGCGCGACGACATCGGTGGCCTGTTCGTTGCCGTCGTTGACGAGCGTGTTCGCCCAGTAGCCGTGATCGGGCGGAAACGCGATCTGCTGGATGACGAAGCCGAGCAACATGCCGAGTACCACGCCAATCAGGCGCTGTTCGAGCAGCGGAAGATGTTCGCCGGTATAGAGCACGAGCGTGATCGGCACCGTGATGCTGGTCATCTGGAACAGCGACGGCCGCAGCGCGACGATGCTGAAGATCACGACCGGCAGCAGCGCCGCGCCCATCCACAGGTGCGGCGCGGTTAGCCAGATCAGCAGCGTGCCGATCGGCATCGCCACTACGTTCGAAAACACCCGCTTGTAGAAGTAGCTTCGAGCCGCCGAAATCGAGCTACCGAGCGCCAGCGTCAGCATCGTCGAACCGGCTAGCGGCACGGCCGCGTCGGGAAAGCCGAGCAGGTATGGGATGCCGAAACCGATCCACAGGCCGAGCGTCAGCTTCGTGTACTTGGCGGTTTCCGACAGAGAAAAGCGCGCGAGCGCGCGGCGCAACGGCGTGAGTGGCTGGTGCAGATACCTGTTCGACATGATTTTTATGCTGACCGATGACGTTGGGCCGGGCACCGTTGGGCCCGGCACGGCGCGGCGTTCGCGACATGCGCGCACGTGACCTTACCATCCGGCGCGGACGGCTTCGGGAATTCGCACGGCAGTAGGTTCGCGGAATGCTACTCGAGGCGCGCGGCGCGCGCAGTCCAACGCGGGTTTCAAGCGGCGGTTTCGGCGTCGCGTGCGCGTTCGCCGCCAGGCCCGGTTGTTGCATGCGAAACGGCGACCGCGTTGGCGCGTTTCGCAGAATCCGCGTCGCATCGGGCGTAGCGGCCTACGGCAGGCGCACGGCTGGCTGTCGGCTCTTTGCCGGGTTGGAGTTTTTACCGGCTTTGCACGCTTTTTTGCCAACTCACACGGCATCTGGCGGCGTCGTTTGAAGCACCGCCGAAGCGAGGCGGAAACGCAACGCTGCTATGTTGTCGGCCGTTCGCGACAGGATTACATTCATTGAGCATTGCGTGCAGCGGCGGTCCGCGAGCTCGGTTTACGCGCCGGCTCGTCAGCGCGCCAGCTTGTCTGCAAGAAGTGGCATACCCGGAGCGTATTGCGATGGCTACCGATCCCGACGATATCGACTTGCGTCATTCCACAACGGACGGCCGGTCCTCCTTCGAACCCGATGGCCCTGACGAATCGGGCGTGCCGCCCCCGCGCTTCGGCCGCCTCGCCCTGTGCCTCGCGGCGGCCGGCGCGCTGACCTTCGGTGTGGTGGGCACCGTCGCCTACGGCGTCTGGTTCAACCAGGATCAGCAGACGTACGCGGATGCCATTGCGGGCGCGCGCCAGGCGCTCGGCTCATCGGCATCGGCCCGGGTGCCGACGGTGGCCGTCGCGCACGCGTCGGAGGAGGCCGCCGCGCCGTTTGCCATGCCGTTTGCCATGCCGTCAGCCAGGCAGCCCGCCGCGCCAGAGGTCGCGCTCGCAGCGGCCGGCGCGAACGGCGGCTTCGAGGACACCAACCCGGCCGTGTGGTCCGGGCAGATCCGCCCGAGTACGCCTGACCCGAATCTCACCGCCACGCTGGCCGATACGCCGGTCGATACCTCGGCGGATATGTCGGCAGATATGTCGGCCACCCCACCCACAGCCCCCATTGTTCCCACGCCGCCGCCGGGCTACCCGCGGCACGTCGCCAATGCCGCCAATTCCACCGCGAAGCCCGCGGCCGGTCACGACGCGAAAGAAGCACGGCTCGCACAGCAGGAGCGGCGCGCGTCGTCGCAGCACAAGGGCGGTCTGTTTGCGCGGATCGGACAGTTCTTTCGACGCGTGAGCTATCGTCAACATGACAACGGCCGACGGCAACAAGATCCCTACTCCCATCCCTGAGCACGCGGTCGTCGGGCCAGCGGGGCGAGCAGGGCTACGCGGCGCCGCACGCGCGCGCGTGCCGGTGTGGCGCTTCCGGCCGGGGCCCGCGAGCGTCGGCGTGGCCGCGCTGTTGTGTCTGCTGTTCGGCCTGCTGTATGTGGCGATGCAGATCCGCACGGTGTTTTCCGATCAGTTGAAGCAGGAGTACGCGGGCCTCGTGCTCGAAGCCGCCGGGCGCGTCGACAGCGCGCGCGAACAGTTGGCCGCGTGGCAGCGTATGGCCGACACCCCGGCGAGTCACGACGCGTCGTTCGTGCCGGCCTATGACGCGGCGCGCGCCGAACTCGCGCGGCGTTTCGCGGCGCTCGCGGCGCTCGTCAACGCGAGTCCGTCGCCGGCGCCGCCCATTCCGTTGATGTCACCGACACAGGCGACGCCCGAAGCCGTCGCGGCGGCGCTCGGCAGCGTGTCGGCCTACTGGCGCGCGCAACGCGACGCGTCGAGCGCCGACGTGCGGCTGCGCGTCGCGCACGTCGCGCGCACGCTGATCGCGCTCGCCGCGCTGCTGTTCTGCATGCTGATCACGGCGCTCGGCATGTACGCGAAGCGCACCCGCCAGCTCGCGGGGCAGTCGCACGAGTTCGAGCTGGCGTCGCTGCACGATTCGCTGACGGGCCTGTCGAACCGCCGCAAGCTGCTGGCCGCGCTCGACTCTGCCGCCAGGCACGCGCGGACCGTGGCCGTCGAGCAGCGCCTGGCGGTGCTGTATATCGACCTCGATGGCTTCAAGCAGGTCAACGATTCGTTCGGGCATCGCACCGGCGACGAATTCCTCGCCGCGGTATCCGCCCGGTTTCGCGCGTCGGTGCGCAAAGGCGATCTGGTCGCGCGCATCGGCGGCGACGAGTTCGCGGTGCTGGTGCGCACCTTCGCGGGCGATGACGAGCTGGCCGAGATCGCGCGCCGGCTGATGGCCTGCGTGGTCGACACCGACCAACAGATGGGAATCGGCGGCGTGCGCGCGAGCGTGGGCATTGCGAGTTATCCCGACGACGTCGACGATCACCGCCGTCTGGTCGCCGCCGCCGATGCCGCGATGTATCAGGTCAAGCGCGACGGCAAGAACGGCTTCGCGTTCGCGGCGCAGACGGGCAGGGAAGCGACGTTGTGAACCGCCTGAACGTCACTGGCCTTCGTTGCGCCACTCCGTCAGCTTTTCGCGCTCGTTGAGTTCGATGAACGCCGGCCGTGCGCGCAGCCCGCGGATATAGCTCGCGAGATGCGGCCAGCCCACCGTCGCGGGGTGGGGCATGTTGCGGGTCCAGCGCATCAGCACGAGCGCGAGCAGATCGGCGGTGCTGAGCTTGCCGCCCGCGAGGTATGCGTGGCCGTCGGCGAAATGCCTGTCGAGCCGCGCACACGCTTCTTCGATGCGGCGTTGCGCGAGCGCACGCACCGCCTCGGCGCCCGCGGGGTCGCCGTCGCTGCCGGCGTAGAACCAGTCGCGCATCGCGGGCAGCAGCGTATTCGCGAGGTAGATCATCCATTCGAGCCATTCCGCGCGTGCGGCCGAGCCGGGCGTGGGCGCGAGGTCGGCCTCGGCGTGGCGCTCGGCGAGCAGCATCAGCAGCGCGGCCGATTCATGCCGCGGCACGCCATCGACGACCAGCGTGGGCACGCGCCCGGCCGGATTCAGACGCAGATACTCGGGATCGTGCTGCTGGCCCGCGTCGATATCGACGAGGCGCGCTTCGAACGGCACGCCCATTTCGAGCAGCATCCAGTGCACGGGCATGCTGGCCGCGCCGGGCGAGTAGTAGAGAACGTAGGACATTCGGGGCTCCGTGGATCGTCGAGAGCGCGGTCGAGCCGTGCACAGAAAGAATCAGGGGCTGTCGCCGAAACGAACAGCCCCTTCAGATGCGTCAGGCGCCAGCGTACGCAAATGCGGGCGCTCGAAACAGCAAGCCTCGAATCACGCCCGCGGCCAGGTCTTTCAATGCGCCGACGCGTGCTTCTCCTGCTCGGCTGCGCTCGGCTGCGTCACCGCGCTGACGATCACGAACACGATCACGTTGACCGCGAGCGCAAGGAAGCCGATGTTGACGTCCTTCAGCGCATCGGGCAGGAACGGCATCAGTTGACCGACGCTCCAGTGCAGCGTCGTGGTCAGTGTGACCACCGCGACACCCGCGACGATGCCGCAGAACGCGCCTTGCCTCGTCGCGCGGTTGTGCGGGAACAGGCTGCAGAGCACGGCCGGGAACAATTGCGTGACGAAGCTGTAGCCCATCAGCAGCAGCGCGACGATGGTTTCGCCGCCGTTCAGCGTGAAGGCGACCGCGACCAGCGCCACGACCGGTACGAGGAAGCGCGCGATCACCGCGACCGACGCATCCGACGCGTTGCGGTTCACCATGCCGCGATACACGTCGTTGGCGAGCAGCGTCGACGCCGAGGTCAGGATCATCGAGCCCGGCACCAGCGCGGTCAGGATACCGGCCGCGCCGATCACGCCGACGAACCACGGATCGAACGTCTGCAGCGACAGGCGGAACAACGACAGGTCGATGTCGGCGCCCTTCAGGCCCGGCACGCGCAGCGTCGCCGCGAAGCCGACGAAGAACACGAACAGCAGGATCAGCTGATAGAGCGGCAGAATCGCGGCATTGCGGCGGAAGATTCGCTCGTCCTTCGCCGTGAAGATCGAACCGAACGTGTGCGGCCACATGAAGAAGCCGAGCGCGGTCAGCAGCACCGTCGACTGGAACCACACGACGCTCGAACCGCGCGCCGGGAAGGTCAGGAAGCCGGGACGGGCGGCGTCGATCGTACGGAACATCGCGCCGATGCCGCCGTAGTAATGCAGCGGCAGATAGATGCCGAGGAACAGCACGATCGCGAGAATCAGCAGATCCTTGGCCACCGAGTTCCAGGCGGAGCCGCGCACGCCCGACACGATCACGTAAGAGGTCACGACGATCGCGCCGATCCAGATCGCCGCCGTCGACGAGATCGCACCGTACGACGCGGTCGAGACGATGATGCCGAGGCCCTTCAATTGCAGCACCAGGTACGGGATCAGCGCGGCCACGCCGACCAGCGCGACCAGCGTGCCGAGCGCCGGGCTCTCGTATTTGCGCGCCAGGAAGTGCGGCTGCGAGACCAGGCGGTGCGTCTTCGCGTAGCGCCAGATCGGCGGCAGCATCCAGTACGACAGGATGTACGCGAGCGTGCCGTACGCGAGGATGTAGTAGACCGGCGCCCCCTTGCCGTACGCGAAGCCGCTGCCGCCGAGGAACGTGAAGGTCGTATAGATTTCGCCGGCCATCAGCAGGAACACGAACGCGGTGCCGAAGCTGCGGCCGCCCACGCTCCACTGCTCGAGGCTCATGTCGTGGCCGCGCCTTGCGCGCACGCCGAGGAACAGCGCGAATAGCGTAACGGCGGCGATGATGACGAGTGCGCTCATGGGCGAACCTCCTCGCCATCGGCGGCGACGTGTCGGTTGGACGGATCGAGGTTGTAGATGATCGCCATGATGATCGCGCTCAACACCACCCACATGACGATCCAGGCCAGCACGAACGGCATGCCGAGCACGAGCGGCTCGACGCGATTGACAAACGAAATGCCGACCAGGATGCCGACGAACGGCAACGCGGCAAGTACACGAAGCAGCATGTGGACAACTCCTCGAACCAGTAGGTATGTGTCGTTGAAATTCCGGCTTCGCTGAGGACTGTATGCCGGATACTTCGGTCCCGTAAAGCAGGTCAAAATAAATGTCGGAGTTTCGACCGCTGCAATTGCATCTTTCCAGCCCGGATTGCTGCAGTGCAAAGCGGGACGCGCCGTGGCGCGCAAGGCGTCGCGCGGCTTTTCTGCAGGCCGACTGGCGCGCCGCGATATGATCTGCGAGCATTGCAGCATTTTCCGGACCGCGCGATTCCAGCCGGGTTCATGACCGGCGGCGCGCCCAGGCGCGAACCCGCGCGAGCACACGCAGACAAGCAGGCACACGGACACCCACATGGTCGAAAGTCTGATCTCGGACATCATGTTTGGCTTTATCGGCTTAATCAGCATCATCAATCCGTTCAGCGGCGCGTTCGTGTTTCTGGACCGGACTGCGTCGTTGACCCTCGACGAGCGCACCCTACTCGCCCGCAAGATCGCGATCAACGCCGCCGTTGTGCTGCTGGTGGCATTCTTCATCGGCACGCCGATCCTGCATTTCTTTGGTATCTCGATGGAGGCGCTGCGCATCGGCGGCGGGCTCGCGCTTGCCGTGGGCGGCTGGCAAATGCTCAATGCGCCGGACACGCCGGCAGTCGAGCAGACGGAAGTCAAGCGCGTCGACGCCGAAACCGCGAAATCGCGCGCGTTCTTTCCTCTGACCGTGCCGCTGACCACCGGGCCTGGCTCGATCGCGACCGCGATCGCGCTGTCGGCGAATCGCACGCACAAGCTGTCGGCGTTCGTCATGTCGGGCATCGCGTCGGTCGCCATCACGTTCGCGGTGGCCGTCTGCGTGTATCTGATCTACAGCCGCGCGACGATCCTCGCGCGCTATCTCGGCGTCGAGGGCACCAAGGTCGCGTTGCGGGTGTCGGCGTTCCTGCTGCTATGCATCGGCGTGCAGATCATTCTGACCGGCGTGTCCGAATTCCTGATTCCGATCGCGACGATGCGCCCGCCGGCGGGCTAGCGCCGCATGCCGGCGCCATGCACGCTGTGGCGGCGGCGCCGCAGGTGGATCGCCTTCGGGTGGTTCGTGCGGAACGTCGACCGGATCGTCCGGGATCGGATCGGGGTCGATCTTCGGCGGCGGCGTGTTCGGCGCGATGTCGGGGTCGACTTCGGGCGGCATCGGCGCATGCGGATGCAGCGGCAGCGACTGGTCGAATGTGCCGATTGCACTGGGCGCTTGCCGGCTCGTATCAGGTAAATCCATCAGTCCTCTCCTAGTCTTCGTTCAGACGCGCAATGCTCGTGCCGCATGCGGACGGATGTCGTTCGCGTGGAACGCCAATTGCTGGAACCCGGCACGCGCGCCGCATTGCGATGACCGCGCGCGCCCGGCTCACATTGGACATCGCCCACGCAAAGCACAGGACGAGGAGCGCATATGGCGCGACACAAGGCCGACGTTGCCGACGACGACTTCGAGATTTTCGCCAGCTATCACGGAACAGGCGACGGCCGATACATAGGTGGACTGAAGGTTGTGAGGAAAGCGGACCGGCGGATTCTGTTCCCGTTCGAGGGCGCACCGCAGATCGGCCCCTATGCGACCGCCGACGAAGCACGCCGCGCCGCGATTGCGTACGGCCGCAAGCTCGTCGCGGCCGATCGTGCCGCGCCCGAAGGCTGAGCGGGCGCAGCCGGTTTGGCGGTGCTTGCGTGCGAGGCGCAGAGCCATCAAGGCAGACCGCCGAGCGACGGCGAAATCGTGCTGCCGCGCGCGGGATCGCCCGGATGTTCGTCGGGCAGGGTAGGCCGCGCCGACAGCGGCGGATGATCGCGATAGCAGGTGTCGACCGAACCGTCGACGAGGCAGTTCTGGAACGCATCGGCGTCGCTCTTTTGCGCGAACGTGTACAGCGTGCGCTCGACCTGCACCTCGGTATCGGATACGCGAATTGTCGTAATGCTCATGTGGTTCTCCTTCGGGGGCGCTTTTTTACAAAGCGAACGTGCCGCGCTACTGCCTTCGGGATCGCAATGGCCGTGCCTGTTGCGCTGCGCGCGGCCTTCTCCGGCAGGGCTCGAATGTTGCTGCATGAACCAGGTGCCCGTTCGAGATGGCGCGTAATGACGCGAATCGACGGCAGAACAAACGAGGAGGGCGCGATGCAAGATCCCCAATCGACCGACACCCCGCAGCAGAGCGCGACGCCGGGCGGCGAGCAGTCCGCGAGGCCAGATAACCACGCCGCGCCCACGCTGTCCGACGAAGTCAAAGCCCGCAACAAGCCGAGCGGCACGCACTACGTCGAGCCGAGTCCGCTCGGCATCGAACCGGTCGTGCAGACCGGCGTGGACAAAGCGACCAATCCGCCACGGTCGAGCGAGCGGCCGCGCCAGGGCGCCGAAGTGCCGCTCGGCACCGGCGAGCACGCGGAGCCGCCGGGCGGCGGCGGGCGCGAATCGCATCACAAGCAGCCGGGCGAGCAATGACGCGGCGCGTTGCGTGCCAGCCGTGCATCCAATCCGTCAACACCCAACCGGAGAAAGCGCATGCAACCGGACACTCCAACCCAATCGATGAACCCCGGCGACGAAGCGCCGCCCAACACGCCGGGCGCTGGCGAAGACCTGTGCGGCGCCTGCCACGGCACGGGCAAGGTCGAGGGCGCTCGCTGCGCGGTGTGCGGCGGCACGGGCAAGGTGCTGCAGGGCATCGGCGGAGGCTAGCCGGCTGCTCGTCCGCAGGTTCGCGGCAACCGCATCACAAGCCAGGAGCAACCATGTTCAACGAGTCCAGGCACGGCTTCGACGCCGCGCAGACCGAATACGAAGCGTTCATGCTGGAGCCGCACGACTGGGTGCCGAACAACAGCAAGCTGCCGGTCGTGCTGTACCGGCGCGCGCTGTCGCCCGGCAGCGGCAATCTGCCCGCCGCGTTCGAAATCCTCTTCGAGCGGAATGCATGGCCCGCGCAGTGGCGCAACAGCATCTTCGACTTCCATCACTTTCACGCGACCGCGCACGAGGTGCTCGGCGTGACAGACGCGAGCGCCGAGGTGATCGTCGGCGGGCCGGGCGGACGCGTGGTGACGCTGCACGCGGGCGACGTGCTGCTGCTGCCGGCCGGCACCGGCCATTGTCTGCAATCGTTCGAGCGGCATTTTCAGGTGGTGGCGGGCTATCCGTTAGGGCAGCAATGGGACATTCGCCGCGAAGCGCTGACGCCGCAGGAACTCACCGAGATGCTGGCGTTGCCGTTTCCGCCGCTCGATCCGATCGACGGCAAGCATGGTCCCGTCATCGAGTTTTGGCTGCAGTCGGCCTGAACTTCGTCGTTCGCGAAGCAACCGACCTGCGGCGGCGTGGCGTGCAGAGTCGCGCGGTTAGGCGCATCATCTGTGGGCTTTGCCGCGATTTTCCCGCGCGCTTTCGGCGCTGACGCTGGCACGTGGGCGGTTCCACGTGCGGCTTCGCGTCCTTAGCGACATGCCCGGACGCGCGCGATTCCATGTCGACACGATGCGCCGATCCGTCCGCGCGCTCCGCGGCGCGCGTCGGCCGTCTTGCGAATTGCCGAACAAGGAGCGTCCCATGCAAAACGATTCCGCCCTCGATCAGTTGTGCATCAACACGATCCGCACGCTGTCGATGGACGCCGTGCAGAAAGCCAATTCCGGCCATCCCGGCACGCCGATGGCGCTCGCGCCGGTCGCCTATCACCTGTGGCAACACCACCTGCGTTACGACCCTGACGAGCCGCTGTGGCCGAATCGCGACCGCTTCGTGCTGTCGGCCGGGCATGCGTCGATGCTGCTGTATTCGCTGCTGCATCTGGCCAACGTGAAAGCCGTCGACGAACACGGCAAGCCGACCGGCGCGCCGGCCGTGTCGCTCGACGACATCGAGCATTTCCGCCAGATCGACAGCAATACGCCGGGCCACCCCGAGTACCGGATGACGACCGGCGTCGAGACCACCACGGGACCGCTTGGGCAAGGGCTCGGCAATAGCGTCGGCATGGCGATGGCCGCGCGCTGGTACGAGAGCCACTTCAATCGCGCGGACGCGCCGCTGTTCGACTACCGCGTGTACGCGATTTGCGGCGACGGCGACATGATGGAAGGCATCTCGCACGAAGCGGCCTCGCTCGCGGGGCATCTGAAGCTGTCGAACCTGATCTGGATTTACGACAGCAACCGCGTGACGATCGAAGGCCATACGGACCTCGCGTATAGCGACGATGTGGCAAGCCGCTTTCACGGCTACAACTGGCACACGCTGCACGTCGGCGATGCGAACGACACCGCCGCGCTGGAAAAGGCGCTGGTCGAAGCGAAGAGCGTGACCGACCGGCCGTCGCTGATCGTGGTCCACAGCATCATCGGTTGGGGGGCGCCGAACAAGCAGGACACCGCGTCCGCGCATGGCGAAGCGCTCGGCGTCGAGGAAGTCGCGCTCGCCAAGAAGTTCTACGGCTGGCCCGAGGACAAGTTCTTCTACGTGCCCGAGGGCGTGCACGAGCGCTTCGCGCAGGGCATCGGCGCGCGCGGCAAGGCGGCGCGCGAACAATGGCAGGCGAAGTTCGACAGCTACAAAAAGCAGTATGCGGAGCTCGCGCGCGAATTCGCGCAGATCGAGGCGCACGAATTGCCGCAGGGCTGGGACAGCGACATCCCGAGCTTCAACGCGGACCCGAAGGGCATCGCGACACGCGAATCGTCGGGCAAGGTGCTCAATGCGATTGCCGCGCGTGTGCCGTGGATGATCGGCGGCGCGGCGGACCTGTCGCCGTCGACGAAAACCAACCTGAAGTTCGAAGGCGCCGGCAGCTTCCAGGCGGATCACTATGCCGGCCGCAATCTGCACTTCGGCATTCGCGAGCATGCGATGGGCGCGGTGGTCAACGGTCTTGCGCTATCGAATCTGCGCGCGTACGGCTCGACGTTCCTGATCTTCAGCGACTACATGAAGCCGCCGATCCGCCTGTCCGCGATCATGGAAGTGCCGGCCATCTTTGTGTTCACGCACGATTCGATCGGGCTCGGCGAAGACGGTCCGACGCATCAGCCGATCGAGCAGCTCGCGTCGTTGCGCGGCGTGCCCGGCCTAACGGTGCTGCGTCCCGGCGACGCGAACGAAGCGGCCGAGGCCTGGCGCGTTGCGCTGACGCAGCCGCATCGGCCAGCGTGCATCGTCTTGTCGCGCCAGCCGCTGCCGACGCTCGACCGGAGCCGCTATGCGCCCGCGAGCGGCGTCAGGCACGGTGCGTATGTGCTCGCCGATGCGCCCGCTGGCAAGAAGCCAGAGGTGATCCTGATGGCGACCGGCAGCGAGCTATCGATCTGCGCCGACGTGTACGAGAAGCTGAAGAGCGAGGGCATCGCGGCGCGCGTCGTGTCGATGCCGTCGTGGGACATCTTCGAGCGCGAGGACGGCGCGTATCAGGAGTCGGTGCTGCCCGCGGACGTCGAGGCGCGCGTCGCGGTCGAGCAGGCTGCGTCGCTCGGCTGGGATCGGTATACAGGACGGCTCGGTGCGCAGGTCGTCATGCATACGTTCGGCGCGTCGGCGCCGATCGCGGATCTGAAGAAGAAATTCGGTTTCACGCCGGAAGTCGTGTATCAGGCGGCGAAGCAGCAGATCGAGCGGGTGAAGAAGGGGAAGGGCACTTGAGCGTGCGGCGCTCGACGACGTCGTGAACGCTTGATGCGAAAAGCGGTGGGCCGGCGGAATCTATCCGTTTCGATCAGGCGTGCGGCCGCGGTTTGCGGCCGCTTGCCGGCCTACTCGGTCGCGAGGCCGGACGCCTCGCCGCGCCATGAAAGGAGACTTCAAATGGCCGAGATCAATAAGGAAGACGTTGTTGCGGTGCTGAACCGGATTCTCGAATCCGAATTGGCCGGCGTCGTCCGATATACGCACTATTCGTTCCTTGTTTTCGGATTCGGACGCATTCCGATCAGGTCGTGGTTGCGCGCGCAGGCCGATGAATCGTTGTTGCACGCACAGCAGGCCGGCGAATGGATCACGACTCTGGGTGCCTATCCGTCGCTTGCGATCGGTCCTCTGCTCGACTCGCACACCTTCGATATCTCTTCGATCCTCCGCGAGTCGTTGCAAGCCGAGAATCTTGCGTTGCAGTTGTATCGCGACCTGCTGGCGCTCGTCGAGGACCGCTCGGTTGCACTCGAGGAGTTCGCCCGTCAGATGATCCACGTCGAGGAGATGCACGCGGGCGAAGTCGACAAGATGCTGCGCCGCCCTGGGGAAATGTCGACCTCGGAGGACAGCTAGTGCTGATGCCGATGATGGATATCGGGGAAATGCGCGTGCGAATGTGTAATAGGCAGATGCACGTGAAGGTGCGTGTGCGGATCTTCACCGGCATAAGGAAACTCATGCGCATGCTGATGGTGCTCGTCATGGCGATGCCGGTGCGTGTGTTGAAGAAACTCATGGCTGTGCTCATGCTCATGCCGCTCGCGCACATGTAGCCAGATACCCAGCGCCATCAGGGCGGCGGCAATCCAGAAAGACAGATTGGGTAGCGCGGGCCATATGATCAGCGAAAGCATGACACCGAAAAGCGGCGCAACGGAAAAGTACGCGCCTGTACGCGCCGTACCGAGATGGCGAAGTGCAACAACGAACAGCACGAGGCTGATGCCGTAACCGCCAAGCCCGGTCAGCATCGCTGCCGCCATGGTTCCTGCTGACGGAAGCGAAGCGCCCGCCGCGATCGCAATGCCGAGATTCACGGGACCGGCCACCATCCCTTTGAGACACGCGATCACCATCGGGTCGTTCGCCGAGACCTTGCGCGTCAGGTTGTTGTCGATTGCCCAGCACAGACACGCGCCGACGATCAGTAACGCACCCACCGGCACGCCTGACTGTCCCGGATGCCACGACAGAAGTACGCCGCCCGCAACGATCGCCACCATCCCGAGAAAAACCTGAATGTCGACATTTTCCTGGAAGACCACCCAGGCAATCACTGCGGTCAACACACCCTCAAGGTTGAGCAATAACGAACTCGTTGCCGCTGGAGTAGTGGACAGGCCCAGCATCAGCAATGCGGGGCCGGCGACGCCACCCATCGCTATCGCCCCGATCAGCCAAGGCGACTCGCCTTTGGTGATGCGGTGGTCCGCGGCGGACTGAAGCCCGCGCGATCGAAAGGCACGCCACGCGATGCCGACCCCAAGCCCCAGGCCGCTACCGAGATAAAACAGTCCTGCGAGCATGAAGGGGCTGACTGAGCCGAGCAGCGCCTTGGCCAACGGTGTCGCGGCGCCGAACAGCGCCGCGGCGATTAAGGCGGTGAATATCGCGCCGTATACTGATCTCACCACTCCAACCTCTTGTCCGCAGCAGAAGGGACAGTTTCCAAGGTACATCGGTCGTTCAACACCGCCTGGACGAAATGATAGGGGCATACGTCGACGCACTTCGCACGTGTTCGGAGCATCGAACTGTCGGCACGCCGCAGACATTTCGCCGCGAGGCTGTCCGTGCGCCACCACCACTCGCGAATCGCCTTCATGCCGGCGGCTGCCGCGCAAACCGATTCGATCGCGCAAAGCCGTGTGCCGCCCGGGGCGCGGCACACGGCGCGAACATGGCACACCCTGTGCGCTAGAGACCGCGGGTCCGCAACACTCTGCAGTTCAAGGATCTGCGGCCTCGCTCGATATGCTAAGCTGTCAGGCAGTGCTCCGCACAAACGTAGCGCACGATCGATGCTTTTCTCGGATGTATAAAGAGGAGAAGCGACCATGAAAATCCTATGGGTCGACGACCACGAAATTCTTTGCGTTGCTCTTTCCGAATATGTCCAAACACACGCGTCGGAGCTGAGCGCAGCCCCCATCGACATCACGCCCGTCTTTACGCTTGCCAGCGCGCTTGAAGAAGTCAACAAGACACCGCCCCCGGACCTGGTATTCCTGGATCTTAATCTGGATGGTGAGAATCGTGGCGCCGCGACACTTGAGCATTTTCAGGCCGGAAATCCATCCAATGTTCCCGTGGTCATCTGCACAGGACTTGCTCCTGGAAACGATCATGAAGTTGAAATTTTGCGAATGTGCATGCGTGACTACGCCGCTCGAGGAATCCTGTTGAAAGGAGGCGCGCACAAAAAAATGTTCATTGGACTGAGCAGGATCTTAGGAGGTGAACTCTGGATTCCGGAAGAAGTCTTGCTCCGCTTTGCATGCTCGACACAAGCGCCCTCAGCTAGCCGGAATCAGCATCATCTTGGGCTTTCTCCGCGAGAGTGGGATTTGGCGCGTTGCATTGCACGTGGCCTCTCAGGTAAACAGATCGCAAGAGAGCTTGGCGTCTCCGAGGGACATGTCAGACAGGTTTCTTGTGTTATTTACGACAAACTTCAAGTCAGAAACCGCGTTGAAGCTGCACTTCGAGTCAATGCCGAACTTACCCTTGGAACGGGGGCAGCAGATACGCGACTGTCGTGAAGATCTCTGCTAACGCTCTTCATGTTTCCCTGCCATCACTTTTAACCGCCTTCGGTCGACGTTTTTGGCTTATGCTCTGCAAGTGTGGTCAATAAGGTTCGTTCCGAAACCGGTTTCGACAAAAGCTTGACGCCACTGACGGCTACTTTTTTGAGCACAGCTGACGAGGTGTCGCCCGACCACAGGATCGCAGGGATCGAGGCGTCGGTAGCAGCGCGGACCGCCGTAATCGCCGCAATGCCGTCCTCGTTTTCCAGCCGGTAGTCGGAGAGGATGAAGTGCGGACCGCTTGCCAAAGCCTCAATGCGCAACTGCTCGATGACGTCGGATGACGATTCCCCCGCCACGACGTAGCAGCCATGCTCGATCAGGCGCATCGATATTTCTATTCTTAAGTCGCTGTTGTCCTCGATGATCGCCACGATCATATTGGTCAGGTCCGGGTCGCCGTCTTCAACCGTTTGAACCTCGCGCAACTCCGGCGGTATGAGTCCCATGAACGGGACCGTAACCGAAAAACGCGATCCCCGTGCTGGTGTCGAGTCCACGTCCAGTTTGTGACCAAGAAGGCTCGCGAGCCCCTGGACAATGGACAGACCCAGGCCGAACCCTTTTTCACGATTCCTCTCGGGATTATCGACCTGTACATAGCTTTTGAAGATATCCGCCTGTCGACCTTCAGGGATACCGATCCCGTTGTCCCAGACGCTTATCTTTATGCGGCTGCCTCGCCTCTGGCAACTCACCAGAACATGTCCCTTCTTGCCTCCCTGTTCGGAAGGCGTGTAACGGAGCCCATTGAGCACCATATTCCGGACGATCCTGTCCAACGCATGTCGATCCGTACGGACCAGATAGGGGCGACTACGGAGTCTTAACTTCAGCCCCTTTGCCTCAGCCAGCGGCTGCATATCCACGACTATGCCGCGTAAAAGGGAAGGCAGCGCCACCTCCTGAATTTCTACATTCCAGGTGCCGGACTCGAGGCGGCAGATATCCAGTGCCCCGTTAATCATCCCTTCCATCGCATCCACTTGCCTTTGCGCAATCGAGACGCCTTCGACCAGATCGGTCGATTTAACGCTCCGCTCGATGAAATTTAACTTCAGGCCGAGCGTGGTGAGCGGTTGACGCAGGTCATGGCTTATCGCAGCGATAAGCAGGTTCTTCTCCGCCGTTGCCGCTACAGCCTGAGATCGCGCCTCCTCGAGAATGATCTCTTTAACATATGCGCGCTTCTGAGTGTAAAAAATGAACCACGCGAGGAAACAATAGCCAATTAGTTGAGCCGTATAAAAGCCCAGCATTGCTGGCCGGTAAATAAATAGAGGTGGTCCCAAGCTGAATCCGAACGGGATAGCGCCGAGCACGAATGAACCTAAATTCGCACGAAGACTCGGTGCGAGCAGCAGCAAGGTAAATGTATGGCTGATTAGCGTGTACTCAAGGAAGCCGGAACTGGCCAATTTGACGTAGGGAGCATGGCCCGAGAAATCGGGTGGAGTTAGCCCAAAGCTACCTGCCGCCCACCAGAACGATGTCAGTGTGACGACTGCAGCCCATGTCCAGTGCATTTGCTCGACCGCGTCGACGCTGGCGTGCTTCGGGAGCGCCATGGTCTTTTTCAGCAAGTATGCTGCCAAAGGAGTGGCTATCCCCCACAGTCCCAGGACCCAGACGACACGGAACCAACGGTAGCTATCCGACGTTTTGATCCACGATCCATATACGCACAACAGCGAGGCTCCGACCGACACTAGCACGGTCCAACATACCGCTCGACGGGACAGCGATTTCAATAACTCACGTTTGACATAGAGATTCTGCTCGGTACTGAGTGCCGCACCCGGTCCCAGAAAAGGATTCACAAGTTCAGCGAATACGCGGCGCTCGATTGTGTGAGCCGTTTCGCCCGCGCACAGTGATGTGCTGGCCCCGGGCTTTTCGCCCGCGTCGGAATCACGTCTTGTTTGAATACGGGACGCCATAGCAGGCCTCCGAGAATCAAGTGCAGCTACGCTCCGTTGCGCTAGCTTTGTGTTCCCCTGCCATCTCTTTCACCCTCCTTCGGTCAATGTTTTTGGCTTATGTTCTGCAAGTATGGTCAATAAGGTCTGGTTAGAATCCGGTCCCGACAAAAGCTTGATGCCACTGACGGCTACTTTTTTGAGCACAGCTGAGGAGGTGTCGCCCGACCACAGGATCGCAGGGATCGAGGCGTCGGTAGCAGCGCGGACCGCCGTAATCGCCGCAATGCCGTCCTCGTTTTCCAGCCGGTAGTCGGAGAGGATGAAGTGCGGACCGCTTGCCAAAGCCTCAATGCGCAACTGCTCGATGACGTCGGATGACGATTCCCCCGCCACGACGTAGCAGCCATGCTCGATCAGGCGCATCGATATTTCGATTCTTAAGTCGCTGTTGTCCTCGATGATCGCCACGACCATATTGGTCAGGTCCGGGTCGCCGTCTTCAACCGTTTGAACCTCGCGCAACTCCGGCGGTATGAGTCCCATGAACGGGACCGTAACCGAAAAACGCGATCCACGTGCTGGTGTCGAGTCCACGTCCAGTTTGTGACCAAGAAGGCTCGCGAGACCCTGGACAATGGACAGACCCAGGCCGAACCCTTTTTCACGATTCCTCTCGGGATTATCGACCTGTACATAGCTTTTGAAGATATCCGCCTGTCTGCCTTCAGGGATGCCGATCCCGTTGTCCCAGACGCTTATCTTTATGCCGCTGCCTCGCCTCTGGCAACTCACCAGAACATGTCCCTTCTTGCCTCCCTGTTCGGAAGGCGTGTAACGGACCGCATTGATCACCATATTCCGGACGATCCTGTCCAACGCATGTCGATCCGTACGGACCAGATAGGGGCGACTACGGAGTCTTAACTTCAGCCCCTTTGCCTCAGCCAGCGGCTGCATATCCACGACTATGCCGCGTAAAAGGGAAGGCAGCGCCACCTCCTGAATTTCTACATTCCAGGTGCCGGACTCGAGGCGGCAGATATCCAGTGCCCCGTTAATCATCCCTTCCATTGCATCCACTTGCCTTTGCGCAATCGAGACGTCTTCAACCAGATTGGTCGATTTAATGCCCCGCTCGATGAAATCTAGCTTCAGGCCGAGTGTGGTGAGCGGTTGACGCAGGTCATGGCTTATTGCGGCGATAAATTGGTTCTTCTCCGCCGTTGCCGCTACAGCCAGAGATCGCGCCTCCTCGAGAACAACCTCTTTTACACATGTGCGTTGCTGATCGTTGCAAATGAACCATGCGACGACACAATAGCCAATTATTTGAGCCGTATACCAGTCAAACATTCCTGGCCGGTTAATAAAGAACAGTGGTGCCATGTTAAATCCGAATGGGATAGTGCCAATCACGAGTGCGCCTAAAGCCGCACGAAGACTGGGTGCGAGCAGCAGCAACGTAAATGCCTGGCAGATCATCGTCAGTTCCAGAAAGCCATACCGGCCGAATCTAAAGTAATAACCATGGAGGACCACGAATTTGGGTGGGATGAGCCCAAAGCTGGCCGCCGCCCACCAGAAAGATGTCAGCATGATCAATGCAGCCCATGCCCAGTGCATCTGCTCGACCGCGTTGACGCTGGCGTGCTTCGGGAGCGTCATGGTCTTTTTCAGCAAGTATGCTGCCAAAGGAGCGGCTATCCCCCACAGTCCCAGGATCCAGACGACACGGAACAAGGGATAAATATCCGATGTTTGGATCCACGATCCAAATACGAACCAGAACGGGCTTCCGACCAGCAGTAGCGCGATCCAATATACCGATCGGCGGGACAGCGATTGCAATAACTCGCGTTTGACGAGGAGATTCTGCTCAGTACTGAGTGCTGCAACCGGTCCCACAAAAAGATTCATGAATTCAGCGAATCTGCGGCGCTCGATTGTGTGAGCCGTTTCGCCCGCGCACAGTGATGTTCTGGCCCCGGGCTTTTCGCCCGCGTCGGAATCACGTGGTGTTCGAGTACAGGACGCCATAACAGGCCTCCGGGCATCAGGTGCAGCTACACGCCATTGTGCTAGCGGTCCGCCAGCAAGTCGATGGACAAGTGTTCTGTTTTTTGCCGAACAAAAGTTCGTGATCCACGCAGGTGGTCCCTACCGGAGATTTGTGCCCGCTGTGAAGAGCGTTGGGCGCAAGACCGTCAAAGCTGCTGAACGAGGGTAAGTATGAGGCTGATCTCTAGCGCTGCGCAGTACCAGTAACTCGCGGTTGTCCTGATCAAGCACGGCTCGCCAATTGCGATATTGGGTGCTCGCTCCGTGTGTGCCGCGTCGAACTGCATCCGTAACCAGGCGTGCGCCGTACGCTCAAGAAAATCACTCTAACGAATAATCGTAAAGCGACACCGAACATTTATTCTCCAGAAAAGGAACTTTTAATGCCGAACATCAAATTATCGACGTAACTACAACTGACACGATTACACGGCGCAATAATGCAACATAATTCGATACAAGGAGGGCGTCAATCACCGCACAATGGCCCGCGTTCTTCTCTGGTCGAATGCCCCCATATCAACCACAACTTCCAGTTTGTCTGCAGAACTGGCTGCAGTGTGCTATTCGGTTTCCCGATTGTTAAGTTAGCCATGAATCAAGGAGCTCCACGATGAAAACCCTTGCATGCCTTGTCCTCGCCAGCTGTGCGCTTGCCAGCCCAGTCGTCAGCTTCGCTCAGAGCACCGCGCCCGTCACCCGTGCGCAGGTGCGCGCGGAACTGATCCTTCTCGAGCAGGCCGGCTATCACATGGGCGACGGCGACCATACGAAGTATCCCGAGCAAATTCAGGCTGCTGAAGCGAAGATCGCTGCACAGGACAGCCAGCAGGCGGGCAACAGTGACGTTGGCGGTACGACGACCAACGGCACCGCAGCTTCCGGCAGTGTCGAGCATGTGTCGACGCCCTCGCCATCGTCGTGCGTCGGCCCCGCAAGTTATTGCAACCTTTTCTTCGGTAATTGACCGCAGATGGCTCGCCCGACACCGCCCCGACGATCCGGGTAACGTGCCTGGATCGTCGGGGGGCGTCCTCACCGGTGGCGTCCGAATCTTCGGACCCTGCGCAACGAATTCCAGGTGAAATGATGAACCCGCGGGCGATACGCATCGCCGGCCACATGGCCTTGACCTCGTTGACACTTTACGTCGCCGATGTATTGCTGCGCACTAACAACAGCGTTGCAGGCGCGATGTTGCTGATCCTCGGGACGTTGGTCATACATCTCCTTCGCCCCTTAATCCATTCGAGCATCGAGCCGCCTTCGATGAGCTTTCGCGTCTGGCTCAACAAATCCTCGCTGCCAACGGACTTTCAGATCGGGCAAGCATCGCTTCGTTCGCACCCGACGCCGCGGGATACGGTTCTCGACAGCTTCTCAGCCTCGGCGCTCATCAGCCGTCCGTCGAAACGGTGGTAGCCTCCCATGCATCGATTTCCACGTTCAATGCCGACAACTTGTCGCGAACGAGCCCGAGTGCGTCGCTACCGAGCAAAAGACGCGTGGGCGGATGATCCGCTGCCATGGCGGCCAGCATTGCGCGCGCCGCTTTCCTGGGATCTCCCAATTGCTTGCCGCTTTTTTCCTCGCGGGCCTGGCGGATGGGATTGAAAATATCGTCGTAATCCGAAATCGAGCGGGGGGTCCGCGTCATCGAGCGACCTGCCCAGTCAGTGCGAAATGAGCCCGGCGCCACGGCCGTCACGGCAATACCGAAGGGCTTGACCTCTTTGCCAAGCGCCTCGGAGATGCCCTCCAACGCAAACTTGCTGCCGCAGTAATAAGCGATTCCCGGCATCGTGATGTAGCCGCCCATCGATGTGATATTCAGAATGTGGCCGCGGCGGCGCTCACGCATGAACGGCAGGACGGCCTTCATCATGGCGACCGCACCAAATACATTCACATCGAACTGTCGGCGCATATCCGAGAGCGGCGATTCCTCCATGATGCCCTCGTGGCCGTAGCCGGCATTGTTGACCAGCACATCGATTGGTCCGACGCCAGTCTCGATTTCCGCCACGACGCCGTCGATCGCGTCGAAGTCGGTCACGTCGAGCACGCGTCCCCAAGCGGCATTCGCGGATACGGACTCGAATTCACGCTTTGCCTGGGCACTTCTCACCGTACCGACGACCTTGTGACCCACCGCCAGCGCTTCCTGTGCGAGCGCGCGGCCAAAGCCGCTGCTGACGCCGGTGATGAGCAGTGTTTTGCTGGTTGCCATTGAAGCTTCTCCCGAATGTCGATTGGAGAGTGCATACTAATCTGACCAGCGAGGCAAATTAAGCCGAATTCCGCTGATTTTCTTGCATAAAACTATGAACACGATACGCGCTTTGGCCCAGCATCCAGCTCTATCCTCTCGAAGCCAGAAACGCATGATTGTCCTGCTACGCGCGTTGGCGCCCGACGAGGGCTACAACCTGACGGCACTGCCGAGCGTCCGCATCTTGCGGTCGAACCGGGCGCTATCGCGCACGCCCGTTCTGTACGATCCCGGTATCGTGATCGTCTGCCAGGGCCGCAAGCGAGGTTATTTCGGCGACCAGCTCTACCTGTACGACGAGCGTCACTACCTGGCCGTGTCCGTGCCCGTGCCGTTCAGCATGGAGACCGACGCAACCGAGGAGCGCCCACTGCTCGCGCTGTATCTGCACCTCGATTTCGCATTGGCCGCCGAACTTGCGGAGCGGATCGACCGCGAAGGCGTGGGGGAGTGCGCACCAGCACCTCAAAGCATGATGTCGACGCCGATGGATGACGCAATGCAAGCGTCCGTGCTGCGCTTCCTCGAGGCGATGCATCGGCCACTCGAATCTGCTGTGTTGGGCGCCGGGCTGCTGCGTGAACTGTATTTCCGGGTGCTCACCGGAGCCCAGGGAGGCTCGTTGCGCGAGGCTTTGGCGATGCGAGGACAGTTCGGACAGATAGGCCGCTCACTCCGCCTGATTCATGCAAGCTATGCGCAGCCCCTCGACGTGAGGCAACTGGCCGACGAAGCGGGTATGAGCATTCCGAGTTTCCACAGCCACTTCAAGGCAATTACGCAGGTGTCGCCGATGCAATATGTGAAGTCGACGCGCCTTCATCAGGCTCGCCTGTTAATGGTGCGCAAGGAACTAACCGCGGAGGCGGCGGGACACGCTGTGGGTTATGCGAGCCCGTCCCAGTTCAGCAGGGAATTCAGGCGTCTGTTTGGCTTGACGCCTGCCGCAGAGGCTAAGCGTATGCGCGAGAGCTTCGCGATCCCGGCAGTATTCGCTGATACGGCTTATGTCTCGTCGCACTGAATTTGCCGCACCGGTGAGCGCGATTGTTCGATGTCACGCCGATTGTCCGAAAGTTAGGGGGATACAGGGACGGCGGCCGTTTTCAAGCGGCGATGCAAACCACCGAGCCAACGGATTAACTGACCGAGGTCCGTCCTTGATTCGTTGCGCGGCCGCCGCCTTGAACTCCGCCGTGTACACCTGGTTTGGTACCTTGAACATCTCTTCTTTCCTTCCTTTGGGTCGATTTTATGCACGACCTACTGGAAGGCGAAATTTCGGGGGAAGCTCAATCGAGACGTTTTGGCACACAGGCCGACACGTTGGGGCGAACTCGACCTTCTGGCGCGTTATGACCGGCCAGTCACACCAACTTTTTTCTACCGTCGCGATCTGTGTTGCCAGTCGCGGCTATCCGGTCACGCTACGCCCGACGAAATTGAACCGCCTGGTCGCATTGCGCTCATTTGCGCCCGGTTGCCAGCCTTGATTGCTCTCATTGGCCTGCTGGCGACTTTGTGGTTGGGGTCGCCAGCGAGTTGTTAACCCCGTAAGCGGGGGGGCGGGCCGTCGAGCTACTGTTGGCGCTATTCGGCTGGCCCCAGGTCGGCTGGGCCGAGGTCGGCGACCCGGCGCCGCTGTCCGTGGTGGTGGCACCAGGCGTGCCGTAGCCACTCGTTGCAGCGGCCGGCGACTGTGTGGTCGGAGTCGCCAGCGTGTTGTTGCTTTGTGCATATACGCTGCCCGACAGCGTGAGTGCGGCGACGGCCGCGATCAATGTGCTGCTTGCCTTGTTCATGACACGCTTCTCCTTGGTTGGACTGCGATTTCCACGCAAACGATGCTTTCGTACCGTTTCCGTCGCGGTCCCGTAATGCCAAGTTTAGGAAAGCGGTGGCTGATAGTTACGCGCATTATTCACAATGGTGAATATCGATTTTCGGCGCTAACCGGGTAACCTGACGCGCGCTGGTCCCCAATCTGAGGCTATCAGTCACCGCGCGCAAGCCTGCCACTGCGGCCGCCATTATTTCTCTTCCCGCATCGACGGCGTAAACGTGATTCCGACCAGCAATCCTTCCGGCCCGATGAAGCGACTGACCGTCTGGCCCCACGGCTCATTCCGGTTCCTGACCAGCATCCGATACCCTTGCGATTCAAGTTCCGCCGTTGCCGCCTGGACGTCGTCGACATCAAACTCGATCCAGGCTTGCGGGATGGGTACGTCGCGAGGCCACGAATCCGTGCCGAAGCACGACTGGGAGGCGTGGGAGAGCGGCCACAAGGCGAAAGAGTTTGCGCCGTTCAGACCCTCCGTATGGAGATAGCCGCCGTTCTCTTCCTTGAAGGGGATACCGAAGGCCCGACCGTAGAGATCGCGGCTTGCCTGGGCTTCAATCACAATCGGGCCAAAACCTGCGATGAACAAGGCCGTGGCTTTTGGGATCTTTTCCATGGCTTCTCCTTTGCCGCGAAAGAGCGGCGCGATGAAGAGCGAACATGTTCGCCCACGCCCATCGAACTGATCTGGCGGCGAGTTTTCCGGTACCGCGGGGCATGGCATGGTTGAGTGTAGGCTTGTTTCGGGGGGCCGGCGATGCATCGCCCGGCGCCGTGGCGCGTGCGTCGACGCGAAACGGCGTTGGCACGCTTTACCGTCGCTTTGCAAGAATTGCAGAAATGCGCGCGGGTCCGATGCCCGGCCATCAAGCCTTGGCGTTGATGCCGTCTTGCGCGTTGTCCTCGCCGCCTCGTTCAAGCGTGCTGCGATATGCGCGCGACTGCATCTCGGCAAGCCGGCTCAGCGTACGCGACAGATCACGCGCGCCTTCGAGACCGATCAACGCGGTCTCGATCGGCCGATCGGAGGCGATGAAGAGCGCGCGCTTGCGGTCGTAGAAGATGTCGATCAGCCAGACGAGTCGCTGCAGCGTATGCGGCTTCCTCAGCGCTTCCGTATGCAGACGATCGACGATCAAGCCTTGCCATTGCTCGGCGAGATCGAGGTAGTCGAGGTGCGAGCGGCTTGCGACGCACAACTGCTCGAAGTCCGCCCACAGCAGCGCGCGGCCGGCTGCCCGCGCTTCGAGCGGGCGGCCCGCCGCGCTCAGCCTGACCGGCTCGATCGCAGCGTCGCGTTCATGGCCCGTGAAGACATCGCGCAACGCGGCCTCGCTCGATGCGTCGAGCGGCGCGAAAAAGCGCGGCACCTCGGCCGCTTCGCCGCCGAAGCGGTAATCGCGCACGCCGTCGAAATGGATCACCGTGAAGCCGCGTTTGATCTGCGCGATGGTCGGCAGAAAGCGCTCGTGAAACTCGGGGTCGGGCAACAGATCGTCCGGTGCGTAGTTCGACGTCAGCACGATACGCGTGCCCAGCTTGATCGCGGTGTCGAGAAAGCGGCCCATCAGGAACGCGTCGGCGATATCGTGCACATGGAATTCGTCGAAGCACAGCAGCTCGATACCGTCGAGCCATTGCCGCGACACGTCGCCGAGCCGGTCGTCACCAGGCGGCGCGTGCACGAGCCGGCGGTTCATTTCGCGCAGGAACTCGTGGAAATGCAGGCGCCGTTTGCGGCATGGCGCAAGCTCGAACAGCGTATCGACGACGAGGCTCTTACCGCGGCCCGGCAGTCCGTGACAGTAGACGCCTTGCGGCCCGAACGCGGCGGTGGACCATGCCTGCCGCTCGCGCTGCTGCGCGCCGACCAACCCGACGAGCGCGCCGATGGCCTCGCGCTGCCGTGCATCGGCAGAGATGCCGCGCGCGGTCAGTGCGCGCGCGATGCGGGTTTCGTCAAGCATGGGCAGGAGCGTGCATGCCTGATGACGCGAATGATGCGACTTGCGCGAATGACGCAGTGTGGGCCGCCGCGAAAACGGCGAGGACGTGTGTGAGCATGAGATAACGGCCGACGTGATGGCCTGCGGCGAAGCAGACCCAATGAGCGCGTGCACGGAGCGCGCGCCATTTTACCAGCCACGTTCTGCGTCGAACGTTGGCGCGCACAGGCGTCGTCGAGCCGCTACCGCGTCATTTGTCGTGATGCCCCGGCAGCACGGCACCGAGCACCTGCTTCGCGGTTTCGACCACCACGTTGCCCTGATCGGGGTCGCCCTTCATCAACGTCTCGGCGAACGCTTTGGCCTGCGCGAGCGTGACATGCGGCGGCAGCGGCGGCACGTTCGGATCGGCCTTCACCTCGATCACGACCGGACGATTCGACGCGAGCGCGTCGTCCCAGGCGGTGGCCATCTGATCGGGATTGTCGACATAGATGCCCTTCAGACCGATCAGCTCCGCGAAGCGGTGATACGGCACGGACGGAATGCTCTGCGAGGCCTCGAACTTCGGATCGCCTTCCATCACGCGTTGCTCCCATGTGACCTGATTCAGGTCGCCATTGTTGAGCACCATGCAGATCCAGCGCGGATCGCTCCAGCCTTGCCAGTACTTCGCGACCGTGATCAGTTCGGCCATGTTGTTCATCTGCATCGCGCCGTCACCGACGAGCGCAATCACGGGCCGCTCGGGGTACGCGAACTTCGCGGCGATCGCATAGGGCACGGCCGCGCCCATCGACGCGAGCCCGCCCGACAGCGAGCACATCATGCCGCGCTGCACTTGCAGATCGCGTGCGTACCAGTTCGCGACCGAGCCCGAATCGCTGGTGACGATCGCGTTCGAGGGAATGCGCTTCGACAGCTCCCATACCGAGAGCTGCGGATTCAGGCCATCTTTCGCGGGTTCGTGCGCGCGTTTCTCCAGCGTCTTCCACCAGTCGGACACCCAGCCTTCGATGCGCTCGCGCCACAGCCGATCCTTCTTTTCCTCGAGCAGCGGCAGCAGCGCGCGCAGCGTCTCGGCGCTATCGCCGACGAGGTTCACTTCCATCGGATAACGCAGGCTCAGCATATCGGCCTTGATGTCGATCTGCACGCCGCGCGCGTCGCCTTCCTTCGGCAGAAATTCCGAGTAGGGGAAGCCCGAGCCGATCATCAGCAACGTATCGCAATGGGTCATCATGTCGTAGCTCGGCTTCGTGCCGAGCAGGCCGATCGAACCGGTCACCCACGGCAGATCGTCGGGAAGCGCGGCCTTGCCGAGCAGCGCCTTGGCGACGCCGGCGCCGAGCTTCTCGGCGATCGCGATTACTTCGTCGGTCGCGTGCAGCGCGCCCGCGCCGACCAGGATCGCGACCTTGCGGCCCGCGTTCAGCACGTCGGCGGCCTGGCGCAACTGCGCGTCGCTCGGCACGACGCGCGGGCGCGCGTAACCGATGCCCGAATGCAGCGTGCCATGCTTGCGCCCCGGCGGCTCGTAGGAAATGTCCTGCAGATCGTTCGGCAGTATCAGCGCCGTGACCGCGCGCTCGGCGAGCGCGATGCGCACCGCGCGATCGACCAGATGACGGACCTGCGCGGGCATCGTCGCAAAGCCGACGAACGAGCCGGCCACGTCCTTGAACATCGCGGGCAGATCGAGCTCCTGCTGATAGTGTCCGCCGATCGCCGCGCGTGCCTGCTGACCGGTAATCGCCAGCACCGGCATGTGATCCATGCGCGCGTCGTACAGCCCCGTCAGCAGATGCGATGCACCCGGCCCCGAGGTGGCGATGCACACGCCCAACTCGCCGGTGAATTTCGCATGCGCGGAGGCCATGAACGCGGCCATTTCTTCGTGACGGACCTGAATGAATTCGATCGGGCCCGGCTGATCCGTGCTTTTGTGGCGTTTCTTCGCTTCGCTCTGCGCGCGGTTCAACGCGCCGAACACGCCGTTGATGCCATCGCCTGGATAGCCGTAGATACGCCGCACGCCCCATGCGTGCAGCCGCCCGATGATGAAATCGCCGACGGTTTCAGCCATGATCCTCGCTCCTCGATAGCCAGTCGATGCCGCCCTGCGAAACGGGCGGCCGTCGTCGGTATCGCCGAGCAAGGGTTGTTCCTTGCGACTGGCTTGCTACCCGGTCTTGATCCTCGGCTGCGGCGCGTCGAGCGGTTCGTGGCCGAAGCGCTCGTATTGCGATATCACCTGCGCGCCGAACAGCAGCAAGGTGGCGAGCCATTCGAAGCTGAGCAGGATCACGATCGCCATCGTCAGCGAACCATAGACGACGCTGACCTGCGACAGCGTGGCGAAATACCAGACCAGCACGTGCCGCGTGATCTCCCACAACGCGCCGGCCACCACGCCGCCGATCAGCGCGTGTTTGAGCGACGGCCGTCCGACCGGCATCACCAGATACACCGAGGTCAGCACGAAGATTTCGCCGGCGAGCCCGAACAGATACAGCATCACTCGCGAGAAGCCCTGCAACGACACGTGCAGGCCGAACAGTCTCAGTCCTTCTGCGCCGATCGTGTCGAGCGCGCTTGACACGAACGTGACGATCAGCAGTCCCACGCCAAGAAACAGGATGTAGCAGTACGGCAGCAGCGCCGAGATCAGGAAGTGGCGCCGCTTCACGACGACCCGATGCACGAAGATCAGCGACATCGCGTTTTCGAGCACGGTGAACGCGAGCGAGCTGAAGAAGATCATCGTCAGCAGCAGTACCCAGCCGATTACCGCGCGATGCAGCAGGAAGTTCGACAGCTCACGCACGAGCGCGGCCGATTGTCCGGGCACGAGCCAGCGCAGCAGATGCGCAAGCGCGTCGAGCACCAGCTGCTGCGGCACCACGCGCGACAACACGATGACGATCAGGATCAGCAGCGGCACGATGGACAGCAACGCGTAGTACGCGACCGCGCCCGCGAGCAGCAGCCCCTGGTTCGCGCGAAACGCTTTCAGCGTTTGCAGCAGGAAGCGCCAGGGATGTCTGGCGATATACAGCGCTTGCTGGTCGAGCAGGATCGGCATGAGGCCTCGCGGTGCGCGCCGGGCACTGCCGGATGGCAGCCGCTCCCGACACGCCTGTGTGCTTTATATACCGTAAGCAGAAACGGGGCCATCAATGGCGCGGCATATAGTTTGCTTGGCCGCGTTCGCAAGATCGCGTTCCCTTGCCGAGGACAGCCGATGGATCAGTCGCCGCGTCAGACCGACACCGCGCCGCAAGCCAACGATCTGGTGATCGCGCGGCCGGAGGGACTGTATTGCCCGCCCGGCGATTTTTACATCGATCCGTGGCGGCCGGTCGAACGCGCGGTGATCACACATGCGCATTCCGACCACGCGCGTTTCGGTCATCAGCGCTACCTGGCCGCGCGCGCGGGCGCGAGCGTGCTGCTATTGCGGCTGCCCGGCATCGCGCTGCACACGCTCGACTACGGCGAGCCGCTGACGATTGGCGCGGCGCGCGTGTCGCTGCATCCGGCCGGGCACGTGCTCGGCTCGGCGCAGGTGCGGATCGAATACGCGGGCCGCGTATGGGTGGCGTCGGGCGACTACAAGCTCGAAGCCGATCCGACCTGCGCCGCGTTCGAACCGGTGCGCTGCGATACGTTCATCACCGAATCGACGTTCGGCCTGCCGATCTATCGCTGGGATACGCCGCAAAGCGTGTTCGATTCGATCGATTCATGGTGGCGTCACAACGCCTCCGAAGGGCGCGCGTCGGTGCTGTTCTGCTATTCATTCGGCAAGGCGCAACGCGTGCTCGCGAGTGTCGATGCGGCGATCGGGCCGATCTTCTGCCACGGCGCGCTCGAGCCGCTCAATCGCGCGTATCGCGACGCGGGCGTGCGTCTGCCGGCGCTCGGTCTGGTCGGCGAGATTGCAGCGAAAGACAAGGGCGTATTCAAACAGGCGCTGATCGTCGCGCCGCCGTCCGCGCAGAACAGCGCGTGGCTCAAGCGCTTCGGCGACTACAGCGATGCGTTCGCGTCGGGCTGGATGCGCCTGCGCGGCGCGCGTCGCCGGCGCGGCGTCGATCGTGGCTTCGTGCTGTCGGATCACGCGGACTGGCCGGGTTTGCAAACGGCGATACGCGAGAGCGGCGCCTCCCGCGTGATCGTCACGCATGGCTCGATCGAACCGATGGTGCGCTGGCTCAACGAGCAGGGCCTGCACGCCAGCGCGTTCGAAACGCAATACGGCGACGATACCGTCGAAGCCGACGCGGCCGGCGCCGACGAAGCGCCGGCGACGAGCGAATCATGACGGGCACCGTATGAAACGCTTCGCGGCTCTCTACACCGCGCTCGATGCGACCACGTCGACGCACGACAAGCTCGCGGCGCTGACGAGTTATTTCTCGGTGGCCGACCCCGAAGACGCGGCATGGGCGTCGTATTTCCTCGCGGGCGGCAAGCCGCGTCAACTCGTGCCGACGCGTTTGCTGACCGAAATCGCACGCGAGCGCGCCGGCTTGCCCGAGTGGCTGTTCGAGGAGTCGTATCACGCGGTGGGCGATCTGGCCGAGACCATCGCGCATATCCTGCCGCCCGCGTCGCGCAACTCCGAGCTGGGTCTCACGCAATGGATCGAGCAACGCATGCTGCCGTTGCGCGGCCTGCCGCCCGACGAGTTGCGCAGGCGTCTGCTCAGCTACTGGGACGAACTCGACTGGGGCGGTCGTTTCCTGCTGACCAAGCTGATCGGCGGTGGCTTTCGTGTCGGCGTCGCGCGGCAACTGGTGGTGCGTGCGCTCGCCGAAGTGGCGGGCGTCGATCACAAGCGGATCGCGCAACGAATGGTCGGCTGGACCGATTCGCAACAGAAGCCCGATGCGGCGCGCTATCTGCGTCTGATCGCGCCGCAGACCGACGACGATCCGCAAGCGCACGCGCCTGAACACGATAGCGACCTCGGCCTGCCGTATCCGTTCTTTCTCGCGCATCCCTTGCAGACCGATCCGGCCACGCTCGGCGATCCCGCGCACTGGCTGATCGAGTGGAAGTGGGACGGCATACGCGCGCAACTCGTCAAACGCGGCGGCCGCGTGTGGTTGTGGTCGCGCGGCGAGGATCTGATTACCGATCGTTTTCCCGAAGTCGCGGCATTGGGCGAGTCATTACCCGATGGCTACGTGATCGATGGCGAGATTCTCGCGTGGGAGCCCGGCGCGGCAGCGCCATTGCCGTTCGCGCGGCTGCAACCGCGCATCGCGCGCAAGACGCTGACGCGCAAGATACTCGCGGATTCGCCCGCCGCGCTGCTCGCATACGATCTGCTCGAAGCAAACGGACGGGACCAGCGCATGAACCCGCTCGCTGAACGGCGCGCACGCCTCGATGCGCTGGCCAGCTCCGTCGATGGCACGCTCGCGCGTGGTCTGCTGCGCATATCGCCGCTCGTCCTTGCAGCGGACTGGAGCGCGCTCGCGGCGTTGCGCGACGAGAGCCGCGCGCGCGGCGTCGAAGGTTTGATGCTCAAGGAGCGCGAGTCGATGTACGGCGTCGGTCGTACCAAGGCGTCGGGCACGTGGTGGAAATGGAAGATCGAGCCTTATGCGGTGGACGCTGTACTTATTTACGCGCAGCGCGGTCATGGCCGTCGCGCGAGTCTTTACACGGACTACACGTTCGCGGTGTGGGACGAGGCCGACGGCGTGCGCACGTTGGTGCCGTTCGCGAAGGCCTATTCAGGGCTCACAGATGAAGAGATGCGTCGGGTCGATGCGATCGTGCGCAAGACCACCGTCGATAAATTCGGCCCGGTGCGCAGCGTGACGCCAACGCTCGTGTTCGAGATCGGCTTCGAAGGGATACAAGCGAGTTCGCGTCACAAGTCCGGCGTGGCCGTGCGTTTTCCGCGCATGCTGCGCTGGCGCATGGACAAACACATCGACGACGCAGATACGCTCGCGATGCTGAAGGGGTTTATCGATAATCGTGCGGGATAACCCGCAGAGCACAAACCCCTAACATGTCGAGCATTTTTTTATCGGCATCGTCGCTTATTCTTTTGATAAGACCGCGTCATCGATTCGCGCCATAAGTGCGATTGCGGCTTGCATTGCGTGGACCCCTCAATCCGTTGAAATACCGATATCGTGCGACGCCTCTGAACGAGACGGATCGCACAAGGACAGTGCGTCGATCGATGTTGCGCAGCGCGCACATCGCAGGCGCCGTCATTCAAACGCCGTGACGAATGGGCACGCTGAATCCCGCATTCCAGGTGATTGCAACGTCGGAATGCGCGACCAGGCGTGCTGGCCGCGGCATCGTCCGAGCGAAGCGGAAATAACAAAGAACCGGTCGTAGTCCGGCAGACGCAACGGGATCGAATCTTGCACGGGTGGCGCGGATGCCCTTCAGGGCCAATGTAAAAGGGCGAGAAAAAATGACTGTGTTCAACGACAACGTGGACAGCAGCGACGACGTGCTCGTATGGCGACCAATCCGCTATGCGATGGCCGCGCATCGTCGCGTGCTGGTAGTCGACGATTACCGGGAAGCGGCCGATGCGCTGCAAATGCTATTGATGGCCGACGGCTTCGAATGCCGCGCGCTCGACGATCCGTTTGCCGTGTGCGAGACCGCGCGCGAATGGCAGCCCTTCGCGGTGGTGCTCGACATCAAGATGCCTGGACTCGACGGGCTCGAACTCGCGCGGCGGCTGCGCGCGCATCCGCAGACTTCACACATGCTGCTGGTCGCATGTACCGCGTTTGCGTCGCGCGACGATCGCGCGCTCGCGAAGGCCGCCGGCTTCGACGCGCATTGCGCCAAACCGTTGACACCCGAGCGTCTGCTGCGCGTGCTCGAATCGGCGGCGGCGTTGCATGCGGCGGAGCCATCATCTGAATCACGTTGTTAGCGAAAACTCACTGACAGTTCTGTTATTTCTGCACGGTCGTCGGCAGAAAATCGCACTCGTCGCTCTGCGAATCTGTTTGTCATCAATCTGCCATCTGTCCGCCACCGTTCTGTCCAACGCAGTTTCTTAAGCCATGCGTGCCCCTGCGCCGCCCGGCGCGCAGCAGTTTCCTCTCGCTATTGCAGGCAGGCCCACTCGTTGCTGAAAGACCGATGACGCGGCGCGCTCGTGCGCGCCGCCCATGGTCATTCGCACCGAGGGAGATCCGACATGAGCGACACGCAACGTCCGGCACCGCCGTTTCCTGAACAGCAGCAGGACCAGAGGCCCGGCCGCACGGCCGACATGAACCCGCAACCGGATCACGGCGAGAAAACCTATGAAGGATCGGGGCGTCTCGCAGGCAAGGCGGCGATCGTGACCGGCGGCGACAGCGGCATCGGCCGCGCGGTCGCGATCGCGTTCGCGCGCGAAGGTGCGGATGTGCTGATCGCCTATCTCGACGAAGACGACGATGCGCGCGAGACCGCGCGCTGGGTCGAGGACGCGGGTCGCAAGGCGGTGCTGGTCGGCGGCGATATCCGCGATCGCAAGCATTGCGATGCGATCGTCGACAAGGCGATCGAGGCATTCGGCCGGCTCGACGTGGTGGTCAACAACGCCGCGTATCAGATGAGCTATCCGTCGCTCGATGCGATCAGCGACGAAGAATGGGACAAGACCTTCGATACCAACATCGGCGCGATGTTCAGGATCACGCGCGCGGCGGTGCGCCATATGAAGCCGGGCGGCGCGATCATCAATACTTCGTCGATCAATGCCGATCATCCGAATCCTGGTCTGATCGCGTATGCGACCACCAAGGGCGCGATCCAGAACTTCACCGGTGGCCTCGCGCAATTGCTCGCGGAAAAGGGCATTCGCGCGAACTGCGTGGCGCCGGGACCGATCTGGACGCCGTTGATTCCATCGACGATGCCGGCAGACAAGGTCGAGCAGTTCGGCAAGCAGGTGCCGATGAAGCGCCCCGGCCAACCGGCCGAACTGGCCGCCGCGTACGTGATGCTCGCATCGGATGAAGCGAGCTACATCTCGGGCGCGACGATTGCGGTAACGGGCGGCGCGCCGATTATTTAGGTTGTCGAACTGATGGCGGCATGGCCGCCTGCGCTCACGTACGAGGTTCGCGCAGTGGGTTTTCATAACGTCTTAAGGGAGAGTGCCATGAAGATCGATGTATCCGTCAAACTGGCTGCCGCGCTCGTTTCAGGCTGCTTCGCGCTAGGCTTTGCGCAGGCGGGCTTCGCGCAGACCGGTACCAATCCGTCCATGCAAAACAGCAAGTCTGCCGCGCAACCCGGCGCAAGCCTGGAAGAATCGCGCACGCCGGACACGACCAGCGCGAACAATGCGAACGGCAATGTCGGCGAATCGGGGGGCGCCACCAATGGCGTCGCCGGCGGCGGCAATGGGAAAACCACCAACAGGCGCTTCAAAGGCGCGACGCCGCCGCGCGCGGGTAGTGGGGCGGGGCAATAAGCGATCCGTCGAGCGCGTCGGCCTGCCTCGCGACGCGCCGGACGCCGCGGCGGCATCGCGCTCGCGCGCTGTCGCCGCTTTGCATTGGTTTGAATTGCGTTGAGTTCCGTCGCGCGCCGCACTGCTTGCGCGATGCCTTGTGAGGAGGAAATCCGATGGCTACCCCCGATGCTGAAACCGCCCGGGCCGACGCGCCCGCGTCGCATGCATTGACGTTCGAGATCAACGGCGAGACGCGGCGCTTCGACGTCGAGGCGTGGACCTCGCTGCTCGATCTGCTGCGCGAGCATGCGCACCTGAGCGGCACCAAGAAGGGCTGCGATCACGGTCAATGCGGCGCTTGTACGGCGATCGTCAATGGCCAGCGGATCAATACCTGCCTCGCGCTCGCGGTCGTGTACGACGGCGCATCGATCACGACGATCGAAGGTCTCGCGAACGGCGACACGTTGCATCCGCTGCAGCAGGCGTTCATCGATCACGACGCGTTCCAGTGCGGCTACTGTACGCCCGGACAAATCTGCTCGGCGCACGCGATGCTCGAAGAAGGACATGCGCGCTGCGCGGACGATGTGCGCGAGCAGATGAGCGGCAATCTGTGCCGCTGCGGCGCGTATCCGAACATCGTCGCGGCGATTCTCGACGCTGCGCATTTCGGTGACGATGACGCAAGGCAAGACAGTGCGGTCGCGAATAAATCTGGAGCGCGGCCATGAACCGCTTCTCGTACACGCGCGCCGATGCGGTGCAGGATGCGCTCGAACGGCATCGTTCGGACAGGGGCGCCGCGTTCCTCGCGGGCGGCACGAATCTGGTCGACCTGCTGCGCGAAGACGTGGCGCGCCCGGCTTTGCTCGTCGACATCAACCGTTTGCCGCTCAGGCAGATCGAAGCGTCGGCGCAGGGCGGCGTGAAGATCGGCGCGCTCGTAACCAATAGCGCGCTCGCGTATGACGATACCGTCGCGACACGCTACCCGCTGCTCGCGAAAGCGATCCTGGCGGGCGCGTCGCCGCAGATTCGCAACGTCGCGACGGTCGGCGGCAATCTGCTGCAACGCACGCGCTGCTACTACTTCTACGACGTGGGCACGCCGTGCAACAAGCGCGAACCCGGCAGCGGCTGTCCGGCGCTGCACGGCGTGAACCGCATTCACGCGATCCTCGGTGCGAGCGAGCACTGCATCGCCGTGCATCCGTCCGATATGTGCGTCGCGTTGGCGGCGCTCGGCGCCACCGTGCATCTGATCGGCAACGACGGCGCACGCACGCTGCCGTTCGCGGATTTTCACCGGCTGCCCGGCGATACGCCGCAGATCGACACCAACCTGCGCGACGACGAACTCGTGACCGCGATCGAACTGCCGCCGCAAGGCTTTGCCGCGCATCACGCGTACGTGAAGGTGCGCGACCGCGCATCGTATGCGTTCGCGCTGGTGTCGGCCGCGGTCGGTGTCGAGCTCGATGACGAGTCGCGGATCGTCGACGCGCGGTGCGCGCTCGGCGGGGTCGCGCACAAGCCGTGGCGCGATCCCGCCGCCGAAGCCGCACTGCGCGGCGCGATGCTGAACGCGCGAACGTTGCGCGATTTCGCGGCGACGCTGCTGCGCGGTGCGCGCACTCAGCGCGACAACGCGTTCAAGATCGAACTCGCGGCGCGCGTGATCGTGCGCGCCTTCGGCGAGGCCACACAACGTTCGTTCGAGGAGGCCGCGCGATGAACCGTGCCGATACCTTGCCGTCGACAGGCAGCCCGAAGCCTGCCACCGGCGTGCCGCATTCGCGTGTGGACGGGCCCGTCAAAGTGACCGGCGCCGCGCAATATGCCGCCGAGTTCTGCGTCGAAGGGCTCGTGTATGGCGTCGTCGTGTCGGGCACGATCGCGGCAGGCAAGATCGTGTCGATCGATACCTCGGCCGCCGAGGCGCTGTCCGGCGTGCTGCTCGTGCTCACGCATCGCAAGCGCCCGGCGCTGCCGTCGGACGTCGACGCGTTCAAGGACATGATTGCGCCCGGGGGCACGCCATTGAGGCCGCTTTGGGACGAGCGCGTGTGGTACAGCGGGCAGCCGGTCGCGCTGGTGGTCGCGCAATCGCTGGAACTGGCGCGCTACGCGGCGTCGCTGGTGCAGGTGGGTTACGAGGCCGGCTCGCACCAGACCGATATCGAAGCAGCGTTGACGAGCGCCGTGCCGCCGTCGGCCGAGAAGGGCGGCTTCGATCCGCCTCCGCCCGAGCGTGGCGACCCACGCAAGGCCTTGGCCGATGCAAAGGCGCGCGTGGACGCGTTCTACACGACACCACCGGAGTATCACAATCCGATGGAAATGCACGGATGCACCGTGGTGCCCGATGCGCAAGGACACTTGACCGTCTATGAAAAGACTCAGGGCGTCGTCAATACGAAGGGCTATCTGACGCGTGTGTTCGGTTTGAAAGACGACGAAGTGCAGGTGGTGTCGCCGTTCGTCGGCGGCGCGTTCGGCTCCGGCTTGCGGCCGCAATATCATCTGGCGCTCGCGGTAATGGCCGCGCGCGAACTGAAGAAACCCGTGCGCGTCACGCTGACCCGGCAGCAGATGTTCACCTTCGCGCATCGTCCGCAAACGGTGCAGCGCGTCGCGCTCGGCGCGTCGGCGGATGGCCGCCTGCAGGCGGTGATCCACGAGGCGGTGTCGGAAACCTCGCGCTACGAGGACTACTGCGACGTGGTGGTCAACTGGGCGGGGCAGCTGTATCGATGCGACAACGTGTCGATGGGCTACAGGGTCGCGAAGCTCGACGTGCCGACACCGGCCGACATGCGCGCGCCCGGCGCGACACAAGGGCTCTTTGCGCTCGAAGTCGCGATGGACGAACTGGCCGAGGCATTGCGGATGGACCCGCTCGAATTGAGGCTCGTCAACTATGCGGAGCGTGACGCGAACAAGAACCTGCCGTTTTCGAGCAAGGCGCTGCGCGACTGCTATCGCGAAGGCGCGGCCCGCTTCGGCTGGGCGGGGCGGCCGCTCGAGGCGCGCGCACGCCGCGACGGCAACGAGTTGATCGGCTGGGGCATGGCGACCGGTGCGTGGGACGCGATGCAGAACGAAGCGGCCGCACGCGCGGTGTTGACGCCCGATGGCCGCGTCAGCGTGTCGAGTTCGACCGCCGATATCGGCACCGGAACCTACACCGCGATGACGCAGATCGCCGCCGATGCGCTCGGCGTGCCGCTCGGCGACGTCAGCTTCGAACTCGGCGACACCCGGCTGCCGAAGGCGCCGATCGAGGGCGGATCGTGGACGGTGTCGTCGGTGGGTAGCGCAGTCGATGCCGCGTGTACGCGCCTGCACAACCGTCTGGTTGAACTGGCGCGCGAACATGGTGGCGCACGGTTCGCGTCGGCGACTCGCGAACACGTGCGGCGCGAGCGCAACCGGCTCGTGTGCGGCCCACACGCGGACGACTCGATCGCGATTGCGACGCTGTTGCAGCGTGCGGGGCTGGACGAACTCGAAGAGCAGGCCAGCGTGAAGCCGCACGAAAAGCAGCAGGCGTATTCGATGGGCACGCATTCGGCGGTGTTCGCCGAAGTGCGCGTCGACGAAGCGCTCGGCACTGTGCGGGTCACGCGCGTGGTCAGCGCGGTCGCGGCGGGACGCATCGTCAATCCGAAGACGGCGGGCAATCAGGTCGCGGGCGGCGTCGTGTGGGGCATCAGCATGGCGCTGCACGAGCACGGCCAGTTCGATCACGCGCTAGGACGCCAGATGAATCACAACCTCGCCGAATATCACATGCCGGTGAATGCCGACATTCACGAGATCGACGTGCTATTCGTCGACGAGCGCGATGACATCGTCAATCCGCTCGGCGTCAAAGGTGTCGGCGAAATCGGCGTGGTGGGCGTGGCCGCGGCAGTGTGCAACGCGATCTGGCATGCGACCGGCAAACGCATCCGCGATTTGCCCATTACGCCCGACAAGCTGCTCGGCTGACTACGCCCCTGAACGCCTGTGCATGGACGGCCCGTTGCCGCGTCGATCGATTCGACGCGGCAACGCCGCGCTCAATTCGCGTACTTGAACTCCGGCAACGCCTCGAGCGATTTCTTCGTCGCCTCGGGCAGCACGACGCGCCGGTTGTCGATCTGCAGATCGTTGAACGGCACGGCGACCAGATGCTTGCCCATGCCGAGAAAGCCGCCGACCGACAGGATCGCATACGTGGTGCGCTCGGTGCCCGGCGACACGATCAGATCGTCGAGCGTGCCGATGTTGTCCTTGTTGCGGTTGTACACGTCCGCGCCCGACAGCTTCGACGCGCGATAGCCGCTCGCGAGCTGCACGACGTCCGTGCGTTTTTCGGTGATCGCCTGCGGCGCGCCTTGCGCGAACGCGCTGCCGCACGTGCCCAACGCGGAAATCAGCGTCATGGCGGCGAGAAGCGATGCGGAAGCGGCCAGCGGTGTGATCTGCGGGTTGCGCATCATCTGTGTTCTCCCGGTTTGGTGTGGTGGCGTTTCGACGGCGCGCAATGCGTGCGCCTTGCCGGTATGCTGCAAATCTCATGCCGCGACTTTGAGCTGAGGGAAAGCGAGGCGCATCAGGCCCACAAGTTGCTACACGCACCGGCCCGCTGCTCGCGCGGTGCAATGTCCGGCGCGCGGGCCTCCAATGCCTACACTGGAACAATGAGCAGCAAAGAACACGTGGAAAGGCAGTTGAAAAAAACACATGCATGACCCTGAGATACACACCTCCTTGCAGCCATTGAGAACACCTATGTCTTCCCCAGCCAGCTACTCGACACGCATTGCCGAAGGCACGCCTTTTCCGCTCGGCGCGACATGGAACGGCAGTGGCGTCAACTTCGCGTTGTTCTCCGCGCACGCAACCAAAGTCGAACTGTGTCTGTTCGATGAAACTGGCCAACACGAACTCGAACGGATCGAGCTGCCCGAATACACCGACGAGGTATGGCATGTGTTCGTACCGAATCTGAAACCGGGTGCCGTCTATGGATATCGCGTGCATGGTCCCTACGAGCCCGAAAACGGGCATCGCTTCAATCCGAACAAGCTGCTGCTCGATCCCTATGCGAAGGCGCACATCGGCGAGCTGAAATGGGCGCCGGAAATTTTCGGCTATACGCTCGGCTCGGAAGAGCTCGACCTGTCATTCGATGAACGCGATAGCGCGCCTTTCGTGCCGAAGTGCAAGGTGGTCGATGCGAATTTTTCGTGGAGCCATCCGGAGCGCAACGCGCTGCCGTGGGAGCGCGTGATTCTCTACGAGACGCACGTGCGCGGCTACACGAAACGTCATCCGCGGGTGCCCGAGCGTTTGCGCGGTACGTTCGCGGGTCTGGCGCAGCAGCCGGTGCTCGACCATATCCGCAGCCTTGGCGTGACCTCGGTCGAGCTGATGCCGATCCAGACTTTCGTCAACGACAGCCATCTGCTCGACAAGGGTCTCACGAACTACTGGGGTTACAACACGATCGGCTTCTTCGCGGCCGATCCGCGCTTTTTCGCGTCGTCGACCGAGTCGGTCGGCGAATTCAAGGAGATGGTCGACCGCTTTCACCAGGCCGATCTCGAAGTGATACTCGACGTCGTGTACAACCACACGGCCGAAGGCAACGAACGCGGCCCGACGGTCTCGTTCAAGGGCATCGACAACGCGTCGTACTACCGGCTGATGCCCGACGAGCCGCGCTACTACATCAACGACACCGGCACCGGCAATACGCTGAACCTGTCGCATCCGCGCGTGCTGCAGATGGTGACCGACAGCCTGCGCTACTGGGTCACCGAAATGAAAGTGGACGGTTTCCGCTTCGATCTCGCGACGATCCTCGGCCGCGAAGATCACGGCTTCGACGAGGGCGGCGGCTTTCTCGACAGCTGCCGCCAGGACCCGGTCCTCTCCAGCATCCGGCTGATCGCCGAGCCGTGGGATTGCGGCCCCGGCGGCTATCAGGTGGGCGGTTTTCCGCCGGGCTGGGCCGAATGGAACGATCGCTTCCGCGACACCGCGCGCGCGTACTGGAAGGGCGACGAGGGCACCGCCGCCGATCTCGCGACGCGCGTCACCGCGTCGGGCGACAAGTTCAATCATCGCGGCCGGCGGCCGTGGGCGAGCGTGAACTTCATTGCCGCGCACGACGGCTTCACGCTGAACGATCTGGTCTCGTACAACGACAAGCACAACGAGGCAAACGGCGAGGACAACCGCGACGGCCATTCGGACAACAAGTCGTGGAACATGGGCGCCGAAGGACCGACCGACGACGCCGACATCCGCCAGCAACGCGAGCGCCAGAAGCGCAATCTGCTCGCGACGCTGCTGCTGTCGCAGGGCACGCCGATGATCCTCGCCGGCGACGAATTCGGCCGCACGCAGCAGGGCAACAACAACGCGTATTGCCAGGACAACGAGATCAGCTGGGTCGATTGGGATGCGATCGACGACGACGGCCGCGCGCTGACCGAGTTCGTGCGCAATCTGACCACGTTGCGCCACCGTTTGCCGGTGCTGCGGCGCGGCCGTTTTCTGACTGGCGAATACAACGAGACGCTCGACGTGACCGACACGCGCTGGCTATCGCCGGACGGCACCGACATCACGGGCGAGCAGTGGGCCGATCCGGCGATGCGTTGCTTCGGCCTCGTGATCGACGGCCGTGCGCAGGCGAGCGGCATTCGCCGTCTCGCGTCCGACGCGACCTTGCTGCTGGTGCTGAACGCGTATCACGACGTCGTCAACTTCACGCTGCCCGACATTCCCGAGGGCGATTTTTGGACCTGCCTCGTCGACACCAACATGCCGGTGCGCGCCGAGCTGCCGCAATTCAGCGCGGGCGATGCCTACCAGGTGACCGGCCGCTCGCTGCTGCTGTTCGCGCTCGAAGCGCCGAGCCGCGCGACGCAGCGCGTGTTCGACCGCCTCGAAGAGCAGTTGACTTCCGACGAAGGCGAGTCCGCGCCAGGCTAGTGCAGGCTGGCGAGCGACGCCAGCCCCGTTGCAAAAGCGGGCCGCAGCACAGGTACAAGGTTTGCTCGTTCTGTGGTTGACGATACGCACGCGTCTGCGACCTTCGCCACGGCAGGCGTGCGCACGCAAACGGCCAAGCTGGAGTGAACAAATGGAACAGGAACCGAGCGTCGACGAGCAGATCCGCACGCGCGCCTACTATCTGTGGGAGCAGGCGGCCGAGCCGAAGGGCACGCCCGAGCAATACTGGGAGCAGGCCCGCCGTGAGATCGAGAAGGAGGCACCACCGGTCGAGAGCGGGCCGGTGTCGGGCGATTCGATGAAATAGACATTGCTCAACGGTATTGAGTAATAAGACTCCGAGCCGGCGAACCGCGTGCGGCTCAGAGACCGTTTTCCCATGCCCGATCTTCGCTCCGCAACATGAACGACACACCCGAGCCGCGCGGCACGAGCGCCGCCTCGCGCATTCAGGCGGCCTCCACCGCATTCGGTATCGAGGGGCTCGTCACGTTCGGCGTCGGCGTGATCGCGGTCGCATGCCTGTACGTCGCGAGCGCGGTGATGATTCCGATCACGCTCGCGATCCTGTTGAGCTTTCTCGTCGCACCGCTCGCCGATGCGCTGTCCCGGCTCAAGCTCGGCCATGTCGCGTCGGTGTGCGCGGCGGTCCTGATCTCGGTGTCGGTCATCGCGCTGCTGTGCGCGGTAATCGCCACACAGCTGACCGATCTCGCGGCCGGCATGCCGCGCTATCAGGCGACCATCCAGCACAAGATCGACACCGTGCACAGTCTGACGATCGGCAAGCTGAACCGTTTCGCGAGCGAGGCGGGGCAGGCATTGCAGCGCGCGACGATCGAGCCGCCGCAGCCGCGAGCGCCGAACGGCGCCGCGGCCGCGGCGAGTCCGCAGGCGTCGACGGCGGTGCCGGTGGAAGTGCGCGAGCCGGTGCCGACGCCGTTCGAGCTCGCGCGACGCGTGCTGTCGCCGGCCATCAGTCCGTTGGCAACCGCGTTCATCGTTTTCGTCGTCACGATCGTGATCCTGCTGCAACGCGACGACCTGCGCGATCGCGCGATCCGGCTGTTCGGCTCGCGCGACCTGCACCGCACGACCACGGTGATGGACGAGACCGCGCGGCGCCTGAGCCGCTACTTCGTGTCGCAACTCGGCGTCAACACCGGCGTCGGCGTCGTGATCGGGACGGGGCTGTTTCTGATCGGCGTGCCGAGCCCGATCCTGTGGGGCATTCTCGCGGCGCTGCTGCGGCTCGTGCCCTACGTCGGCATCTGGATCGCGGCGATACTGCCCACCGCGCTCGCCGCCGCGGTCAGTCCCGGCTGGGCGATGGCGATCTGGTCGCTGGTGCTGTTCGTGGTCGCGGAACTGGCGGTGGGGCAGGTAGTCGAGCCGCTGCTGTATGGGCGCAGCACCGGCCTGTCGCCGTTTTCGGTGGTGGTCGCGGCGATCTTCTGGAGCTGGATCTGGGGGCCGATCGGGCTGATCCTGTCGACACCGTTGACGCTGTGTCTGCTGGTGCTCGGGCGGCACGTGCGGCGTCTCGAGTTTCTCGACGTGCTGCTCGGCGATCAGCCCGCGCTGACGCCGGTCGAAAACTTCTATCAACGCGCGCTCGCCGGCGATCCGGATGACGCGATCGAGCAGGCCGAAGTGCTATTGCGCGACCGCTCGCTGTCGGCCTATTACGACGAAGTCGCGATCAAGGGCTTGCGGCTCGCGGCCAACGACGTGACGCGCGGCAGCGTGACGAGCGTGCAACTCGCGCGCATCGAGTCGACGACCAACGACCTGGTCGACGGCCTCGACGGCTACGAGGATCGCGAGCCCGCGCCGCTCGCGACGCAGGCGAAGCCGGCCGCAGTGGGGCCGCTGGCACCTTCCGACGAAACGCAGGCCGCGCGGGCGATGCCACGATCGGTCGACGCCGCGCCCGTGTTCGCCTCGCATGCGCCGACGAGCCGCGTGTTGTGCCTGCCGGGCCGTGGCCCGCTCGATGCGCTCGCGACGATCATTCTGCTGCAGTTGCTCGGCAAGCACGGCTTCGCGGCGCGCTCGCTGCCGCACGAGGCGGTGTCGCGCGCGTCGATCGACAGCCTCGTGGCGGACGACGTGGGCATCGTCTGCCTTCTGTATCTGCAGATCGACGGCATTCCGTCGCATCTGCGCAATCTGATCCGGCGCATCCGCACGCGCTTGCCGAACGTGTCGATCGTGGTCGGCCTTTGGACACCCGAGGATACGCAGCAGTGGAGCGCGGAACAGCAGGAATCGCTGGAAGCGGAGTGCGCCGTGACGTCGTTGCAGCAGATGCTGGCCGCGTGCGGTCGTCTCGATGCGACGCGAACGGTGATCGCGGAGCCCCAGTTCGAGCATGGCTGAAGCCTTGCGGCAGCGTCGCTGGTTATCCGCCGCCGCCTGACCGCGTCGCCGCGCCCGTTGCTCCCGCCGCATCGGCATCGCTCTGCCAGCCGCCGCCTAGCGCCTTGTACAGCGCCACCAGGTCGGTGCTGACCTGGGTCGTGCCCTGAGCGTATTGCTCTCGTGCCTGCGCGAGCTGCCGCTGCGCATCGAGCACGTTGATGAAGCTCGTCAGCCCCTTGCGATAGCTATCGCGCGACAGATCGAACGAGGTCTGCTGCGCGGTGACGCTGTCCGCGAGCGCATCGCGCCGCGCCTGATCGGTGCGGTAGACGACCAGCGCGTTGTCGACGTCCCTCAGCGCGCTCAGCACGGTCTTGCGGTAATCGAGCGCGGCTTCGGCCTGTTGGGCCTTCGACATGCGCAGATTGGCTACCAGCGCGCCGCCCTGGAAAATCGGCAGAGACACGGTGGGCCCGAACGAATAGAACAGGTGCGACCAGCGCGCGAGATCGCGGGCATTCGTCGCGCGCATGCCGGCCTGGCCGGTCAGCGACACGTCGGGGTAGAACTGCGCGACCGCGACGCCGACACTGGCCGTTGCCGCATGCAGATTCGCCTCGGCGCGGCGGATGTCGGGCCGGCGCCGCGCGAGCGTCGACGGCAAGCCTATCGGCACGACGGGCGGCACCGGCGGCACGGTTTGCGGCGTGCTCAGTTGCGCTTCGAGCGCGCCGGGCGGCTCGCCGATCAGATACGCGAGCGCGTTGAGTGACTGGGCGATCTGCTGATCGTATTGCGGCAACTGCGTTTTCGTTTGCGCGAGCTGCGCCCGCGCGCTTTGCACGTCGAGCTCGCTCGCGAGCCCGACCTTCGCCTTGTTCTGCGTCAACTCGACGGTCTCGGCTTGCTGCTCGACGAGGCTCATCGCGATGTTGTGCAAGGTTTGCGCGCCGCGCAGCTGCATATAGGTCTGCGCGACCTCGGCTTCGAGCGACAGCAACGCGTCGTTGCGGCTCTCGTACGCGGCCTCGGTTTGCGCGTTCGCGGCCTCGACCGAGCGACGCACGCGGCCGAACAGATCGAGCTCCCAGGTTGCGTCGAAGCCGACCTGCCACAGATTGATCGGCGCGCTCAACTGGTCGAGCAGGTTGTTCGCGCCTTTTTGCAACGCGGCGCCCGCGCCCGGTGCGATCGCATTGACGGGCGAATTGGGCGCGCCGAGCTGATCGACCTTGTCGTAGGCGCCGTTCTCCTGCAGAAAACCTTTGAGGCCAAGCTGCTCGCGCTGATAGCTGCCGGTCGCGCGCAGGTTCGGCAGACCCTGCGCGGCCGCCGATTGGACCTGGGTGCGCGCTTCGACGATGCGCAGCACCGCTTGCTGCAAGTCAAGATTGCCGAGCGCGGCGCGCGCGATCAGCGCGTCGAGCGTCTGATCGTTGAAACTGCGCCACCAGCGCGGGTCGGGATCGGTGTCGAGGGTGGGCACCGAAGCGACGTTGGGCCTCGTTACGGACGCGTCGCTCGCGGCGGCATTCGCCGCGGTGCGCTGCGTATCGTGCCACTGCGCCGGCACGTCGGCGTACGGCGCATGAAAGTCGGGGCCGACCGTGCAGGACGCGAGCAGCGCGGACATGCCGACGACGACACAGGCAATCAAACACGTGGCGGGTTCGGGAACGCCGCGCTTCAAACCAGGCTTCACTTCAATGTCCTCCGCCGCCGGACGCCTTGGCCGGTGAGAAGAAAATCGTGATCGGAATGCAAAGCGTGCAGAAAATCGCGAGGAACGCGAACACGTCGACATAGGCAAGGAACGTCGCCTGCGAGATGTACGTGGTGTACAGATGACCGTTGGCCGTTTGCAGCGCCTGAGAAAGCGGCATGCCATTGATGTCCGCGATCGTCCGCGCGTTGCGTTGCAACGTATCGTTGTAATTCTGTGAAAGCGGCGACATGAACTCCGACAGATGCGCCATGCGTGCCTGCGTGCGCTCGCGAACCATCGCGGTCGACAGCGAGATACCGATCGAACCCGCGACGTTGCGGAACATCGTGAACAGCGCGGACGCGTCGTCGTTCAGTCGCGGCGGTACCGTCAGATACGCAAGCGTCGTGATCGGCACGAACAGGAAGCCGATCGCCAGCGACTGCGCGCTGCGCATCTTCACCAGCGTGAAGTAGTCGATGTCCGGCACCAGCGTGTGCGAATACGCGAGCGCGCACGCGAGCAGCCCGAAGCCGGTGGCCACCAGAAAACGCGTCTGCACGTACGGCATCATTTTGCTGATCAGTGGAATTTCCATCGTGATCAGCACAGCGCCAGGCGACAGCACGAGGCCCGCGAGCATCGCCGTATAGCCGAGCTGCTGTTGCGCGAGCTGTGGCACGAGCACCGCGCTGCCATACAGAATCGTCGCGAACGCGGCGATCGTCACGCAGCCGAGCGCGAAGTTGCGGTCCTTCAGACAGCGCAGATCGACGACCGGCTTCTTCGTGTACAGCAGCCAGTACGTCGCACCGACGATGCCCGACACCGCGAGCACTGCGAACGTACGAATGAAGTTCGACGAAAACCAGTCGTCGTCCTCGCCGCGATCGAGCATCACCTGCAGGCAGCCGAGGCCGATCGCGATCAAAAGGATGCCCACGTAATCCACCGACACGCGCAGATCGCCCTTGCGTTTCCACGGCGGATCCTCGACCAGTTGCATCACCGCGAGCGAGGTCAGCACGCCGAACGGCACGTTCACGAGGAACACCCAGCGCCACGAAAAGTTGTCGGTGATCCAGCCGCCGAGCGTGGGTCCCAGCACCGGCGCGACGACGATCGCGACCGCCGAGATCGAAAACGCGCGGCCGCGCTGCTGCGGCGGGAACGTGTCGAGAATGATCGATTGCTGGTTCGGTTGCAGTCCGCCGCCGAAAAAACCCTGCAAACAGCGGAAGATGATCAGCTGCCACAGATTGGTCGCGATGCCGCATAGAAACGAGCACACGGTGAACGCAATGATGCAGACGAGGAAATAGCGCTTGCGCCCGAGCAGCCGACCGAAGAAACCCGAGATCGGCAGCACGATGCCGTTGGCGACCAGATATGAGGTCAGCGTCCACGTCGCTTCGTCGTAACTGGCAGACATCGTGCCCGCGATGTGCGGCAGCGCGACGTTGACGATGGTCGTGTCGAGCACTTCCATGAACGCGGCGAGCGTGACGACGATCGCGATCAGCCACGGATTCGCGGATGGCTTCCAGTTCGACGCCTCGCCGGGCGACGCTTCGCCGGGCGCGTCGGACGCCGTCATTTCAGGTACACCTTCGGCGTGACCGACAAGCCCAGCCCGAGCGGATGATCGCGCGGCAGACCTTCGTCGATGATGATCTTGACCGGTACCCGCTGCACGATCTTCACGAAGTTGCCGGTTGCGTTTTCGGTCGGGAACGCCGAGAAGCGCGAGCCGCTGCCGAGTTGCACGCTATCCACGTGGCCGCGCAGATCGAGCTTCGGATACGCGTCGACGTCGACTTCGACCTTGTCGCCGGGGCGCAAGCGGTCGAGCTGCGACTCCTTGAAGTTCGCGGTGACCCACACCTGCGGCGTGACGATCGAGAACAGCGACACGCCCGCGCTCAGGAAGCTGCCGAGCTGGACGTTGCGCCGCGTGATCCAGCCATCCGACGGCGCGCGCACTTCGCAGTACGACAGATTCAGCTGCGCCTGTTCGAGCTGTGCCTCGGCCTGATGCACCTGCTGGCGGCGTTCGTCGACGGCGGCCTCGGCCTCGCGCAACTGCTGCGGCACGAGGCTCGCGGTCCGCTGCTGCGCGCGCGCCTGCTCGAGGCTCGCGTTGGCCGACTGGCGCTGTGCGTCGGCGGTATCGACGTTCTGCTGCGTGGTCGCGCGCGGATCGACCGTGTGCTGACGCTGCCAGGAGGCTTGCGCCTCGCGCAGATTCGCTTCCGCCGACGAGGTTTGCGCCTTCGCCTGGCGATACTGCGCCGGATACTGCACGCGCGCGATGTCGAGCTGCACCTGCGCGGCGTTCAATTGCGCCTTTGCAAGACCAAGCTGCGCCTTCGCCTGATCGACCTGCGCCTGGTAGTCTCGCTTGTCGATCACGAGCAGCAGGTCGCCCTTGTGCACGAACTGGTTGTCGTCGACCGCCAGCGTCACCACGTAGCCGGAGACTTTCGGCGCCATCGTGATCGCGTTGCCATCGGTGTAGGCGTCGTCGGTCGTCACCTCGTTGCGCGTCGCGAACCACCAGACGAAGCCGACGATGCCAATCAGGATCACGACCGCGCCGAGGATGATCAGCGGCTTCTTGCCGGGCGTCTTTTTCTGCTGACCGTCGTCGCCGTTGTCCTTGTCGCTGTTGCCGTTGCCATGTTTGCCGTCAGCGCGGCCCTGGTCGCCGCGTTTGCCGACGCCATCGCGTTCGTCGTTGCCGTCGCGGCGATCATCGCCGTGCGGCGCATCGCGCCCGAATGCTTCCTGCCCGGTGCTGGCCGAGCCGGTCTCGTCTGACATGGTGAGTCGTTTCCGTCGTTCCAGTGGGTTGAGAATGGGGGAGTGCAATAGATGCCATCCGCGGCCGCCGCGAACACAATGATGGGCGAGGCCGCGGGCGCTCGGCAAGCGCGGGCAGCGCGAACCGCTGCCACGCGGCTATTGACCGGCGGGCTTGTCGTGCCCGGCCTTTGCCTTTGCCTTGTCCTGCTCCGGCTCGATCCTCGTGGTGCCGCCCGTCGACGGCGGGTCGCTAGCCGGGAAGCTGTCTTCGACCTGCTTGTCGATCTGCTTTTCACTCTTTTCCGAGTGAGGATGTTTTTCCTTGTGTGTCGTCATGGTGACTCCCTAGTCAAGGTTGAACGGCAACTCGATGGGTCACGACGCCGCCGCTTCCGGCGTGCCGATGATCGCGAGCGCGTCGGCCCGCGACAGGCCGCCGCGCATCGCGTCGGAAAGCCGCGCGGTCAGCGCTTCGCGCTCGCAGGCGAACACCGCGTCGACGTGGCCGTCGCGCACGTACAGCGCGATGAACTGGTGATGATCGAAGTCGCCATCGACGACGATCTCATCCCACTCGCTCGCGTGGCCGAGGTATTCGAAGTTCTTGCCGTAGTGATAGGTCCAGAAGAACGGCACGTCGGCATAGCGATTGCGCAAACCGCACATGTTCTGCGCGGCGATGCGCGCATGCTGCTGCGCGACGCGCCAATGCTCGATACGCACCGGCTCCTGGTTCTCATGCAGCGTGAACACGGCGATATCGCCGGCCGCATACAGACCGCACGCGGCGTTCATGCCGGCATTGACGACCACGCCGCCGTCCTTCTGCAACGGCAGTCCTTCGACAAACCCCGTAGCGGGCGCAACCCCCGTGCCCAGCAGCACGACATCGGCCGCGATGGCCTCGCCGCCGGCGAGCATCACCGTATGCACATTGCCTTCCTCGCCCTCGAGCGAGGCGACCTTGGCGTCGAGATAAAACTTCACGCCATTGCTTTCGTGCAGCGCGCGAAACATCTGGCCCGCGCGCTCGCCGAACTGCTTCGCGAACGGCACCTTGTCGCGCGAAATCACGGTGACGGGCACGCCGTGCTTGCGCAACGCGGACGCGACTTCGAGGCCGATGAAGCTGCTGCCGAGAATCGCGACGCGGGTTTGCGATGCATCGTCGCCGAGCGCGTCGATCAACGCGGCGGCATCGTCCAGGTGTCGAAGCACATGCACGCCGCCGAGTTCGCAGCCGGGCATGTCGGGCACTTTCGGCACGCTGCCGGTCGCGAGCAGCGCGGTGTCGTATTTCAGCGGCTCGATGCTCTGCTCGCTACCACCCGCGCCGGCTTCGAAATGGATCGTGTGCGCAGGCACGTCGAGCCGCGCGACCTTCGCGACGATGCGCTCGATGCCGTGCGTGTGCAGCCAGTCGGGCGGCAGCAGCGGCGGCACGTCGGCGGGCGTCATTTCAAACGAGGGGACGAATTTGCTCAGCGAGGTGCGGTCATAGGGCGCGTGCGCTTCGTCGCCGATCAGCGTGATGCGGCCCTCGAAGCCGAACTCGCGTAGCGCGGCACAGGCAGCGGCGCCGGCCGCGCCCGCGCCGATTACCACGTAGTGCTTGGCTTGCGCGGTGGCATCGGGCGGGGATGTGCGCGCCGCCGGTGCCGGCGCTGCGATTTTTTCCGCCGACACGAGCACGTCGTCGCCATCGAGCGTGACCGGGTAGCGATCGAGCGGCAGCAGCGCGGGCGGCTCGAGCACGTTGCCGGTCGCGACGTCGAACGTACCCTTGTGCCATGGGCAGATGATGCGGCCGCGGCACAGCGCGCCCTCTTCGAGCGGGCCCCCGGCATGCGGGCAATCAGGCGAGTAAGCCCGCACGGTGTCGCCATCGCGCACGAGCAGAATCGGCGTGCCGTCCACGATCACGCGCACCGCGCGGTCCGCTGGCAATTCCGGGAGCCGCGCGACGCGGCGGGCAGTCGTGGACATGGTGAGGCCTCGCGCAAGAAAGAACTCGCGCAGCGCACGCAAACGCGTCGCGAGCGGTGACGGAAGTACGCTTGCCATCAAGCAGCGATAAGGCAGCAATCGTCGTGCCCGGACGCGTCGGCGGAGTGATGCCGTGAAGCTTCTTGGGAAGATAGGCCGAGTTGCGGTAAATTTCGAGACAGGGGAATTAGCGCGCGAACAGCGGCGTGCGAATTCACAGGCAATGCCTTCCCTGACCGTATGCAACTTTGATGGAGCAGGTGACCGTGCAGCGTGCAGAACGTGTCGCAGTCGATGTGCCGATGCCGTCACGCAACTTCGCGGCGACGCAGCGCATGCTGCTGATCTTGCTGGCCGTGTCGATCGTGTTTCCGTTGGCCTGCCTCGTGGGCTACGGCTACTTCGACTACCAGCGCCGCATCTCCGATGCGAACGATGCGCTCGACCGCCTCGCGCGCGTGGCGCAGGAGCAGGCCGTCAAGGTGCTGGACTTGAACCGGCAGATGGCCTCGCGCGTGATCGAGCTGCTCGGCAATTCCGACGACGCGCAGATCCGCGCGCGCGAGCGCGAATTGCACGAGCGTCTGCAGAGCATCGGCGGCGACTTTCCGCAGGTAGCGTCGATCTCGCTGCTCGGTGTGAACGGCCAGTTACTTGCGTCGAGCCTCGCGTATCCGGCGCCGGCAGTGACGAGCGGCTTGCGCGACGACTTTCTCGCGGCGAAGGCAATGCGTCCGCAGCCGTATTTCTCGCTGCCGATGTTCGGCAAGCTGTCGAAGGTCGACGTGTTCACGACCGCGATCGCCCGCACGGGTACGGACGGTCAGTTTCTCGGCGCGGTCACGGTGGCGCTGCGCAACGAATATTTTTCGCGCTTCTATCGCGAGCTGACCAACGGCGATCCGTCGCTCGCGCTCGCGCTGTACCGGCAGGACGGCAATCTGCTGGTGCGCTATCCGCCGTGGCCGGCCGGCGCCCGGCCGTCGATGCACAGCGCGTTCATGTCCGCGTTGCGCGACAAACAGCTGTTCGGCCACGTGCACCTGAATTCGACCGTCGACGGCGTCGAGCGGCTGCTCGCGTTTCGCCGTGTCGGCGACTATCCGTTGTATGTGATGAGCGCGTACGCGATGTCATCGATCGTGGCGGCGTGGCGCACGCACTTTATGTTGATCGCGGCGCTGACGGCGGTGCCCTGCATCGCGATCTGGTGGCTCGTGCTGTATTCGCTGCGTCAGCTCGAGGCGGAGCGGCGCGCGTGGGAGCGGTGGCAGGGCGAGGTCGCGATGCGTTTGTCGGCCGAGGCGTCGAGCCGGCAACTGCAGCGCATGGGCGCGCTCGGCAATCTGGTCGCGAATGTCGCGCACGATTTCAACAACCTGCTGATGGTGGTGTCAGCGAACACCGAGCTCGCGCGCCTCAAGCATTACAACGATCTCGAGAAGGAAGTGCATGCGGTCGAGCGTGCCACCGCTACGGCCGAAGCGCTGACGCGGCGTCTCTTGAGCGTCGCGCGCAAGCAGCCGCTGAAGCAGGAGCCCGTCGAGCTTGCGCGCTGGCTGCCGGCCGCCGAGCCGCTGATCAACGCGGCACTCGGCGACACGGTCGAACTGGCGTTGCGCATGCCGGAGAACCTGTGGCAGGTGCTCGTCGATCCGACCGATCTCGAGTTCGCGATCGTGAACATCGCGATGAACGCGCGCGATGCGATGCCGCGCGGCGGACGCTTCGTGATCCGCTGCCAGAACAATCGGCTGGTCGGCAGCGATACGCTGCTGCCGGACGGCGAGTACGTGCTGATCGCCTGTTCCGACGACGGCGAAGGGATGCCCGAATCGGTCGCGCGACGCGCGTTCGAGCCGCTGTTCACGACCAAGCTGCGCGGCTCGGGCACCGGCCTCGGGCTCGCCCAGGTACTGTCGATGTCCGAGCAGGCCGGAGGCACCGCGAAGATCGACAGCGTGCTGGGCAGCGGCACGACGGTGCGGATGTTTCTGCCGCGCTATCGTGAGGGCGCCGCGCTGGCCGGCGCCGATGCGCGCCAGCCGCTGCCGACCGCGGCCGGGGCCGTGCTGCTCGTCGAGGACAACGAGGACGTCGCGGCCGGCGTGACCGCGGTGCTCGAAACCTTCGGCTGCGAGGTGCATCACGAGCCGACCGCCGACCAGGCGTTCGACGTGCTGAACGCCGGCGAGCGCTTCGAACTCGTGCTGTCGGACATCCAGATGCCGGGCAAGCTGAACGGTATCGACCTGGCGGAGAAGATCCGCAGCGCGTGGCCGTCGCAGAAGATCGCGCTGATGACCGGTTACGCCGACGAGCTCGACCGCGCGCGTCGGCTCGGCATTGCGATACTCGCGAAGCCGTTCAATATCGACGAACTGCATGCGCTGCTGGCTTGCGGCACCTGAAGCCGCGGCACCGTTCGTCTATCGCGTCCATGGGCTTTTCCTGGCGTGCTGTGCTGCGGCACAGCCCTTGCTGAAAAGAGCGCGAGGTTTGCGCGTGCGGTCACCGCGCGCCCACTTCCTTTCGACACTCCCGACACCCAGGAGAATCGCCATGAAGATCAGACACGCAGTGCTCGTTTCCACCTTGCTCGCGGCTTCGTCGCTCGCAATGGCCCAAGGCGCCGGCGGTGGCGCAGGCGGCGGCGGGGGGCCGGCCGGCAACGACCCGAACAGCAACGCCGCGACCTCGACACGCGAGGGCGGCGATGCGGGCGCGACCGGGGAGACCACGCCTTCGACTCACCATCACATGAAGAAGCATTCGAAGTCGAAGAAGCCCATGACCGACTCGACGAATATGCCGGGCGCCGACGCGAGCAGCGATACGAAGGGGCAGTAAGCGCAGCGTGTCAAGGCAGAAGGGCGGCTGGCGCCCCGCGTCGAACATCGTCTGGCGCGTCGGCTCCGGCAGTTTTTCTGTGCGCCGCAGTCCCCGCCAGAACCCGGCACTGTCGGCAACGGGGGTTTTATGAGATGGTGCCATGTTGCACAATCGTGCCTCGTCAATTGACTGTGAGGCACGATGACTTCACTTTTTCCCGCTCCTCACCTCGACGTCCGTGAAAGACGGCACGGACATTTCTTCTGGCAGAGCGTTCGCAAATCGATCTACCTTCACATTGAGTCGCCCCGCATGTTTGACGCGGACCGCTGGTTTCATTTTGCCCTGCCAGCCGGCGCACCCCGCGCGGGAAACGACGACCTGGCGCAAGGCATGGAGGAAGCGCGCGCAGCGTGGCTGCAACACGCCCCCTCGATGCTGCTGTCCCTCCAGTCGTACGAGCTGCGCGACGTGCTTGGCCGAAGTGACAACCGATTCGATATGCGCCGGATGGACGACCATGAGGTTGCAAAGGCCCTTTACAACGAAGTGCAGAACGGTGGCCTGCTCTTTGTGCCGGAGCGGCAGGATATGCGCAAGTGCGTGCAGGCGATACAGGAGCAGCGAGACAAGGGTTCCAGGCAAGCGCCCGCGCGCGCGCAACAGCCAGCCGACGCGGACATGGCAAAGCTTCTTCGTAGCAACAGCGCGCGCGTGCCGCAGAATCTCGCCAATGTAAAGCCGTTCGAGTACACACCGGACGCGGCAAGTGGCGACGTTGAGGTACTGGCGGGCGCCGAGGGAATGCCGGGTAATAATCAGGCGCAAAACAGGCAGACTCGTGACGTAGCAACTGCCTTGGGCCTGAACAAAAATCAGGCGCAGCAGCTTCATCGGGAAATTGGCGGTCAACGGCTCGGCTATCACGAAATAATGGAACGCGCCAAAGATATGTTCAACTTGTGGTAACGCGGCCAACAAACAGTGGAATTACCGAATGATTAACACACGAGACGAGATTGAGCGCCGCCTGTCAGCTGTTGAAGGACTGCCGATAAGTGCGGTACATCATGCAGCAGGCACGCTGACGATGCAGTTTGGCTCCCTAAGACCGGTAGCCAATTTCAAAGGTGCGATCAGGCACGTTGGGGAGTGGTCGTTACACATCCAATGCAACTGGAAAATAGAACAGGCTGGCAGTGCGATTGCAACGCAAGATGATCTTTTCGGTCCCGATGAAAAGGCACACCGTTCGGCTCAGCGTATTGACGATTTGCTGGTCAAACAGGGCCCTGCCATTGTGAAAGGCGTATCGGGAAGCGAAGAAGGCGGTGCAGACATTTTACTGTCCGGTGGCTTGCGGCTTGTCATCAGCCCGAACAGTGCGCCTGACGAAGAAGACTGGCGCTTTTTTGACCCAACCTCCAATGCGAAGCACTTTATCATCGAGGGCGGCAAGGTTGATCCCTGGTCTTTATCGTGACGAACGTCCCCAGGAAAAGGCAAATCTCGGCGTTGGATTATCTGCAAAGCCCGTAACAGTCGCTGACCGTCAATTCGTACTGTCGGCTGTGATATGTGCGGGATGGATGTTATGCGCGGACGCGATCCAGAAGCCTTTTTCCACAGCTCCCGGATAGCCTGCGCCCGCGCCCGGGTTCAATCCCTGGGTTCAATCCTTTTCCATCGCCGCGTCGTACTTGCCGAGCGCGGCCGCGCCGTTCAGACGCGCGCGCTTGAGCAACGCCTGCTGCGCTTCCTTCACGTTGGCCGGCTGTCCGCGCCACGCATTCAACGGCGGCTCCTGCAACGCGCGCCCGTACGAAAAGCTCAGATTCCACGGCAGCGCGCCGAGTCGGTTCATCGCACTGAGATTGGCGGTAGCCTCCTCGGGCGACTGTCCGCCCGACAGGAACACGAGACCGGGAACCGAAGAGGGCACCGTACGCATCAGCACGCGCACGGTCGCCGCCGCGATATGCGCCGTGCTCGACTGCTGCTGATGCTCGGAGCCGGCCAGCACCATGCTCGGCTTCAGCACGATATGTTCGAGCACCACGCGATGCCGATGCAGCGCATGAAACACCTCGTGCAACACGGCCTCGGTGACTTCCGCGCAACGCTCGATCGTGTGCTCGCCGTCCATCAGCACCTCGGGTTCGACGATCGGCACGATGCCGGCTTCCTGGCTGATCGCCGCGTAGCGCGCGAGCGAATCGGCGTTCGCCTCGATCGCGAGCCGGCTCGGCAGGCTCGCCGTGATGTTGTAGACCGCGCGCCACTTCGCGAAGCGCGCGCCTTGCCGTTTGTAATCGACGAAGCGTTTGGCGAGACCGTCGAGGCCCTCGGTGATCTCGTCGCCGGGAGCGAGCGCAAGCGGCACCTTGCCGAGGTCGACCTTGATGCCGGGCACGATGCCGTTTGCCGCGGCCACCTGCGGGAACGGCGTGCCGTCGTCGGCTTTCTGGCCGAGCGTTTCTTCGTAGAGGATCACGCCGCTCACGAACTCGCCGAGACCGGGCGTCGTCAGGAGCAGGTTGCGATACGCGCGACGGTTTTCCTCGGTCGATTCGAGGCCGATCGTCTTGAAGCGTTTGGCGATGGTCGGGCCGCTTTCGTCGGCGGCGAGAAGACCCTTGCCCGGTTGAACCATCGCCTTGACGGTGGCTTGCAGCTCGCTACGGGTGTCCATGAGGTGTGCTCCCTTGGGTAGGCTCCGGTCGATGCGGTGTGCGGAGAAGTGCCGGTGACAGTTTCCTTTGCGTGACGAGTGGGTGCGAAAGCGGACTTCATTCGCCGAGCAGATGCAACACGATATCGCGCGGCTGCGGGTGACGCCGATGTTCGAACAGATACAGCCCCTGCCATGTGCCGAGCACCATCCTTCCATGCTCGACGGGCACGCACAACTGCACCTGGGTGAGCGCCGTGCGCAGATGCGCGGGCATGTCGTCGGGGCCTTCGGTGTCGTGCTCGTAGCGCGTGTCGTCCTCGGGCGCGAGGGTCTCGAAGTAGCGCTGCAGATCTCGCCGCACGGACGGATCGGCATTCTCCTGAATCAGCAGCGACGCCGACGTGTGCCGGCAAAACAGCGTCAGCAGACCGGTACGGATGTCCGTGTCGTCGACGAAGCGGCGCGCGTCGTCGGTAAATTCGACGAGGCCGCGGCCGCGGGCCTGGACACTCAGATGATGGATGACCTGGCGCATGACGGAACTCGAATCTCAGAGCGACGCGAACGCGTCGTCGATATCCTCGGCGCTGCGTGGCCGCACCACGCGCGCGACCTCGGCGCCGTCGCGCATCAGCACGAGCGTCGGCCACAGTTTGACCTTGAACGAGCGGCCGAGCGGGCGGCCCGGGCCGTCCTCGATCTTCAGATGCCGCAGGCCCGTGTGCGGCGCGAGCGCCTGGCGGATCGATGCCTGCGCGCCCTGGCAATAGCCGCACCAGTCGGTGCCGAATTCGACGACGGTGACGCCGGGCAGCGAGTCGAGCTCGGCGCGGGTCGGTCCTTTCGGGGAATAAGCTGTCGGCGAGGTCATGCGTGCTCCGCTGCTGATCGTGATTTGCCAAGGGTAGCAGCTATGCCGCGGATCGTCAGCGCAGCGGCCGTATGCTGCCGATGCGCGCGGTGTCGCCGCGGCATGTTAAAAAGCGGTGCGCGCGTGCTCGACCGATCGACGCGCCGCGTCATCGCACGGAACCTCGCAAAACATGAACGCACGAATCTATCTGCAACATCCGCAACACAAGGACGCTATCGCGGTCGCGACCGGCTTCAGCTGGGGCGCGTGCCTGCTCGGCTTCATCTGGGCGCTGTCGAAGAGAATGTGGTTCGCCGCGTTCGTGATGCTAGGCATCAACGTGATCCTGCTCGGCATCGGGCTGTGGGGCGAGACGGCCGATCTGATCGGCTTCGTGCTGTCGATCGTGTTCGCGTTCGGATGCGGCGCGTATGGCAACCGGTGGCACCGCTGGACGCTCGAACAGCGCGGCTACGTCGTGGTGTGATGCGTTCGCGCTGGAGCGGGGATTGCTGCGCGCAGGAATGTGATCGAAGCTGAGTTCAATCCCTCATGGAGGCGTTTTATGCTCATAGCATCGGCAATCGCTGGTCTTTCCGCTGATCGGCTTTCGACACGCGGCGCGCGGGCGCTCGCGCTGGCTGCATCGTTGGTCATGTTGGCCATCGCGCCGCTCGCGCACGGCGCCGACGCGGCGCCCCCCGCCACGATGGCGGCCACCCCAGCCACGGCAGCCTCCGCCCCCGCCGACGACACCTTCCTGCTGACGATCTTCCTGCGCCACGACGAATCGAAGCCGCTGCCGAAAATCAACGATCAACTGCGCGAGCAGGGCTTCTTCAAGACCTTCCCGCCGCCAGGCATCGAAGTCGTGTCGTGGTACGTGATGATGGGCATCGGGCAGGTCGTGACGCTGCGCGTGCCCGCGAGCCGGTTGCGCGAAGTGAACCGCGCGATCGAATCGACCGCGTGGGGCGGCTATCACACCGAGTTCTATCCGACCTACGACTACAAGGCGCAGGCGCAGCAAATGCGCGCAACTGAGGGCAAGTAGCGTTGAGCGTGCCAGCAGCTTGCCGCTAACGGCACGCATCGGCACGGCGCGGCGCGAGTCGCCGGATGTATCCGCAGGCTTCTCACGGATTTGGGACAGCTATTAGCGGGTTTACGCAAGCCGCGCTCCGGGTCGATAATGCCCCGGTCGTTCCGGCCCCCTGCCTGCGACGCCTAACGTGCCTTCGAGCGCTTCGCTGCGTATCGAGGCCCGCTCCACCTGACCCACCGCCCCGTGTTGAAAACTGCGCGTTTTTTCGACCTGCTTCGCATTCCAGGCTTCAAGCCGCTCGCCGCCGCCACCCTGATGCTCGGTGTGGCGATGTCCTTCACCGCACCGTATCTGTCTCTGTTCGGCATCGAACGCGCCGGCATGACGCCGTTCCGGCTCGGCGTATTCATGACGCTGATCGCCGCGAGCGGCGTGCTCGCGAGCACGGTGGCGGGGCGCTGGAGCGACCGGAGCGGGCGGCATCGACCGTTATTACTGGCGGCGCTCATCGCAGCCGCGCTCGGCTACCTGTGTCTGTGCGTGGTGCGCGATTACCGGCTGCTGCTCGTGGTCGGCATCGTGTTCATCGGCGCGGGCGGTTCGGCGATTTCGATGGTGTTCTCGTTCAGCCGCGCGGCGCTGCCGGTGCCCGACCCTGCCGAGCGCGTGTTCGCGAGCGCGACGCTGCGTACGATCCTCTCGGCCGCATGGGTGTTCGGGCCGGCGGTTGGCGCGCTGGTGCTCGCCGCGACGAGCTTCACCGGACTCTTCCTGTTCGCGGCCGCCAGCTTCGCGACCTGCGGCTTCATCGTCTGGCGCATGCAGGAGCCGCAGAGCCATCTCGGCGATCACACGGTCGAGGACACCGCGTCGGAGCCGTCCGCGTCGATCACGGTGCCGCCGCTGAGGCAGCCCGGCGAGGACGCGCACGAAACACTGCCGGTCGCGTCGGCGAACGACATCCTGCGCTCGGTGAGCGCGCTGACCCTGCTCGGCCTCGCCGCGAACGCGACGATGATCGTACTGCCGCTGTACATCGTGCATGGGCTCAACGGCACGCATCTCGACGTGTCGGTGATGCTCGGTCTCGGCGCGCTGACCGAGATCCCGATGATGCTCGCGCTCGGCGCGAAGTCGTCGTCGCTGCACAAGCCGAACTGGCTTGCCGCGTGCGCGGCCGTGCATGCGGTGTACTTCGTCGCGATGTCGCTGGCCGGCAACGTCAGCGTGCTGATCCCGATGCAGATGCTGAACGCGTTCGTGGTCGCCGTGACCTCGTGTCTCGGCATGACCTACGTGCAGGATCTGATGCCGCATTCGCCCGGGCGTGCGACCGCGCTGTTCTTCAATGCGGCGCGGGTCGGCTCGATCCTGTCGGGCGTGCTGTCGGGGCTGCTCGTGCAGGCGTTCAGCTATCGCGGCACGTTCCTGTTCTGCGGACTGCTGGCGCTGGGCGCGCTGGTGCTGTTCGCGGTGCCCGGCTATCGCTATCCGCTGATGTGGCGCGCCGTCAAGCGCTTCGCGGCCGAGCAATACGCGAAGCTGGCCGCCCGCCGCGGCACGCGCGTGCCCGAGCGTAGCGAATGACACGTGGGCTCGCCGCGTTCGCTTTCGTGCGGATGCGGCGCGCCTCCAGTTGCGTGGAACTTTGAGCCGCGCTGCGCCTCTGCAAAAAAGTGCGGCTTGCTTCGATACATGCGGCGTAGCTCGCGACACAGCGCCTATGCATAAGGGCAGCCGCGCCGCCGCAACACGATGACCGGAAAATCGGGCAGCGCAACGCAGCATCTTTAGGAGCGAGCCATGCAGCTAGGCATGATTGGATTGGGACGAATGGGCGCCGACATGGTGCGGCGCCTGACCAGGGGAGCTCAGCAGTGCATCGTCTACGACGTGCAGCCGGCGGCGGTCGACAGGCTGAAGCAGGAAGGCGTGGCCGGCGCGAGCTCGCTCGAAGACCTCGTCGCGAAGCTCGACAAGCCGCGCGCCGTGTGGCTGATGGTGCCCGCCGCCGTGGTCGACGCGACGCTCGACAAGCTCGTGCCGCTGCTCGAGCCGGGCGACGTCGTGATCGACGGCGGCAACTCCTACTACCACGACGACATCCGCCGCGGCCAGCAACTCGGCGCGCGCCAGCTTCACTACGTGGACGTCGGCACGAGCGGCGGCGTCGCGGGGCGCGAGCGCGGCTACTGCCTGATGATCGGCGGCGAGGCTGAGGTCGTCAAACGGCTTGAACCGATCTTCTCGACGTTGGCGCCCGGCGCGGGCACGCAGAGCGCGACGCCGGGCCGCGCGGCGGGCGCGAGCACCGCTGAGCAGGGCTTTCTGCATTGCGGCCCGCAAGGCGCGGGGCATTTCGTCAAGATGGTTCATAACGGCATCGAGTATGGGCTGATGGCCGCCTACGCCGAGGGTCTGAACGTGCTGCGCCACGCCGACGCCGGCCGGCACGCGCGCGAGGCCGATGCGGAGACGTCGCCGCTGCGCCGTCCCGAGCTGTATCAGTACGATCTGAATCTCGCGGATATCGCCGAGGTCTGGCGGCGCGGCAGCGTGATCGGCTCGTGGCTGCTCGACCTGATCGCCGGCTCGCTCGCCAGCGACACCGAACTGAAAGGCTACGCGGGCCGCGTATCGGATTCGGGCGAGGGGCGCTGGACCGTCACGGCGGCCATCGACGAAGGTGTGCCGACGCCGGTGCTCAGCGCGGCGCTGTTCGCGCGCTTCAGTTCTCGCGGAGAAGCCGATTTCGCGAATCGCGTGCTGTCGGCGATGCGGCACGATTTCGGCGGCCACGCGGAAAAACCCGTTGCGCCGGACGGCGGGCTGAAGTAGCCGAGGCCATCCACGCGTGCGCTATCACGCCGACCCGCCGAACCGGCCCGCCGAACTTGCCACAAGGAACCCCGATGCCAGTCACCTCCGCCACGCCGCACGACGTCGTGTTTCTGTTCGATTGCGACAACACGCTGCTCGACAACGATCACGTGCTGCAGGATCTACGCGCGCACATGATGGGCCAGTTCGGCGAAGAGAACAGTGCGCGCTATTGGGAAATCTTCGAGAACCTGCGCACCGAACTCGGTTACGCCGACTACCTCGGCGCGCTGCAGCGCTACCGGACCGAGCATCCACGCGACACGCGCCTGCTGTTGATGTCGTCGTTCCTGATCGAGTATCCGTTTGCGAACCGGCTCTATCCGGGTGCGCTCGACGCGCTGCGGCATCTCGGCAAGCACGGGCCGACGGTGATCCTGTCGGATGGCGACGTCGTGTTCCAGCCGCGCAAGATTTCGCGCTCGGGCCTGTGGGACGAAGTCGACGGGCGCGTGCTGATCTACATCCACAAGGAGCTGATGCTCGACCAGGTGATGGAATGCTATCCGGCGCGCCATTACGTGATGGTCGACGACAAGCTGCGAATTCTGAGCGCGATGAAGAAGGCATGGGGCGCGGAGCTGACCACCGTGTTTCCGCGCCAGGGACACTATGCGTTCGATGCGAAGCAGATCGCGAGCAATCCGCCCGCGGACGTGACGGTCGGGCGGATCGGCGAGTTGGCGGAGCTCGACGTGGACACGCTGTTGCGTAGCGCGAAGGGCAACTAGGCGGCGCCGCGCGCGTGGTGCGGGCGCCGTTTCATGGGTGACATCGCGGGCTCACGCGCCCAGCGCTTTCAGGCGCGCCTGGGTATCGGCCGCGCCCATCCGTGCGGCGGCATCGGCCGCGCTGACGCCGTTCGCGTCGCGCGCATGCGGGTCCGCGCCGTGCGCGAGCAGCAGATCGACGATCGCGGTGCGGTTGAACATCGCCGCGATCATCAGCGCGGTACGGCCATCGGGCGATGCGCCTTCGACGTCGGCGCCATGCGCGAGCAAGGTTTCGATCACCTTGTCGAAGCCCTTGAACGCGGCGCCCGCGATCGGCGTCTGGCCCGCGTCGTTGCGCAGGTTCGCATCGGCGCCCCGGTCGAGCAGCGTGCGCACCGCGTCGACGTGGCCGTGGTAGCTCGCGAGCATCAGCAGGCTGTCGCCGCGCTCGTTGCGCAAATTCGGCGGCACGCCTTTCTCGATGACGGCTGCGAGCATCGTCGCATCGCCGCGCCGCGCGAGGTCGAAGACTTCGCGCGCGAGCGCCTGCAATTCGGGATCGGGTTGCGATGCGGGCGGGTTGTCGGTGCGGTCGGTCAAGGCACTCTCCTTGCGATGAATGAGCGGCGCATTGCCAATGCCGCGCTCGGTCTTTCAGCGAGCATACACATTCCGTTGCGCTCGCGTTCGCACGCTGGCAGCCGCGCCGCTGTGCTAGACGTGGCTGAACAGCTTGACCAGCAGCCCGAATATGCCGATCGGTATGGCGACAGCCAGGCATGTGAACACGAGCGTAAGGACCAGGACCACGAGCACTTTGAGCGCACTGGGAGATGTCGACATGGCGGCCATTGACCTGAGACAGAAAATCACGAAAAGAAAGCAGACAGCGCAAGGAGTTGCAGCACGAATGCCACATTCAGCGCGACATACTGGGAGGGGTAGAAAGCATTCGCCCCCGTTTGAGCAGCTTAGTACATTCGACTCGCACCGCCCGGCTTCGTTTCGAGTGCGCCGCATCATCCGCCAACCAGCCTGACAGTTCTTTTCGAGGAGTGACGCCATGGCCGAAGCAACCTCGCATCCCACCCCACCGGAAGTTCTGGACCCCGATACGCTGCGCAACCTCGATCGCTACTGGCGCGCATGCAATTACCTGTCGGTGGGCATGATCTATCTGCGCGACAACCCGTTGCTGCGCAAACCGCTGAAGGCCGAGCACATCAAGAACCGGCTGCTCGGCCATTGGGGCTCCGACGCCGGCCAGAGCTTCGTGCTCGTGCATCTGAACCGGCTGATCCGCAAACACGATCTCGACGTGATCTTTCTGTCCGGCCCCGGTCACGGCGCCCCCGCGAGCCTCGCGCACTGCTACCTGGAAGGCCACTACTCGGAAATTTATCCGGACCGCAGCGAGGACGAAGCCGGTATGCGGCGCTTTTTCCGGCAATTCTCGTTCCCGGGCGGCATCGGCTCGCATTGCACGCCCGAAACGCCGGGCTCGATTCACGAAGGGGGCGAACTCGGCTACAGCCTGTCGCACGGCTACGGCGCCGCGTTCGACAACCCCGAGCTGATCGTCACCGTGATGATCGGCGACGGCGAAGCGGAAACCGGCCCGCTCGCCACGTCGTGGCATTCGAACAAATTCCTGAACCCGATCCGCGACGGCGCGGTGCTGCCGGTGCTGCATCTGAACGGCTACAAGATCGCCAACCCGACGCTGCTCGCGCGCATTCCGCGTGAGGAGCTCGAAGCATTGATGGTCGGCTACGGGCACAAGCCGTATTTCGTCGAAGGCGACGATCCCGACACGATGCATCAGCAGATGGCCGCGACGCTCGAACAATGCATCGGCGAAATTCGCGCGATCCAGCAGCATGCGCGGCAGAACAACGACACGACGCGGCCGCGCTGGCCGATGATCGTGCTGCGCTCGCCGAAGGGCTGGACCGGGCCAAAGGAAGTCGACGGTCACAAGGTGGAAGGCTCGTGGCGCTCGCATCAGGTGCCGGTGGCCGATGCGGTGAGCAATCGCAAGAGTCTGCAGATCGTCGAGGATTGGCTGCGCAGCTACGGCCCCGAAACGCTGTTCGATGCGAACGGCCGGCTCGTCGAAGAACTGCGCGCGCTCGCGCCCGAGGGCGCGCGCCGCATCAGCGCGAATCCGCACGCGAACGGCGGGCTGTTGTGCAAGATGCTCGACATGCCGCCGTTCCGCGACTACGCGGTGGCCGTGAAGAAACCGGCGGCGGCGTATACGTCGCCGACCGCGGTGCTCGGCACGTTCCTGCGCGACGTGATGCGCAACAACATGTCGAACTTCCGGCTGTTCGGTCCCGACGAAACTTCGAGCAACAAGCTGCACGCGGTCTATGAAGCGTCGGGCAAGACCTGGCTCGCCGCGCTCGAACCGGGCGACGCCGACGGCGGAGAACTGTCGCCCGATGGCCGCGTGATGGAAATGCTCAGCGAGCACACGCTCGAAGGCTGGTTGGAAGGCTATGCGCTGACCGGCCGTCACGGACTCTTCGCGACCTACGAAGCGTTCGTGCACGTGATCGACTCCATGTTCAACCAGCACGCGAAGTGGCTCGAAAAAGCCAAGCGCGAGCTCGGCTGGCGGCAGCCGGTGCCGTCGCTCAATCTGCTGATCACGTCGATCGTGTGGCGCCAGGATCACAACGGTTTCACGCACCAGGACCCCGGTTTTCTCGACGTGGTCACCAACAAGAGCCCGGACGTCGTGCGCATCTATCTGCCGCCCGACGCGAACTGTCTGCTGAGCGTCGCCGATCACTGCCTGCGCTCGCGCGACTACGTGAACGTGATCGTGTCCGACAAGCAGCCGCACCTGGACTATCTCGACATGGACGCGGCCGTCACGCATTGCACCAAGGGCATCGGCATCTGGGACTGGGCGTCGACCGATCAGGGCGTCGAGCCGGACGTCGTGATCGCGTGCGCGGGCGACATCGCGACGATGGAAGCGCTCGCCGCCGTGCAGATCCTCAAGGAGCGCTGCCCGACGCTGAAGATCCGCTTCGTCAACGTGGTCGATCTGTTCCGCCTGATGCCCGAGCATGCGCATCCGCATGGACTGTCCGACCGCGATTTCGATTCGCTGTTTACGACCAGCAAGCCGGTGATCTTCAACTTCCACTCGTATGCGGCGCTCGTGCACAAGCTCACGTACAACCGACAGAATCACGGAAACATGCACGTGCATGGCTATAACGAGAAGGGCAACATCAATACCCCGCTCGAACTCGCGATCATCAACGGCGTCGACCGCTTCACGCTGGCGATCGATGCGATCGATCGCGTGCCGTCGCTGCGCGGCGTCGGCGATCATACGAAGGAGTGGCTGCGCGGGCAGATCATCGAGCATCTCGCGTATGCGCACGAGGAAGGGATCGACAAGGAGGAAATCCGCAACTGGACGTGGAAAGGCTGAGCGACCGCGGTGCGCAAGACGATCGGCGGGTACGCGGCACTGCTTGGCGGCATCGATCTGCTCGTGTTTACCGGCGGGATCGGCGAGCACAGCGCCGAGGTTCGGCGGCGCGTATGCGATGGGCTTGCGTTTCTTGGGCTCGTCGAAAACGATCCGGCGGGCAAGGTGAGAGTGTTGCACACCGAGGAGGAAAGGCAGATCGCGCGGCATTGCCGGCAACTGCTGCAAGCGGGCGGGAGCTGACCCGCCTGACTGAGGTCAGCCCTTGCGGACGACGGTCCGGTCCGCGACTGAGGTGACGCCGAACAGACGCGTCACGTCTTCGAGCATCGCGGCGCGTTGTGCTTCGCGCTGAAGCTCGCCCGACAGCGTGATGCGCCCTCGCGCGACCTTCACGCGCACGGCGCGCGGCGGCACGGCCGAATCCCACGCGAGACGGCGCGCTGCTTCGGCGGCGATCTGCGCGTCGGTCAGGCGGGGAGATTCGCTCGATCTCGAGCTTGTGGACCGCATGGCGTCTCCGCGAAACAGAATGTCGATCAACTCACACTAGCAGATGTGGCGGGTTTTGCCGGCGTGCGCGCTTCGCCGGCAGCGCAGATTCGCTCGCCGCGCCGGGCCCGCCACGTTTATCATAGTGCCCACCTGACAGAACGCGCCGTCCAGCCGCGAACGGCGCGCGCATCTTCCACGAGACCTCGCAATCCCATGAATTCGACTCCCGACGCTCCTTCCCGACCCTCGCTGCGCGCGCTGACTGCGCTCGAAGGACGTGTTCTCGGCGTGCTCGTCGAAAAACAGCACACGGTACCCGACAGTTATCCGTTGTCGCTGAACGCGCTGACGCTCGGCTGCAATCAGAAGACCGGCCGCGCGCCGGTGATGAGCGCGACCGAGGCCGAGGTGCTGACCGCCGTCGACGGCCTGAAACGCCTGAGCCTCGTGTTCGAGGGCAGCAGCAGCCGCGTGCCGCGCTTCGAGCACAACATGAACCGCGTGCTCGGGCTGCCGGGACAGTCGATCGCGCTGCTGACCACGCTGCTGCTGCGCGGCGCGCAAACGGCCGCCGAATTGCGCCTGAACAGCGCGCGCCTGCATGGCTTCGCCGATATTTCGTCGGTCGAGGCGTTCCTCGACGAGCTGGCCGCGAACGATCCGCCTCGCGTCGTCCGGCTGCCGCGCATGGCGGGCGAGCGTGAGATTCGCTGGATGCATCTGTTGTGCGGCGAGCTCAGCATCACCGAAGCCGCGCAGTCCGCGCTCGCCGAGGACGACAGCGTGCCGCTGTCGGCATTCGAGGCGCTGAAGGCCGAGCAGAAGCGTCTCGCCGATGAAGTCAGCCGTCTGCAGGCCGTCGTGCGGCGCATGGCGACCGAGCTGGGTATCAGCGCGGACGATCTGTGATCTGAAACGGAAACGAAAGCGAAGACGAAGGCGAAGGCGAAAACGCGCCCGGCCGCCTGTTTCACGCATCACGCCGACGCGGCCTGTCCGCCAGCAACGTGCGCTGCGTGCGATAGAAGATCCGCGGCGGCACGTTCGGCGAGTCTTCGGCGAGACGGTCGAGTTCGGTACGGATCCCGGTGAGGTAGTGCGCTTCGCGCGCATCGGCGTCGCCGGCAAACACCGCTTCGAGCCGCCGACGCACCGCGCCATAGCGCGCACCGGCCGCGCGATGCTTCTCGGCACGCTCCGCATAGCGCAGGAACGTCTGCAACGCGGCCGACATCGCCGCCGCCACGCTGACGAGCCCAACGACTATCCGCATCTCGATCGACACCGGCGGCGCGCTCAACGACGCGAACACCGCCGTGCCGACGAACGCGGTCAGCGCGGTCACGAGCCAGCCCATGCGGCGCTCGCGCGCCGACAGCAGATCCGCCATGTCGTAATGGCTCATCTGCGATTCGCGCGCGCGGCGAATCCATTTCAACAGCAGCTCGGTTTCGTCGACGGGCGGCTCGTAGGCTGGCAGGGTCGTCATCGTTCAGCGTTCGGCACGCGCATCAATCGTAGGAAAACGAGCTGCCGAACTTCTCGATCCGCTCCAGCGCCATGCCCGAGCCGCGTACGACGCAGGTCAGCGGCGCCTCTGCAACGAACACCGGCAGGCCGGTTTCCTCGGCGAGCAGACGGTCGAGATCGCGCAGCAGCGCGCCGCCACCCGCGAGCGTGATGCCGCGCTCGGCGATGTCCGCGCCGAGTTCCGGCGGCGTCTGTTCCAGTGCGATCTTCACCGACGACACGATCTGGTTCAGCGGATCGGTCAGCGCTTCGAGGATTTCGTTGCTCGACACCGTGAAGCTGCGCGGAATGCCCTCGGACATGTTGCGGCCTTTGACTTCCATCTCCATGACCTCGGAGCCCGGAAACGCGGAGCCGATTTCCTTCTTGATCGCCTCGGCGGTCTGCTCGCCGATCAGCATGCCGTAGTTGCGGCGGATGTAGTTGACGATGGCGTCATCGAACTTGTCGCCGCCGACGCGCACCGAGCCTTTGTACACAATGCCGCCGAGCGAGATCACGCCGACCTCGGTGGTGCCGCCGCCGATATCGACGACCATCGAACCGGTTGCATCCGACACCGGCAGGCCGGCGCCCGTCGCCGCGGCCATCGGTTCCTCGATCAGATAGACCTGCGAGGCGCCCGCGCTATGCGCGGCCTCCTTGATCGCGCGGCGCTCGACCTGGGTCGAACCGCACGGCACGCAGATGATGATGCGCGGCGATGGCGCAAACAGCCGCGACTCGTGCGCCATCTGGATGAAGCGCTTGATCATCTGCTGGGTGATGTTGAAATCGGCGATCACGCCGTCTTTCATCGGGCGGATCGCCTCGATGTTGCCCGGTACCTTGCCGAGCATCTGCTTCGCTTCGCGGCCCACGGCGAGGATGATCTTCTTGCCGTTCGGGCCGCCTTCCTGGCGGATCGACACGACCGACGGCTCGTCGAGAACGATGCCCTTGCCGCGCATGTAGATCAGCGTGTTCGACGTACCGAGGTCGATTGCCAGGTCGTTGGAAAAGTAGCCGCGCAGAAAACCGAACATGCGTATTCCTGTCTTTGCGAAGGCGGGCGCGTGAGCGCCGCCGGGAGCTTGTCGGGGTCTGCCGCTTGCACGCGGCGGGCGGCCAGAGCGGCCGCGCGACAGCAAGAATAGCAGTTTATCGACGGGCGCGGCCGCACTATCGTCCGCTATCTGCCGCTCGCCGGCCCCAGCCGCGCCGCGATCGTGCGGCATGCCGCAAGCAGCGGCTCGATGTAAGTGGCTTGCACATCGTCGCGGCGGCGGAAGGTCGGCATGCTGATGCTCACGCAGCCGGCCGCGCGGCCGTCCGGGCCGCGAATCGCGGCGCCGTAGCAGCAGATCGATACTTCGTTCTCCTCGTGGTCTTCCGCGTAGCCGCGTTGCGCGGTCGCGTCGAGCTCGCGGCGCACGGCGTCGAGGTCGGTCAGCGTGTGCTCGGTGAAACGCTCGAGCGGCGCGTTCTTCAGCAGCGCCTCGCGCTCGGCCACGCTGAGTGTCGCCAGATACGCCTTGCCGACCGAACTCGACGTCAGCGACACGCGCGTGCCGATGCGCGATGCCATGCGCACCGCGTGCGGGCTTTCGAGCTTTTCGATGTAGACCATCTCGCCCTGGCTGGGCACCGCGAGGTGGATCGTCTCCGATGTGAAGTCGCGCAACGCCATCAACGCATCGACGGCCGCGAGCCGCAGATCCGAGCGCTCCCAGCTATGGCTCGCAAGGTTGATCAGGCGCGGTCCGAGGCCGAAGGTGTTGGCGCTGCCGCTCGCGACGATCAGCCCTTCAGCCTGCAAAGCCGCGACGATGCGATGGACGGTCGGGCGTGGATAGCCGCTCGCCGCGCTCAGCTTCGCGACGTTGGGCGGCGTTGGCGCATCGGCGATCAGTTGCAGCACCGCGATGAACTTCGAGAACGCGGCCGCGCCGGCGACGGCCTTGGAGTCGGCTTTGTCGTCGGCGTGCCCGACAGCGTCATGGCCGGCGGCGCCGGCGTGGGAACGGGGTTTGGAAGCGGAACTCGACATCATACAGAGGCAGGGCAGAGCAGGGGTACGCAATTATGCCTTTATCGATGGTGTCGAACGACGGCGGCGCCGCTTTACGCGACGACTCGATCACGCGACGAGATATCCGCCGTCGACCGGCACGATTGCGCCCGTCATGAACGACGCCGCCGGCGAGCACAGGAACACCGCGACCTGCGCGACTTCCTGCGGCGTGCCCCAGCGACGCAGCGGCGTACGTTCCAGAATCGCCAGCGAGCGTCCATCGTCGTCCTGCAACGCCTGGGTGAGCGGCGTTGCGATCCAGCCCGGCGCAACCGCATTGACGCGAATGCCGTCGGCGGCATAGGCGATCGCGAGCGACTTCGTTAGCTGCGCCACCGCGCCCTTGCTCGCGCTATAAGCGGGCACGAGACCGCCGCCGAAAAAACTCAGCATCGACGCCGTATTGACGATGCAGCCCGCCGACGCCTTCAACGAGTCGCGCGCGGCGGCGCACACGCGCATCGTGCCGTTCAGATTGATATCCATCACGCGTTCGAACACGTCGAGCCGATGTTCTTCGCCGCGGCTGATCACGCCGGCGCAGTTGACCACGATGTCGAGACGCTCGAACGCGTTCACCGCGGCCGTGACGGCGTTGCCCGAGCGGACATCCAGCGTGACGCGCGCAATCTCGCGATTGAGCGTATCGGGCGTGCCTTCGGGCGGCGGCAAACCAGCCGCCACCGTGTGCGCGCCAAGCTGCGCGAGCGTGTTGGCGATCGCCGCGCCGATACCGGACAAGCCGCCGGTCACGAGCGCGGTCTTGCCTTCGAGGAGCTGGTTCTGGAACGTCATGGGAGAAGCCGCCTCAGGTGGGTTGGGTCTCGATCGAGCTCGCGAGCGGCGCGGGCGCCACTTCCTGGACGACGAACAGATAGACGAGCGCCGCCGCGAACGCGACGGCCGCGCTGATCAGCAGCGCGTTGACGAACGAATGCGTCCGATCGACGACGATGCCGGTGATCACCGGCGCGAACGAGCCGCCCAGATAACCACCGAAGTTCTGCATGCTGCCGAGCGACGCCACCAGATGTCGCGGCGCGGCGACGCTGACGAGCGCCCATGCGCTGCCGCTCGACAGGTTCACGAACAGCATCGCGAGCGACACGTAGACGATCGCGAGCGTCGTGCTCGGTGTGTAGGCGGCCGGCACCGTGAATGCGGCGGCGCCGACGAGACCGACGCACAGCGGCCACTTGCGGCTGCGGATCGGCGCCATGCCGCGCTTCAACAGATAGTCGGCGATCACGCCGCTGCTCGCCATGCCGATCGTGCCGAACACATACGGAATCGCGACGAGCCAGCCGGTGTGCGCGATGCTCAGATGACGCTCACGCTCCAGATAGCCGGGCAGCCACGTCAGATAGAGCCACACCATGTAGATCACGCCCATGAAGCCGAAGATCATGCCCCACGTGTTGCGCAGCTTGAACAGCGCGCCCCATTCGGACCAGTTGAGGCCCTGCGGATTCTCCTGGCCGGTCGCGCCTTCGTTCAGATGCGCGGTTTCTTCTTCGGTCAGCGCGATTTCGCTGCGATTGCGATAGACGAGGTACCACGCGAGCGCGACGACAACGCCGACCACGCCCATGATGACGAACATCGTTCGCCATCCGAAGGAAAGCATCAGCACCGTGAGCAGCGGCGGCGCGATCATCGGCGCAATGGTGGATGACGAGATGAAGGTGCCGATCGGCGTGCCGCGTTCGCGTACCGCGAACCATTCGCTGACGACTTTCGCGCCGGCCGGAAACAGCGGCGCCTCGGCGATGCCGAGCACGACGCGCGCCGTGAGGAAGTGATTGAGCGTCTGGATGAAGCCGCCCGCGACCTGGGCGATCGACCACACGAGCATGCCGAGGCCGAGCATCACGCGCGATCCGAAACGGTCCAGCAGCGCGCCGACCGGCAACTGCGCGAACGCATACGACAACGAGAACGCGGACAGCAGCAGCCCCATCTGCGAAGCGGACAGATGCAATTCCTCGCTGACCAGATGATTCGCGATCGACAGCGTGCTGCGGTCGAGATAATTGACGATGCCCGCCACCGTCAGGAAGACGACGGCGACCACCTGGATGCGTTTCAGACGCTGCGACTTCTGAAGCATGCTTGTCTCCTGCGCAATGGGTCCTGCTGTGTGGGAATGGTGTTGCCGTGCCTGTCGGTATTGCGGTGTCCTGGCTGTTGGTTCCGTTGGGGGCTTGCGCGGCCTTTTACCGGACGAACTGCTCGACGTAGTCTTCGCCGAGGCCCACCGCCGCGTAGTGCTTGCGGCACATGTCGATCTTCGTGAATACGTCTTCGTAACCGGTGTAGTTCCCGTACGGATCGCAATAGAACATCACGCCGTTGACCTGGAAGTACGTGATCATTTCCTCGACGTCCTCGGGCACATATAACGTATGCGTTTCGCCCGGCGGCTCGTACACGTAGCTGCCTTCGGTCGCGACCCAGTCATGCTCGAGATAACGCCAGCGGCCCTTGAGCACCATGCCGTGCACGGCCTGCGGATGACGATGCCGGCTCAACACACCCGAGCGGCGTACGCGCAGCAGATTCATCCAGTATCCCTGCGACGCATTCAGGCACAGTGGGCGGAACGACACGTTTTCTGCCTGCGGGACCCACACGCGTTCGTCGGTCGGAATCGCGAAGGGCACGACGATTTCCTTTTGCGCTTCCTTCGGGAACGGTAGCTGGTACGGCGTCAGGTCGGATTGATTGGCCTCTGGCATGGGAAATTCCTCGCGAAGTGTGCAGAAAAAAGAAATGTCCACATTATGGATAACAAGTCCACGATATGGTTATTATCCGAACCGCTTTGGGCGGGGTCAATCCTGGGGAAATTACTGGTCAGGCACGATAAAGCGACGCCGCACCTGTTCTCGAACCGCGCGAAAGATGCACGTGTTGCTATTTCATAAAAGCCGCACGACACGCAAAAAGCGCCTAAAACAAGGCCTGCGCGCGCATTCTGATCGAACACCATCTTTAAGTCTGCCTTAAGTGGAGGCCACTACATTACGCATCCACCACGTAACCCTCCGCAACACTCCCTGACTATGACCACCAAAAACTATTGGCGCGGTAGCGCCGCGATCTGCGCTGTCCTCGCAATCGGCGGCGCGTATGCGCTCAGCCATCGCAATGCCGATGCGTCCGTAAACGACGCGCAGGGATCGACGTCGTCGCTGCACGCGGCGGCGGATGTCGTCGGCTCGCGCTCGTCGGCACCGGACTTCTCCAGCATCGTGACGCGCTATGGCCCGGCGGTCGTGCATATCGGCGTGAAAGAAGCCGCGTCGGTCGACGAGAACGGTCAACGCAAGAGCGGCGGCGAAGCGCTCGGCTCGGGCTTCATCATCAGCCAGGACGGGTACATCCTGACCAACAATCACGTCGTCGACGGCGCGACCAGCGTGACCGTGAAGCTCACCGACGGCCGCGAATTCCACGCGCGCGTGATCGGCAAGGACAAGGCCACCGACGTCGCCGTCGTCAAGATCGACGCGACCAATCTGCCGACCGTGAAGATCGGCAACCCGGACAGCAGCAAGGTCGGCGAATGGGTCGTGGCGATCGGCTCGCCGTACGGCTTCGACAGCACGGTGACCTCGGGCATCATCAGCGCGAAATCGCGCTCGTTCTCCGACGATAGCCCGATCCCGTTCATCCAGACCGACGTGCCGGTCAACCCGGGCAACTCGGGCGGTCCGCTGTTCAACCTGAATGGCGAAGTGATCGGCATCAACTCGATGATCTATTCGCGCACCGGCGGCTTCCAGGGACTGTCGTTCGCCATCCCGATCGACGCGGCGATGCACGTGAAGGACCAGCTCGTGAGTACCGGTCACGTAAGCCGCGGCCGCATCGGCGTGGGCGTGCAGCCGCTCAGCGCCGACAAGGCCAAGGCGCTCGGCCTTGACTCGACGGGCGGCGCACTGGTCGGCTCGGTCGATCCGAATGGTCCCGCGCACGCAGCCGGTCTGCGCCAGGGCGACGTGATCGTCGGCGTGAACGGCAAGCATATTGGTAACACGACCGAATTGATCGGTCAGGTCGCGCAACTGTCGCCGGGCAGCAAAGCGACGATCAGCGTGTGGCGCAACGGCGGCGAAAGCAAGCTGGCGGTGACGGTGGGCGCGCAGCAAGCGTCGGACATGGCGTCGGCCGCGCCACGCGAAGAGCAGCAGGAACAACCGCAGCAGCAAAACCGTCCGCGTCTCGGCGTCGCCGTGCGTGCGCTGACCCAGGACGAACAGCAGCAAGCGCAGCTGCCGGGCGGCGTGGTGGTGCAGCAGTCCACCGGTCCGGCCGCCGAAGCCGGCATTCAGGCGGGCGACATCATCGTTGCCGTCGACGGCAAGGTGATTCACGGCGTCGAGCAACTGCGCCGCATGATCGCTCAGGCGGACGACAGCGTGTCTGTCACCGTGGTGCGCGATGGTGAACAAGCATCGGTCGACGTAACGCTTGGCTGATGAGTAGAACCCGCCGGTGCAATGCCGGCGGCGGGCACGACGCGCTGCTGTGGCGCGCGTGCCTCAGTTGGACGGGTGGACCCCCTCAGCGTGAGACGTGCTTTGCGTGACGTTCCGCGGCTCGTCGGGCCCGCCCCCCAATGCGACGTAAAGCGACACCCCGTTCTGCAAGGCCGTCGCCCGAAGCTGGATCAACTGCTGCTCGGCGGCAAACTGATTGCGTCGCGCATCCACCACCTCGAGATAGATCGAGATCCCGTTTTCGTAGCGCAGCTCCGCCGTTTCGGCGAGTTGCCGCTGCGCCTGCACCGCCTGCTCCTGCGCCGCGATCTGTTCCTTGTAGCGTTGTCGCGCGACCAATGCGTCGGACACTTCACGAAACGCGTTCTGCACCGTGCGCTGATAATCGGCGACCAGTTCGTCGCGTCGCGCGCGCGCCTGCGATAGTTGCGCCTGGCGCTGTCCCGCATCGAAGATCGGCATGCCGACCAGCGCGCCGAACGACCACGCCTGCTTGGCCGGCACGAACAGATCGCCGAGTTCGGGCGACACATATCCGAAGCTACCCGTCAGCGCGATGCGTGGAAAAAAGTCCGCACGAGCGGCGCCGATGTCGGCATTGGCTGCGCGCAGTTGCTGCTCGGCCTGCTGGATGTCCGGCCGGTCGATCAGCAGTGCGGAGGGCAGGCCCGCATCGAGCTCGCGGAACTGCGCGGCGTCGGCGATCGGCGGCGCCGGCGGTAGCGACCCGCTGAGCGGCCCGCCGATCAGCACCTCGAGTAGATGGCGCTGCTGCGCGGTGGTCCGTTGCAGCTCGGCCAGCTGCGTCTGTGCCTGCGTGACCAGAATGGCCGCCTGGTCGTAATCGACCATCGACGTGACGCCCGCGTCGAGCCGCATCTTCGCGACTTCCAGCGCGTAGCGCCGACTGTCGAGCGTCTGTTGTGCAAGCTCGATGCCTTCCTCGCCCGAGCGGATCGCGTAGTAGTTCGACGCGACATTGCCGATCAGCGACAAACGGAACGCGTGCTGCGCGTCGACAGTGGCCAGATATCGACGCCGCGCGGCTTCGCTGGTGTTGCGCACGCGCCCCCAGAAGTCGAGTTCGAACGACGTCACTGCGGCCTGCACGTTGTACTGGTTGAACTGGACCGAGATGTCCGTGTTGTCGAACTCGGGATCGATCGAACCGAGTGGCGCCCTGGTGCGGGTCGCACCCGCGTTCGCATTGACCTGCGGCAAACGCGCGGCGTTCTGGATGCGATAAAACGCGCGCGCCTGCTCGATGCGCGCGATCGACGCGGCGAGATCGCGGTTGTGCTCGAGCGCCGCCTCGATCAGCAGCTTCAGTTGCGGATCGGCGAAGAAGGTCTGCCAGTCGACTTCGCTTGCCAGATGCGCGGCGGCCGGATTGGCGGTCTCCGTCGTGTCGAAACGATCGGCGATCGGCAATTGGGGCTGCTGATAGTTCGGCGCAAAGTTGCAGGCGGCGAGCGAGCAGCAGAAGAGGGGCAGCACCAGGCGCACATGAAGGCATTTACGCATCGCGCGGCCCTCCACCCGAATCGCGCGGCATGCCTGTCGGCAGATCGTCATCGTCGAGATCGGTGCTGCGTTTCTTGCGGCTCAGCCAGCGTCGCGCGGCGACATAGAACAGCGGCGTAAAGAAGACGCCGAACATCGTCGCGGTCAGCATGCTGCCCATCACGCCGGTGCCGACCGCGCGGCGGCTCGCCGCGCCCGCGCCGGTTGCGAGCACGAGCGGCAGCATGCCCAACACGAACGTGACGCTCGTCATGAGAATCGGGCGCAGACGCTGCTGTGCGCCGCTTTTGGCGGCGGCTAGCGCGTCCCTTCCTTCGGATTCCTCCTTGATCGCAAATTCGACGATGAGGATGGCGTTCTTCGCGGCAAGGCCGATGATCGTCACGAGGCCGATGTTGAAATACACGTCCGCGGACAGTCCACGCAGCATCGTCAACAGTACCGCGCCGATCACGCCGAACGGGATGATCAGCAACACCGCGACCGGAATCGCCCAGCTCTCGTACAGCGCCGCGAGCAACAGGAACACGACCACGAGCGACAGCCCGAGCAGCATGCCGATCTGGCCGCTCGCCTGTTTTTCCTCGAGCGCGGTGCCGGTCCATTCGTAAGTCAGGTTGCCGGTCAACACGTGCGACGCGATGCGCTCCATCTCGGCGATCGCCGCGCCGCTCGAGCGGCCGGGCGCGGCCTGACCCGACAGCGTCGCGGACGGAAAGCCGTTATAGCGTTCGAGCTGCTGCGGTCCGGAAATCCAGCGCACGCGCGTGAACGCCGAGAACGGCACCATCTCGCCGCGGTTATTGCGCAAGCGCAGCGAAGTCACGTCCTCGGCACGCATGCGTTGCTCGGCGTCCGCCTGCAACAGCACGCGCAGCACGTTGCCCTCGAACACGAAGTCGTTCACGTAGTTCGAGCCGAACGTCAGCGCAAGCGCCTGGTTGACCTGACCGATTTGCAGGCCTAATGCGCGCGCCTTCACGCGGTCGATCTCGACATACAGTTGCGGCGCTTCCGGCATGCCCTCGGCGCGCACGCCGGCGAGAAGGGGGCTTTGCGACGCCTCGATCATCATCCGCCGCGCGGCCTGTTGCAGCGCTTCGCCGCCGATGCCGCTGCGATCCTGGATCTTCATCGTGAAGCCGGTCGCGTTGCCGAGCGACGGAATCGGCGGCGGGTCGAGCGCAAAAATGATCGCCTCGGGAATCTGCCGAAACGCCGCATTCGCGCGACGCACCAGCGCGCTCGCCGAATTGGCCTCGCCCGAGCGCTCGTCCCACGGCTTCAGATCGACGAACGACAGAGCCGCCGATTGCCCCTGGCCAAAGAAGCTGAAGCCCGTCACGGACGCGACGTTGCGCACTTGCGGCTGGGTTCGCAGAAACGCCTCGACCTGGTCGATCGCGTGCTGCGTGCGCTGGTCGGTCGAACCCGGCGGGCCGGTATACGTGATGAAGATATGCCCCTGGTCCTCGGTCGGCAGAAAGCCCGTCGGCAGCCGCGTGAAGAAAAACACGGTGATCGCGCAGGCCGCGACGAACACCAGCAGCCAGCGCAGCGGCGAGCGCAGCATCGCATCGACGCCCACGATATAGCGTGTGGTGCCCGCGTCGAGCCCACGATTGAAGCCGTCGAACACGCGATGTAGCAGACGCGAAGCCGCGTTCTTCGGCCGCTCTTTGGCGGCCGCCTCGCTGCGCAACAGCGCCGCGCACAACGCCGCGCCGAGTGTCAGCGCCAACATCGTCGACAGCAGGATCGACACCGCGAGTGTGACCGAAAACTGCCGGTAGATGCCGCCCGTCGAGCCCGGAAAAAACGCCATCGGAATGAACACCGCGACGAGCACCAGCGTACTCGCGATCGCCGCGCCCGATATCTGCCCGATCGCCTTCACCGTTGCGCGCGGCGCGCCGAGCCCTTCCTCGCGCATGATGCGCGCGACGTTTTCGACGACGACGATCGCGTCGTCGTTGAGGATACCGATCGCGACCACCATGCCGAACAGCGACAGAATGTTGATCGACAGCCCGAACAGGTAGAGCCCCGCGCACGTGCCGATCAACGCGATCGGCACCACGATCGTCGGGATCACGGTCGCGCGCCAGTCCTGCAGGAACAGGAACACCACGACCGTCACGAGCAACAGCGCCTCGACCATCGTGCGGATCACGCCCTGCACCGAGGTCGTGATGAACGGCGTGGTGTCGAACGGCACGGTCCACGCGACGCCGCGCGGGAAGATCGGCTGCAATTCGGCCATGCGCTGGCGCACCGCGTTGGCGACTGCGAGCGCGTTCGCGCCGCTCGCGAGCTGGATCGCGATCCCGGCCGACGCCTTGCCGTTGACGGTCAGGCGGTTGCCGTAGCTGTCGTTGCCGAGCTCGACGCGCGCGACGTCGCCCACCCGCACGGTCGAGCCATCCGGATTCGCGTGCACGATGATTTCGCGGAACTGCTCGGGCGTCGTGAAGCGGCTTTGCGTGACGATCTGCGCGGTGAACTCGGAGCCCGGCGCGATCGGCTGATCGCCGAGGCTGCCGCCCGCGGTCTGGCTGTTCTGCTCCTGGATCGCCTGCAACACCTCGCTGGCCGACAGCCCAAAGCCCGCGAGCTTGCGCGGATCGAGCCAGATCCGCATCGCGTACGACGAGCCGAACAGTTGCACGTCGCCGACGCCGTCGATACGGCGCAGCTCGTTGACGATGTTGTTCGACGCGAAGTTGCCCATCGCGACGGCGTCGGTGGTGCCGTCGGTCGCCTGCAGTGCAAGCAGCATCAGAAAGCCCGACGACGCCTTCGTCACGCTCAAGCCGATCTGACGGACTTCGAGCGGCAGGCGCGGTTCGACGCGGCTCAGACGGTCCTGCACCTGAGTGCGCGCGATGTCGAGATTGGTGCCGGGCTTTAGCACCACGGTGATCTGCATCGTGCCGTTCGAGCGGCTCACCGACGACATGTACAGGAAATTCTCGATGCCGTTCAGCTCGTCTTCGACGATCGACGTGACGGTACGCTCGAGCGTGCTCGCGTCCGCGCCGCTGTAGACCGCGCTGATGGTGAGCGACGGCGGAGCGACGTCGGGGTACTGCTCGACCGGTAGCAGCGCTAGCGCGATCGAGCCGAACAGCACGATGAAAAGGGCGATGACCCACGCGAAAACCGGCCTGGCGACGAAGAATCGATTCATCGGCGAGCCCGTCAGTGCGCGGTCGAAGCGGGAGCGGGGGACGCGGCCGAATGCGCCGCTGGCGACGCATCGGGGGCGGGCCGCGCGTCGACCCGTTGACCGGGCTGCACCTTCTGCCAGCCATCGACGATCAGGCGCTCGCCGGGCTTCAGACCGTCGCGCACGGTCCAGCGTCCTTCGCCCTGCTCGCCGAGATCGATATTGCGGCGGACCACGGTGCCGTCGTCGGCGACCAACGCAACGCTTGCAATGCCGTTGTCGAGCTGCACCGCGCGCTCGGGAATACGGATGCCCTGCGCATTGCCCGCCGCGATGATGCGCCCGCGCACGAACTGCCCTGGCAACAGCGTGCGGTCCGGATTCGCGAACTGCGCGCGCACCGTCTGCGTACCGGTCGACGGATCGACGACGAGATCGGCGAAGTCCAGAAAACCGCGCTCGTTGTAGACCTGGCCGTTGGCAAGGATCAGTTGCACCTCGACGTGCTTCATGCTGGTCGGCTTGCGCGCGCCCGACTGGATCTGCTGCTCGACGTCGAGCATCGCGGTATTCGACTGCGTGAACACCGCGTTGATCGGCGTCAGTTGATTGACCTGCGTGAGCAGCGTGGCGGCGCCCGCGCTGACGAGCGCGCCTTCGGTGACGAGCGCGCGGCCCGCGCGTCCGGCGATCGGCGTGCGTACGATGCAGCGATCGAGCCGCAATTGCGCAAGCGAGACCGCAGCTTGCGCATCGGAGACATTGGCCTGCGCCTGCTGCATGGTCGCGAGTGCGGCGTCGTATTCCTGCGCGCTGACTGCATGACGGCCGACGAGCGGCTTGAACCGGTCCACCACCGACGCCGCGTTGTCGCGCACGGCGCTCGCGCGCGTGAGCGCGGCCTGCGCCTGCTGCAACTGCGCGCGATAGTCGCTCGCGTCGATCTGGAAGAGTGGGGCGTTGGCCGGCAGGTCCGTGCCTTCCCGATAGAGCGTGCGCTGGACGATGCCGTCGACGCGCGCGCGAATCTCGGCGGTGCGCACGGCCTCGATGCGGCCAGGCAACTCGACGACATCGGCGACAGGGGTGGTGGAAACCGTTTCGACCAGCACGGGAACCGGTGGCATCGACGCGGCGGTGGGCGTCTGCGACCGGTCGTTGCAGGCGGCAAGCAGGAGCGGCAAACCGGTGATCAGAAGCGATACGGCACGACTACGCAGGCGGCATGCGGAGCAAAGCAAGAGAAACTCCTTTGATCAAGGCAGTCTTTTTTGCGCGTGAGATCGGTGACGGTTTTAACGGTTTGCGGTCGAATTAACTATTCAGAACGTGTGTGGGTGCGTTAATGCGGGGAAAAGATTTCTGTTGATCCTACCGTGTCTGGGTAGCTTGTCAATTTATTCTTGGTGGTCGCGAGTGGAATGGACTCGCAACGACCAGGCGGCGCATGCGGTGGGCACGAGCGGGTGATTCCCGCTCGCAGACGAGGTGTTGAATGGTAATTGTCAATTACATGTCAATTGTCATCCAGCAATTGCCGCAATTCAAAGGCATGCAATTGTCATCGAAATCGAGGCGCCTGAAAAAATATTCCGAGTCGCCACACATTCACGTACGCTTGCGCTCCGGATGCCGCAACACCGAATGGTTGCGGCCGTATGACAGATAAATCGTCATGCCGATCACGAGCCACACGACGAGCCGCAGCCACGTGACGAGCGGCAAGCCGACCATCAGCAGCAGGCAGAACAGGATGCCGAGCACTGGCACGACCGGCACGCCGGGCGCCCGGAATGGACGCGTCGCCTCGGCGTCGCTGCGCCGCAGATAGATCACCGCGCCGCACACGAGGACGAACGCGAACAGGGTGCCGATGCTGACCATCTCGCCGAGCACGCCGATCGGTGTCAGCGCCGCGACGATCGCGACGACGGTGCCGATCAGGATCTGACTCAGATAGGGTGTATGCAGACGCAGATGGACCCTCGAGAAAAAGTGCGGCAACAAACCGTCTTGCGACATCGTGAAGAAGATGCGGCTTTGTCCATAGAGCAGCACGAGTATCACGGTGGTCAGCCCCGTCAACGCGCCGATTTTGATCAGGATCGAGAACCACGTGAGCCCGATCACGTCGACGCCCTTGGCGATCGGATCAGGAACGTTCAGCTCGGGGTACGCAACGAGGCCGGTCAGCACGCCGGCGACGAGGATGTACAGCACCGTACAGATGATCAGCGAGCCGAGAATGCCGATCGGCATGTCGCGCTGCGGCTGTCGCGCTTCCTGCGCGGCGGTCGACACCGCATCGAAGCCGATGAACGCGAAGAACACCACGGCCGAGCCGCGCAGAATACCGCTCATGCCGAAACTGCCGAACTGGCCGGTATTGGCAGGAATGAACGGATGCCAGTGTTCCGGCTTGATGAAAAACACGCCGACGGCGATAAACGCGACCACCACGGTCAGCTTGATCGCGACCATCACGTTGTTGAGCCGCGCCGACTCCTTGGTCCCCAACACGAGCAACGTGGTCAGGATCGCGATGATCAACACCGCCGGCAGGTTGATCACGCCGGTGACCGTCGAGCCATCGGCCAGTTTGACGACGGTGCCGGGGGCGGCGGCGAGGGTAGGTGGAATGTCGATGCCGACGTTGCGCAACAGGCTCACGATATAGCCGGACCAACCGACCGCGACGGTCGCGGCGCCCATCGCGTACTCGAGGATCAGGTCCCAGCCGATCATCCACGCGAAGATCTCGCCGAGCGTCGCATACGTGTACGTGTAGCTGCTCCCGCACACGGGCAGCATCGCCGCAAGCTCCGAATAGCACAGGCCGACGAACGCGCACGCGATGCCGCCCAGCACGAACGACAGCGTGATGGCCGGCCCCGCGAACTGCGCGGCGGCGGTCCCGGTCAGCACGAAGATGCCTGCGCCGATGATCGCGCCGATGCCCATCGCGGTGATACTCGTCGCGCCCAGCGTTTTCGACAGGTGACGGCCTTCTTCGGCGTCGGCGCTGGCGACGATATCAGCAACGGTTTTGCGTGCCATGTAACCGGTATCGGCCATGATAAGTCGTCCCTTTTCAGTGTTGATCAGGCACGAACCGGTTAGGCTGCCATCGGCTCGTGGAGCACGACAAAAACATCCGTCGCCGTGCACGGCAATGGCCACGGCAAGTGCGGAGAAAGCATCTAACGGAAAATTCAGTCTATGCCGGATTAAAGGCAAAGTGAAATCCGCTTGCATGTCGGCGCGATAGGGCAGTGCGATGGCGGGCGATCGCAAGCAAGGCCTCTGGTTCGATTCAGGAGGACTTACGATGTGCGATTGCGGAATCGACAAGCCAACGTGGACGATTTCAGGCTTGCGGGGCGGACCTCAGCCGATCCGTCCGCGCCGCAGCACGCCGCTCAGACCGAGCGAGTGGCCTGGGTCGTAGTAGTGAATGAGGAGCGTGCGCCGCTGTCCGTTCTGTACGTCGAGGTTCGCATGCTGAAGTGCGAAGCCGTTGAATTCGTAGACGCTGCCCGGCTTGACCGGAATGCGCTTGCAGTTGCCGACACGCAGATCATGCAAGGTATGCCAGCTGCGCCAGCTGAGCGGCAGGCTTTGCAGGAAGCCATGGCGCATCTTGCAGATCATGTTGGTCAGCGTCGTTACGGACAGGCGCGGCTTGCGGTACATCACGAGGTCGCCGTTGTGAACTCCGTCGGGTGCGAGCTGAAGCGGAATCAGCAGCGTCAGCAGGTGCGAGTCGTAGTGGCGGCAGTGGCTCTCGGCTAACGAAGTCTTGCTCGCACAGCGCAGTACGTGGAACGGCTCAGTCGGTAAGTTTGTCCGACCGAACTTCGCGGCCATCGCGCGCGCATTCGCGCAGATCGTCTGTTCGAGTTCGCGAAAGGCCTGACCGCGACGCAGCATCTCTGCAATCTTTGCGCCGGACTGCGAGCGCGGTGCCGTCGTGCCAAACAGGTGGTCGATGAAGTCGTTGATTTCGACGATCGTCTCCTGCGGAATCACGTCATCAAAAGAGTTCAACGCGACGCTTTTGTCGATTCGAATCCGCTTAGTCTCTGTATGCCCACGCACGTCTGTCAGGGTGTCCATAGCCCAAATTTCCATTCGCTTTTTGTTCTACGACCGTATTGAAAAATATTCCCTCCGAGGCGCGCACAATGTGCGCCAGCGTACATAAAGTCCTCAGGCGATTGAGCTCGATCATTAAATCTAAAGCGGATTTCTCTGACAGCTTTGGTAAATCTCGTTGGGCCGATTTGGAAAATGCTGCGACTGCGACGCTTCAGCTTTGCTTAGGTACGACATTACAGCTCTGCCGTAACACATCAAAACGTTGATAATTTGTCTTATGTCAAATTGACAATTCTTCGGAAAAGGCTTCCAGTACGCATGCACGTGCTACCGTCGATGCGCGTGCCGCGTGTCGGCCCTCCGCCACAAGCGATGCACACCGATGCCCGGTGACCATCGCGAATCGTCCGAACCGCGACTCTTTCGCCTGCCACAACTGACACCGGGTGCAGCCCGGTTCAGTGATCAACAAAACTGGCGCGGCAATTCAATTCCAATTTCTATGGCGGGCCCAATCAGAGCCCTCACGAATTAAGACGCGGCCGTGCGTACAGATTAATTTATGCACGCCACATGCCGAAATTAGACAACTGTTAAATACTGCTTTGCGCACCACAAGAATAAGCTTGGTAGCGAAAGCCAATGCCGCTATCGCAGCTCGCGCGGATTTTTATCGTCGGCTATTGCCTTGTGGCTTAGAGACGTTTCGCATTTCTCTCAACCGGCGAGCGTGTCGTCGTTGAGCGACTGTGAATGGGCTACGTGCATTTCGACGTGGCGTACGGGCGCAACGTGTTCGCCACCCTCCCACTTGCCGCGATCTGAGATGCATGTTCGAACACGCGCAGACGCTCGGCATCCGCAATCAGTCGCTTCTTCGTCATCGAGCGTCCCGCCGATCCGAAGCCCATCACCTTTTCGTACTCACGCGGCCTGCCGTGCCTGAAGCGATTAAAGAAGTCATCGCCCGGCAGGCCGTTGTCGAGGCTCATCAGGCAGCCGTAGTCGAGCGACGCGCAATCGCTCAGTGAGCGCGCCGCGTCCTCCAATGCGCGATAGCGGCTTTGCAACGGTTCGTCGCGACCGAAAAGCGCGTGCAGTTCCTGATAAGTCACGAGTCTTTTGCGTTTCGCGGCACGCAGTAGCATCGCGGCAATATCGCGGGTCCTATCCATGTTCATGTCGTTCTCCTTACCGCCTGCTTGCAAGCGCCCAATGGCAACCGATGAAAGCGCTGTCAGCTTTTATCGCGGTTATGCGTATCGAGTCGGAAACTGCCCGGCATAAAATATTTCCGGTATTGAACGACGCAGCTAAAATTAAGCGGGTGGTTACTGGATTCGGGCTTCACAACGCCACTCTGCGCGAATGTCCCGTTTACATATAATCCGCTGGAAAAACGCCGCGAAGGATTTTCAATCTTCAGCACCTTTTCGCAGCTTTCGGCGAATCGCCACCCTGCACCGAAAAATGCATTCCAATTACATTCGCAAAACAGGAATCCGCGCACTCAAACGGTTCAGTCTTCCGACCTGCTGCCCGCACTTAAAAGCGCCCGACGTCAAGCCGTATGCGGCCTAGCGCTATCCGGGCTGCCAGAGCGAGCCGACTGTTTGAAATCACGTCAATCAGGTTAGCAAACGTTAAATTCAATCGCAAGAGAGATATTTAAGATTTTAGAAAGAAAACATCGCGTAACCGCCTTACGGGCGGCTTGCGTGATTTTCTATCAGAGGAAAGACGCGATTGATTTTTTATTCTTTTGGACACAACGGGCGACTTTTCGATTATCTGTAGGTGGCGCGCCCTCCTCACTGTCTACCCCATAACCGATTGCAGTCCGGTCAGCGACCCAACGGCGGAGTTCTCCGATGCATCGACCAAATGACGATTTGCCGACCGTCGCGCGGCGTCTCACGGCGGGCAAGAAACTGCTCGACGGCGTCGCTGCGGCCGAGGTCGCGAGACAGATGGGGATGGCCAAGACCACCGTCGAGCGATATCGCAAGCTGTTGGAGCAAGGCGGGCTCGAGGCGCTGAGAAACATGAGCGTCGGCGGCCGCCATTCCGCACTCGCGGTGGCGGATCTGGACTGGTTGGCCCAGGCGCTGAGGGCCTCGCCGCGGGACTACGGCTTCGACGCCGATGGCTGGAGCAATGCGCGCATGCGCGAGCTGATAAGCCGTCAGTTTGGCATTTCGTACTCGCGAGTCTATGTATGGCAACTGGCCACCAGACTCGGCGTGTCTTATCGGCTCGGCCGGAATGCGCAGTAAAACGGCGGCCGCACCCAGCTAAAGCACGCGCGTGCGCATCGGCTCAGGCGCTTTCTCGAACCTTTGGCAGAAACTGCGGCGCCAGTTCGACCTCCGACCATTGGAACGGCAACGCGCCGCGACTGCGCCGCACTTCGCTCACATGAAACCGCACGAGCCGCTGCGCGCCCGCAAACGCCGCGAGTTCGTCGCCGTCCCAGATGATCTCTGCTAGCACCGCCAGATAAAGCAGATCGCCGGTTGCGAAGTCGATAAACAGCAGACCCGCGCGCGGATCGTGCACGAGGTTGCCGATCGTGTTGAAAAAGCGGTTGCCGCTGTAGTCGGGCGTGGTCAGCGTAGTTGCGTCGTCCACGCGCACGAAGCCCGGCGCACCGCCGCGATGGGAAACGTCGATCCCCTTTCCCGGTCCCGCTTCCTCGCTCAGATTCGCGCTGGCGATAAAGAAGGTGTCCGCGCTCGCGAGCAACTCGCGGTCGGCACTGCTCAGAAGCGTGGCGATTTCGGGCTGCGCGCGCGTCGCGGCCGCGTCCCGCTCGATGAAAGACGGCGCGCGGCTCTGGATATACTTCGGGCAATTGCCGAAGCTCTGCATGACTTCGACCTGCAACGTGTCGCCTGCCACGGACCGGACGACGCCATTTGCCCGATTGCGCCGCCGCGTACGCGGCTCGATGCCCAGCGCACCAAGCTGCGCGCCTTCGCGCCAACCCGCGGCGAGCGGATCGCCAGCCAATGTGCCACCTTCGATGCGCAGTGTCCCCGCATCCGGTGACGAGACGAAACCCGGCGCACCCGCACGCAGCGTCGCCCACGGCTGAGCGCTCGCATCGACGCCGCCAATCACGACGAACGGCTGCGCGGCAAAGAACTCGCGATGCTGCTCAGGCATGAATCGGCGAATGCCCCGACGTCCCATCGACTCGGCCACCTCACGCACACCCGCGCGCTGCTGCGCATCCTGCTCGCCGGCATGAAACGGCGACGCGTCGCTTCCCCAGTTATTCAACGGGACGAACTCGGACATGATCGGACTCCTTTGCAAGATCTGACGCAGCCGTCAACGCGTATCACGCCGCCAGCAAGCCCGCCTTCGTCGAAGGCATCGCGATGAAACGCGGCAGTGCCTCCACGCGCTGCAGCCACGCGCGAATGTTCGGATACGGCTGCAACGACACGCCGCCCTCGGGCGCGTGAGCGATATACGTGTGCGCGGCAATGTCGGCGATCGTGACGTGCGCACCAGCCACGAACGGCTTACCGGCAAGCTCCTCGTCGATCACGTCGAACAGCTTGACGGCGATCTGCTTCGCACGTTCGTGGTCGAGCGGCGCGCCGAACACGGTCACGAGCCGCGCCGCGCACGGCCCGTAGGCGATCTGGCCAGCCGCGAGCGACAGCCAGCGCTGCACCGCCGCGGCGCCGCGCGGATCGTCCGGCAGCCACGATGCGTCGCCATAGCGCTTCGCCAGATAGACCAGAATCGCGTTCGAATCGAACAGCGTGAGCTCGCCGTCCTGAATCGTCGGCACCTGACCGAATGGGTTCAGCGCGAGGTACTCGGGCTTGCGGTTGCCGCCCGCCTTCATGTTCAGTTCGACGACCTCGAACGGCAGATCGAGCAGCGTCAGAAACAGCTTCACGCGATGACCGTGGCCTGAAAGCAGCGTCGTATACAGCTTGATAGGCTCGGCGGGTCTGGCAGCGGGCATGGATGGCTCCGGATACGTTGAATGACACGCCCAGCATAAGGCGTAGGCACTGTCGCGCGGAAGCCCGATAATCCGGGAAACACAGTCAAGCGAGAATGGACAATCGATCATGGCCGATGTGCGCAACGTGAACCTGAACCGCCTCGCGATCTTCGTCGCGGTCATCGACGCGGGCTCGCTGAGCGCCGCCGCGACGCGGCTCGGGCTCGCGAAGACGATGGTCAGCACGCACATGCAGAGGCTCGAGGCGGAAGTCGGCGCGAGCCTGCTGGTGCGCACCACCCGGCGGCTCGGCGTCACCGAGGCGGGCCGCACGTTCTACGAGGCGAGCGTGAAGATCCTGCGCGCCACCGAGGACGCGCTGAACGCGCTCGGCGGGGAAACCTCACCGGTGCGCGGCACGCTGCGCGTCAGTGCGCCGAACGACTACGGCACGCTCGTCGTCGCGCCCGCGCTGGTCGAACTGCGTCGCACGCATGCGCAGCTCGACGTCGAGCTGCTGAGCAGCGACCGCTACGTCGATCTGATCGCCGATGGCATCGATGTAGCGATCCGGCTTGGTCGCCTCGCGGATTCCAACTATCGCGCGGTGAAGCTCGGCAGCTTCGTCAAATGGCTCGTCGCGAGTCCGGAGTTCCTGCGGACGTGGGGCGCGCCGGGCACGCCGGCCGCGCTGGAGACGCTGCCCTATTGCGCGTTGTCGGTGCTGCCGCATCCGTTGACGCTCGACTTGCGGCACGTCGACGGCAAGATCGCGAGCGTGCGCTGCGCGTCCGCGTTGCGCGTCAACACGGCCGATGCCTGCCGCGCGGCGACGCTCGCGGGCGGCGGCATCGGTCTGTTGACGGATTTTTCGATCGCGGACGACGTCGCGGCGGGACGGCTGATCCGGCTGCTGCCCGAATGGGCGAGCGCACCGGCGAGCATTCAGGCCGTGTTCCCGCCGACGAGTCACCCGCCGGCGAAGGTGCGCGCGTTGATCGATACACTGAAGCGAAGGCTCGCGGCGGGGCCTGCGGATTAGCACGGCAGATCCTTCTGGCGCTCCCATTCCAGCGCAACGGCGGTTAGCTTCTATCCGCGTTATCGCCCGATTTGCTCTACTGCGACGATGCGCGCCGCACCCCGCGGCCTCGCCTGATCGTCAATGTGGAGAGCTTATGTCCGCCATTTCCCGTCCTGCTCAAGGGGTTCTCACCGTCGCGTGTCCGAGCGCGGCGGGCCAGGTTGCCGCCGTCGCTGGCTTTCTCGAAAGGCATCGTTGCTATGTCGACGAACTCACCGTATTCGACGACGAACTGAGCGAGCGATTTTTCGTGCGCTGCGTGTTTCACCACGTCGATCGCGACGATGCGCTGCAGATCGCCACGCTGAAGCAGGAATTCGCGCCGATCGCCGAACGCTTCCGGATGACGTGGGCGATCCACGATCTGTCGAGCCGGCCGAAAGTCCTGATCATGGTTTCCAGGCTCGAACACTGTCTCGCCGACCTGCTGTTTCGCTGGCGCATGGGCGAACTGAAGATGGACATCGTCGGCATCGGCTCCAATCATCGCGATCTCGAACCGCTCGCGCGAGCGCACGGCCTGCCGTTCCATCATCTGCCGATTACAACCGACACGAAGCCACAACAGGAAGCCGGCCTGCTCGAGCTGTTCGATACGTCCGGCGCGGAACTGCTGATTCTCGCGCGCTACATGCAGATCCTGTCCGCCGAAACGAGCCGGGCGCTCGCCGGGCGCGCGATCAATATCCACCATTCGTTCCTACCCGGTTTCAAGGGCGCGAGACCGTATCATCAGGCCCATGCGCGCGGCGTCAAGGTAATCGGCGCCACCGCGCATTTCGTCACCGACGATCTCGACGAAGGTCCGATCATCGAGCAGGGAGTCGAACCGGTCGATCACTCGTACAGCCCCGAACGGCTGCTGACGACCGGACGCGACGTCGAATGCATTACGCTCGCGCGCGCGGTCAAGGCGTTCGTCGAGCGGCGTGTGTTCATCAATGGCGAGCGCACCGTCGTGCTGCGGTAAACAGAAAAACGCCGCTGAAAAGCGGCGTTTTCGTGTGCTGCGCCGACGCGTGGCCGAGTTACTTCACCCAGCTATCCACCCGGTCCGCATGCGCGCTGACCCACGCGTCGGCCGCTGCAGCCGGCTTTTCGCCATTCTGCGTGGCCAGCATCACCGTGTCGATCTCGCCCGGCTTCCATTGGAACTTCTTCAGGAACGCGACCACTGTCGGCGCTTTTTTCTCGAGCTCGGGATTCACCACACTGTCCACGTGCTCGGCTTCACCGAATACCTTCTTCGGATCGTCGAGGAATTTCAGCTTGTACTTGGCGAACATCCAGTGCGGCTTCCATCCGGTCACGATGATCGGCTTGCTGGCCGCCTCCGAGCGCGCCAGTTCGGCGGTCATCGCGCTTCCGGAACTCGGCATCAGCTGATAGTCGAGCCCATAGGCCTTGATCGCCTCGCTAGTTTTCTGCATCACACCCGCGCCGGCGTCGATGCCGACGATGCGCGCGCCGAACTCCGCCTTCTTCGCCTGCAGATCGCCGACGCTCTTCACGTCCGCGTTGTCCGGCACGATCAGACCGATCTTCGCGTCGTTGAAGTTCGGCCCGAGGTCGACCACCTTGTCCTTGAAGTTGTTCCAGTAGGCGCCGTGCGTGACCGGCAGCCACGCGGACAGCGTCGCGTCGAGATCGCCGCGCGCCACGCCCTGCCACATCACGCCGGCCGCCACCGGCACCAGTTGCACCTGATAGCCGAGGCGTTTTTCGATCACCTCGGCAGCCACGTTCGAGGTCGCCACGCTATCGTCCCAGCCCTCCACGTAACCGATCTTGATGGTCGGTTTCGAATCGGCCGACACGCCCGCACTGACCGCCGCCAGCATCACCCCCAACGCGCTTGCCACCACTACCTTTCCGATCAGTCTCATCGACGTTCTCCCGTTGATCCATTTGCCCATTGACGCGTTTGCCATCGAACCGCACATCGCGTATTTAGAATCGCCAACCAGAATTGCCGGGTAGCGTTGTTTTTCGACATGCAGTTGTCCGCATGCGACATCCACGCAAATCCGCCCAGTGTTTGCCGTGTTCTTGCGGTGTTATCAGTCGTATTACTTGTCGACGACGAGATCGGTCAGCGGCTTGCTACAGCACAGCAGCACCATGCCCTGATCGATCTCGCGCTGACGGATACCGCCCGCGTGCTTCATCGCCACTTCGCCGGACACGAGCTTCACCTTGCAGGTGCCGCACATGCCTTGCGTGCACGACGCCGGCAGCCGCACGCCCGCCTGCTTCGCCGCATCGAGCACATGCTGGCCGCCGCCGCACTCGATCTCGCGATGACTGCGCGTAAAGCTCACCTTGAAACGCGTGGCGGTTTCGGCCGGCGCGCACGCATCGCTCAGCGTGTGCGCGACATGCGCTTCGGCCAATTGCGCGGCCACTTCGCTGACGGTCTCGAACGAGAAGCTTTCCTCGTGATAGTGCTGGCGATCGAAGCCGCCTTCATCGAGCAGATTGCGCACCGCCTGCATATACGGCGCGGGGCCGCACGTGAAAATCTCGCGCTCCAGAAAATCCGGCGCAATCAGTTTCAGCAGCGGCAGCGTCAGAAAGCCGGTGATGCCGGGCCAATTGGTGCGCGCGCCCACGCGTTCGCAGACGAACGCGGTGCGGAAATGCGCCTGATTGGCGGCGATCAGATCGAGCTCGCGCGCGAAGATGATGTCGTCCGGCGTGCGCGCGCTGTGCACGAAGACGATATCGCTGTCCTCGCCGAGTTCATGATGCGCGCGGCTCATCGACATCAGCGGCGTGATGCCCGAGCCCGCCGACAAAAACAGCAACTTGCGCGCCGGATGCCGCGCGCAGGTGAATTCGCCGGCTGGGCCCAGCACGCGTACCTGCATACCCGCATGCAGATGGTCGTGCAGCCAGTTGGACACCGGGCCGCCCGGCACACGCTTGACGGTGATCGAAATCGTATGCGGCCGGGTGGGCGCAGACGAGATCGTATAGCAGCGATTGACGCGCTCGCCGTCAATCTCCAACTCCAGCGTGATGAATTGCCCCGGCTCGAACACGAACGCCCGACCGGATGGCGCGCGGAAGAAGAAACTCTTCACGTCGTGCGTTTCGCTGCGAACCTGGCAGCACTCCAGCGTGTCGTCGGCGTCGCTGTTCCAGCGCGCCGGCAGCGCGTCCCAGAAGCGCGGCTGCGTGACGCGGCTCGGCGCGTCAGCTGGATTCTGCGAAGTCTGCTCGATGTCCGGTTGAAACATGGCCTGATCGCGCATCATGGTTGTCCCCCCGCTCCTCATTGCGGTCTTGCGCTCAGCGCACGAACGACACGACTTTCTCGTCGTGCACCGCCCGCGAGTTCGCGTCGTAATCCGCGAGACGGCCGATATACCACTCGCAGAACTTTTCGACGAGTCCTTCGGTGAACGGCGAATAAGGACCCGGCTCATACGCGCTGCTCGTCGCGCCGCGCTGCGAATATTCGACGAGCGCGCGATCCTGGTCGTTGGTCGCGCGCCACACGGCGGTCAGATTGTCGAGGTCGTAATCGATGCCTTCGCGCGCGTCCTTGTGCACGAGCCATTTGGTGCGCACCAGCGTCTTGCCGGCCGACAGCGGAATCACCGAGAAACTGACGATGTGGTCGCTCATGAAGTGATGCCACGAGTTCGGCTGGGTCCAGAACGACAGGCCGCCGAGATCCGCATGCTTGAAACCGCCGAGCAGCTTCTTCGAGGCGACCTTCGCGTCGAGCGTCTGCGATTCGCCGTCGCGATCGAGCGGCAGACGTTGCGTACGAAACCCGGTGACCAGGTCGGCGAGCCGCTCGATTTCCGCCGACGGCAACTGCATCGCCTCCCACTGCGCGGTGCGGCGCGCGACCGTCGTCTCGAACGCGGCCATGCCCTCCTCGTTCGCCGGCGTGCGCTGATAACCGAAACCGTATTCGTACAGCGAGATGGTCAGCTCCGGATGGTTCGCGACGCAGTGATAGCACTCGCGATTGTTTTCCATCGTCAGCTTCCAGTTGCCCTCCTCGATGATGTCGATCGACGCGGCGATCTTGCAGCCGGCCAGATCGTGCGGCAACAGATACGGTTCCATCGCGGCGCGCATCACGGCGAAATCGGCGGGCGGCTGCTCGGCGAGGCAGATGAAAATCAGTCCGGCGAGATTTTCGACATGCACCGCTTTCAGACTATGTTTGCAGCGCTCGAACTGCTCGCCCATGTGCTCGGCGAACATCAGGTCGCCATTGAGGCTATACGTCCAGCTGTGATACGGACAGACGATATTGCCGAGCGAGCCCTTGCCGGTATTGCACAGACGCGCGCCGCGGTGGCGGCATACGTTATGAAACGCACGCACCCGCATATCGTCGTCGCGCACGATCAGGATCGAATCGTCGCCGATCTCGACCGTCACATAGTCGCCCGGCTCGGGCACGTCGGGCTCGACCGCGACCTGAATCCAGTGCCGACGGAAAATCGCGTCGATGTCGAGCGCGAAGATGGGCTCGCTGGTATAGAACGGCGCTTCCAGCGTGTAATTCTGCTTGCGGCGTTCGATCATTGCGCGAACGTCTGCGGAAACTTTCATTGTTTGCTCCGTTGCGTGTCACGTCTGGCGCCGCGCCAGGCCCTCCTGGTCGCATGCTGGCCCGAGCCGGAATTCAGTAATCCACCAGTTGATGCTCGCGCAAATACGCGAGTATCACTTGTGCTTTTTCGACGGAACTCCCTTCAATTACGACGCTGCCGCCGCGGCTCTCGGTCGTCGTCGCCGACAGCATGCGCGCGTGGCCTGAGCGCTTTTCGGCGGCGGCGAGGCGCACCGGTTTCGCTGTGGCGGGGCCGATCGTCCATGCGGACTGTTCGGGAGTGGTGCCGTGCCGCGCGTCGGCGAGCGGCGCGACGGCGCGCTCGATCGTGCCTTCGCGCATCCGTGCATATGCGTACGACGTCGCGACGTTCGCGAGCGGATGCACGGCAACCAATGCCGGCAGCCGCACTTCGACGCGCCGTCGCAGGCCCTTCGGCATGAACTGCCGGACCTGCGCTCGACCGTCGCGCAGCGCCACATCGACGGCGGCGCCGACGAGCGGCACCGCCAGCGCACGCGCGACGCGATACGGCAGCATGCCGCTATCGAAACCGCCTTCGGCGCGCGTGCCGGTCAGCACCAGCTCGTAGCCACGCAAACGCCCGGCGAGTTGCGGCGCAGGATCGGCGTCGGGCGGCATCTCGAGCACTTCGACCGAACGCGCGCCGAGCGCCAGATACTCGTTCAACGCGGCGTTCGACGGATCGCCCGCGTGCAGCACGTCGAGCGTCGCGCCATGCGTTCTGACGAGCGACAGCGCCAGCGTCAACGCCGCCGCATCGTTGCGGCTGTAGCGCGCGACGCCGCTGACCGGGTGACGTCCGACTGAAACCAGCACGGCGATCTTCATGCGAGCACTCCTTCGGCAAGCTTGCCCGGCCGCAGCAGCGCGGCCGAGGTCGCGCGGGCACCGCGCGCCGCGGCCGCCGCCTCGTTGAGCGCCGCGATGGTTTCCTGCGCGTCGGCGATCACCGTCAGATTCGCGCGCTTCGCGATCGGCGCGCTCGCGTCGAGATTCACCGCGATCACATGGCGGCAATCCTTGATGCCTTGCAGATGCTGCACCGCCCCCGAGATGCCGAACGCGATATACACGCTCGCCTCGACGGTCTTGCCGGTCGCGCCGATCTGCTTGTCGCGCGTGAACTTGCCGTCGTCGACGGCAACCCGGCTGGCACCGATCGCCGCGCCGAGGGTCGTCGCGAGTCGCTCGAACGCGGGCACGTCGCTGACGCCGTTGCCCGCCGACACGATGAAATCCGCCTCCTCCAGCGCGACCTGCGCCGCGTCGATTTCGTCGATGCCGAGATCTTGTATCGCTCGTTGCGCGACCGTGCTGTCCGCTTCGCGCTCGAAGCGCCACGCGACCCGCTCGCCCGCGCCGACGAACGGCAGCTTCGGATCGACCGCATTCGGCTCGAGCAGCACGACCTCGGGCAGCGCGCGGCTGGCGAGCGCCGTATTCGCGCGAATATAGGTGCACACGTGCCCGGCAGCGATCTCGACGACGTGCGTCGCGACGCTTGCCTCGGCCACCGCCGCATAGCGGCGGCCGAGGTCGCCGTCGCCGGTCGCGTTGTCGGGCAGCAAGACATGGGCTGGCGCATAGGCCGCGACGCAGGCCGCCAGCGCATTCAGTTCATCGTTCGGCGCGTACGTGCGGCGATCGAACATCGGCAATTCGATCAGCTTGTCGGCGCCGAGCGCGGCGGCATCGCCGGTGAATTCGCCGAACACCAGCAGCACGACTTCGCTGTGCATGTCCGCGATCAGCGCGGCGGCCGCGAGCGTCTGGCGCGCATGTTCATCGAGCGCGCCGCGCTCCGCGTGCGCCGCGACCAGCAGCACATGGCGCGGCGCGGCCGTCGTGCGGCGCGGCTTCGGCTGTTCGCGATGCGCGGCGTGACGCGCATCCGCTGGCGACGCACTGCCGCCGGCGTCCGCGATGCCAACGACGCCGAGCGTGATGCGCCTGAGTCCCTGTGCCGTCACCGTGAACGGCCGGCGCGGATCGATTCGATTGAGCGTATTCATCATCGCGTTACTCCAGCGCCGCGGCGACCAGTTCGGCCACGTCCAGCACTTCCGGTCGCGGCCCCACCACCCCTTCGAGCATCGCGGTGCAATTCGGACAGCCGACCGCGACGATCTCCGCGCCGCTCGCGCGCGCGTCGTCGATACGGATGTCGGGAATCCGCCGTTTGCCCGGGATATCGGTCAGGGGTGCGCCGCCGCCACCGCCGCAGCAGCGTCCATGCAGGCCGTGACGCTCCATCTCGACCACCTCGATGCCGATGCTCTTCAGCACCCGGCGCGGCGCTTCCGTCTCGCCGTTGTAGCGGCCCAGATAGCACGGGTCGTGATACGTGACGTTGCGCTCCGCGACGGCGGCGGCCGCGCGCGGCGACAGCTTGCCGCTCGCGATCAGTTCGTCGATCAGCGCCGTGTGATGCTGGACCTGATAGAACCCGCCGAGCGCGCGATACTCGTTGCGCAGGCTATGCAGCACATGCGGATCGGCGGTAACGATGCGCGCGAACGAGTACTGCGCGAGCGTCCCGATCAGCGTACGGGCCAGTTGCTGGAACGTCGCTTCGTCGCCGAGCCGCCGCGCGGTGTCGCCGGTATCGGTCTCGACACCGCCCAGCACCGCGTAATCGACGCCCGCGCGGTTCAGCACCTTGACGAGCGCGCGCAGCGTGCGCTGATAGCGCATGTCGAACGCGCCTTCGCCGGCGATCAGCAGCACGTCCACGTGACGCCCCGGCTGCGCGAGCTGCACCTGCAGATCGACGGCCCAGTCGTAGCGCGCGCCGATGTCGTAGCCGTTGAGGCTGCCGGTTTCGCGCAGATTCGCGAGCGTCGCCGGCCCCTTGCCCGGCACGCTGCCTTCGACGAGCGTCTGATTGCGGCGCATGTCCACGATCGCGTCCACGTGCTCGATCAGCATCGGGCACTCCTGCACGCAGGCGCGGCAGGTCGTGCAGGACCACAGCGTGTCCGCTTCGATCAGCGTCGAGACCAGCGGCTTGCCGGGCGCGCCCGCGTGCTTGCCGACCGGAATGCCGGGCGTCGGGCTGCCTGCGTACTGCGCGTCGGTGCCGCCGACCATGCCGGTTACCAGATCCTGAATCAGCTTCTTCGGATTGAGCGGCTGACCGGCCGCGAACGCGGGGCACGCCGCTTCGCATTTACCGCATTGCACGCAGGCGTCGAAGCTGAGCAACTGGTTCCAGCGGAATTCGACCGGCTTGCCGACGCCGTATTCCTTCGCGTCGAGCAGCGGGGTTTTAAGCGCGGTGGGCGGCACGGCATCGCGAGCAGCGGCAAAACCAGCAAAGCGCTCCTGACGCGGATGAAACGCGAGGTGCAGCAGACCGGCCACCGCATGTTTCATCGGACCGCCACGCGCCGCGCCGAACGTCATCGTGAACGCGCCCGCCGCGATCAGCAGCGCGACGATCACCGCGAGCGCGCCGGACATCACCGTCGCCGGAAGCGCGATGAACAGCGCGAGACCGAGCGCGAACGCGCCCAGTAGCAACGGCAACTGATCCCACGGCCCGCGCGAGAGTCGCGCCGGCACCGTCTTCGCGCCATGCCGGCGGCGCCACACGAACACCGTGCCGATCAGCATCGCCAGCGCGGCGAGAAAGATCAGTTTGTCCAGCCACGGTGAGTAGATCGCGAGACCGTAGTTGACGAACACGAGCGACATCGCGAGGATCGCTCCGCCGGCCGTGGCAACGTGCGTGCGGGCGATATACGGATCGCGCGCGACCACATGATGCAGGTCGACGAAGTAACGCTTCGGGATCGCGAGCAGATTGGCCCAGCCATAGGCGCCCGCGACGGTCGCGCGGCCCTCGCGCCAGTAGGCGGCGCGGCGCGCCAGCGCGAACGCGAGACCGGCCACCGACACCCACAGCAGGACGGTGATGACAAACACGGGGCTCATCGTCAGAAATCCTTGCAAAGGCGCAGCGCGTCGTAGATCGCGCCGTGAATGTTGTGCATCGAGATGCAGTCGCCGACCCGGAACAGCAGGAAGCGGCCGTCGCCGAGCTGCTCGTCGAGACACGGTTGCGGTTCGGACGCGAACAGCTTGTGCACGTCGACCTGGCCGCGATTGAGCGATTCAGGTTTCAGCTTCCAGTAAAGCCGGTCGTTCGGCGTACTGCCGTTTTCGATCACCACCTGATCGACCGCGCGCTCCTCCTGCTCCTCGGTGTACTCGTTGCGGATCACGGCGATCTTCTTGCCGTCCTCCTCGTACACACTGTCGAGCCAGTAATTGGGCGTATGGATCACGCCTTGCGCGTACAGACGGCGATAGAAGATCGGGAACGTGGTGCCGCCGACGTCGTCGGCGACCTTCACGTCGGGCGTGACGATCTCCACGTTGGCGCCGCGGCTCGCGATGAAATCGGCTACGCCCGCGCCGGCATGCGTGCTGACGCCGTCGTACACGAGCACGTTTCTGCCCGGCTCGACCTTGCCGGCCAGCACGTCCCACGAACTGACCGCGAGCCCCGCGTCGACGCCCCACGCCGCGACCTGCGACGTGAACGCCGAACCGCCGGTGGCGAGCACGACGATGTCGGGCTTCTCGGCCATGATGGTCCGCTCGTCGGCGGCGACACCGAGGCGGCGGTCCACGCCGAGGCGCTTCGTCTCCATGTCGAACCAGCGCACGATGCCCGCCATCTGCTCGCGCTGCGGCGCTTTCGCCGCCAGCATGATCTGGCCGCCCACGTGATCGTTCTTTTCGAACAGCACCACGTCGTGACCGCGCGACTTCGCGACGCGCGCCGCTTCGAGCCCCGCCGGCCCCGCGCCGACCACCACGACCTTGCGCTTCGTACCGCGCGACCTGGCGATCACGTGCGGCATCGTCGCTTCGCGCGAGGTCGCCGCGTTCTGCACGCACAGCACGTCGAGCCCGTTGTACTGACGGTCGATGCAGTAGTTCGCGCCGACGCACTGCCTGATTTCGTCCTCGCGGCCATCGCGGATCTTGATGACCATATGCGGATCGGCGATCTGTGCGCGCGTCATGCCGACCAGATCGACCATGCCGCTCGCGAGCAAGCGCTCGGCCTGGCCGGCGTCGCGAATGCTTTGCGCGTGCATCACCGGCACCTTGACGACCTGCTTGATGCCGGCCGCGAGATGCACGAACGGCGCGGGCGGCAGCGCCATCGGCGGCATGCAGTTGGCGAGCGTATTGTGGGTGTCCGCGCCGGAACCGATCACGCCGAGATAGTCGATCAGGCCGCTTTCGCTCATCGCCTGGGCAATCTCTTTCAGCTGCTCGTGATCGAGCCCGTCTTCATGGAATTCGTCACCGCACATGCGCAGGCCGACGCAGAAGTCGGCACCCACCGCCGCGCGCACCGCCTGCAACACTTCGACGCCGAAACGCAGGCGGTTTTCGAACGAGCCGCCCCATTCGTCGGTACGGAAGTTGGTGCGCGGGCTCCAGAACTGATCGATCAGATGCTGGTGCGCCGCCGAGATCTCGATGCCGTCCATGCCCGCATCCTTCACGCGCTTCGCGGCCGCCGCGAAGTCGCCGATGATGCGGCGGATCTCTTCGACCTCGATGATCTTCGCGTTGCCGCGATGCACCGGCTCGCGCACTCCCGACGGCGACATCAGATGCGGCCAGTGCTCGCCGTGAAACGCCGAGCGGCGTCCCATGTGAGTGGCCTGAATCATGATTTTCGCGCCATGCGCGTGCATCGCTTCGGCGAGCCGCGCGAGCGGATCGACGATCCGGTCGGTGGCGAGATTCACCGACTTCCACCAGCCTTGCGGGCTGTCGATCGACACCGGGCTCGAACCGCCGCACACGGCGAGTCCGACTCCGCCCTTCGCCTTTTCCTCGTAGTAGCGGATATAACGGTCGCCGGGCAGGCCACCCGGCTCCGCATAGACCTCCGCGTGCGCGGTACTGACGATGCGATTGCGCAGCGTCAGCTTGTTCAACGTGAGCGGCTTGAAAAGGTTCGGGTAACGCATCGCGATCGACCTCGGAATGCCCGGATTAAATTGACGCGAGCGGCGAGACTTCGAACACGCAGTGCTCGTGTCCCTCCGCCGCGCAGCGCGCTTCTTTCGACTGCGACGGCGGGCCCTTGCGCGCGCCGTCGGGCGCGGTATCGTTGACCCAGTCCATCGCGCCCGCGAACCAGCCGGCGAACATGTAGCAAAGCTTGCCGGTCTTGCCCGGTTGCGCGAGCACGAACGACGAGTGCCGCAATTCGATCCGCGCATGCGAGCTGGCCGGATCGGCTTCGATGATCCTGAAGATGCCCCAGCCGCGCTGCGACAGACGGTTCAGGTAATGCTCGAATACCGCCATGCCGGCAAGAGCATGTTGCTTCGCTTCCTTCTCGCACCAGAAATAGGCGGACTTGTGACCGGCCTTGTAGAGAATCCCTGCGTACGTATCGCGGCCGAGCGCTTCCTCGACGGCGACGTGGTTGTTGGTGAAGAAGTGGCGCGGCACGTACAGCATCGGCAGCGCGTCGGTGGTCCAGACGCCGGTGTCCGGATCGACGTCGATAGGCAGTTGGGGTTGCATGTGGAGACTCCGTTTCGTATCCGCTATGAAAACAAGGGCTAAAGCTCACACCTTCCAGACTTCGCCGAACACCCTTACCCAGTTTTCGCCCATGATCTTGCGGATGCGCGTCTCGCTCCAGCCGGCGCGTTCCATCGCGGCGGTCAGGTTCGGAAACTCGCCGATCGTGCGAATGCCTTCGGGATTCACGACCTTGCCGAAGTTCGTCAACTGGCGATAACGGCCCTTGTCGTGCGTGATCCAGTCGAAAAACTCGGTGCTGTAGCCCTGCGTGAAATCCGTGCCGATCCCCACCTGGTCCTCGCCGATCAGGTTCACCACGTACTCGATCGCCTCGATATAGTCCTCGACGGTCGCATCCGGTCCGCGCTTCAGGAACGGCGCGAACATCGTCACGCCGACGAAGCCGCCCGCGTCCGCGATCTCCTTCATCTGCTCGTCGGTCTTGTTGCGCGGATGCTCCTTGAGCCCGGACGGGCAGCAATGCGAATAGCAGACCGGCTTCTTCGACGCCGCGATCGCCTCCGACGACGTCTTGCCGCCCACATGCGACAGATCGACCATGATGCCGACGCGGTTCATCTCCTGAATCACTTCGCGCCCGTAGCCGGACAGACCGCCGTCGCGTTCGTAGCAGCCGGTGCCGACCAGGTTCTGCGTGTTGTAGCAAAGCTGCACCACGTTGACGCCGAGATCCTTGAACGCTTCGATATAGCCGAGGTTGTCCTCGAACGCATGCGCGTTCTGGAAGCCGAAGATGATGCCGGTCCTGTTCTCTTTCTTGGCGCGGAAGATGTCGTCGGTGGTGCGCACCAGCGTGAGGATCTCGCTGTATTGGCGGATTTGCTGCTTCATTTCGGCGATGTTGTCGACGGTCTTCTGAAAACTCTCCCAGACCGACACCGTGCAGTTCACCGCGGTCACGCCGCCCTTGCGCATGTCCTCGAACACCCCGCGCTCGAACTTCGAAATGTTCAGCCCGTCGATGATGATGCTGTTCTCGTGCAGTTGACTCATCGTTTGCTCCACGCGTACTCAGTAAATGGGAAAGCGCTCGCACAGCGCGAAAATCTCGCGGCGCACGCGTTGTTCGGTTGCGGCATCGCCTTCGGGCGACACGCGCAGCGCATCGAGCACCTCGACGATCAGACGCCCGACCTCGCGAAACTCGCTGACGCCGAAGCCGCGTGTCGTGGCCGCCGGTGTGCCGAGGCGGATGCCGGAGGTGATGGTCGGCTTCTCCGTATCGAACGGAATGCCGTTCTTGTTGCAGGTGATGCCCGCGCGCTCCAGCGCCTGTTCGACCTGATTGCCCTTGAGCCCCTTCGGCCGCAGATCGACCAGCAGCAGATGGTTGTCGGTGCCGCCCGTCACCAGATCGACGCCGCCCGATGTGAGCACCTCGCCCAATGCCCGCGCGTTCGCGAGCACGCTGTCGATATAGGTTTTGAAGTCCGGCTGCAGCGCCTCGCCGAATGCGACCGCCTTGCCGGCGATCACGTGCATCAGCGGGCCGCCCTGCAAGCCGGGGAACACGGCAGAGTTGATCTTCTTTGCGATCTCCTCGTCGTTGGTCAGCACGAATCCGCCGCGCGGACCGCGCAAGGTCTTGTGGGTGGTCGACGTGACCACGTGCGCATGCGGGACCGGATTGTCATGGCGGCCGGCCGCGATCACGCCGGCGATATGCGCCATGTCCACCATCAGCTTCGCACCGGCGCCATCGGCGATCGCGCGCAGCCGCGCGAAGTCGAGCGCGCGCGGATAGGCGGAGAAGCCGGCGATCAGCAGCGTCGGCTTGTGCTGTTGCGCCAGTTCCTCGATCTGCTCGTAGTCGATCAGCATCGTGTCGCGCCGCACGCCGTACTGCACCGCGTTGAACCACTTGCCCGACATCGCGGGTTTCGCGCCGTGCGTCAGATGCCCGCCCGCGTCGAGCGACATGCCGAGCACCGTATCGCCCGGCCTGGTGAGCGCGAGCATCACCGCGCCGTTGGCCTGCGCGCCAGAATGGGGCTGCACGTTGGCGAACTTCGCGTTGAAGAGCTGCTTGATGCGATCGAGCGCGAGCGTCTCGATCGCGTCGACGTATTCGCAACCGCCGTAGTAACGCTTGCCCGGATACCCTTCCGCGTACTTGTTGGTCAGCACCGAGCCCTGCGCGTCGAGCACCGCGCGCGACACGATGTTTTCCGACGCGATCAGCTCGACTTGCGACTGCTGACGCTCGAGCTCTTTCAGAATGGCGCCGCGCACGGCCGGGTCGCGCGCCGCTAGCGAGTCTTCGAAGAAGGGATTCGGGTTCGACATGGAAGGTCCGTGAGATCGTTGACGGGAAGGCCGCTACGGGTTGCCGGCGGGATCGCGCTACCGCTTTGCCCTGGGTCTATTCTTGACGGTCGCCCGGCGCGTCTATTTACGAATTCAGACGCGTTCTTTGCCTTTTCCGCCATGCGCAACCTTTTTCGACAAGTCGGCGCGATCCGCGCGCTCAGCGCTGCACTACAACGCAGTATTCCTGCGCCGATCGGGTGCGCTGCAAGGGCGTCGCCGCGCTGTTCCGGTGCCGCGCGGATGCTTTCATCAGTCGATTGCTTAGCTATTCCAGGCTTTGTGCGCAGTATCCAAGGGTTTAGCCTGATGGCACGGTAGTTGCCCTGATACTCAGAATTCAGATAGTCGCCCTCCCCACGGCGACGCGACATTTACATCAGGAATCACCGTTCCCATGTCCACCGATCGCACGGCATCGTTGTCGCATTTCGCATTCATGCCGGTCCCCAACTTCACGATGATCGCCTTCTCGAACGCGATCGAAGTGCTACGCATGGCGAACTATCTGACGGGCCAGACGCTTTACCGCTGGTCGATCGTGAGTCCCGCCGGCGGGCCGGTCATGGCGAGCAACGGGTTATCCGTCGATACGGGGTCGGTCGAATGCGTCGGGCAACCCGACATCGTGTTCGTGGTCGGCGGCATCGACGTGCAGCGCTCCACCACCGCCGAGCATCTGTCCGCGCTGCGCCGTTTCGCGCGCATGGGCTGCGTGCTGGGCAGTCTTTGCACGGGCACCTATGCGCTCGCGCGCGCCGGCCTGCTGGCCGGTTATGCGTGCGCGATTCATTGGGAAAACATGTCGGCGCTGAAGGAAGAGTTTCCCGATACGCGCTTTCTGAAAGAGCTATTCGTGATCGATCGCGATCGCGTGACCTGTACCGGCGGCGTCGCGCCGCTCGACATGATGCTGAACCTGATCGCGCCGCGTGTTGGCACCGCTCGGGTCACGCAGATCGCCGAGCAGTTCATCGTCGAACACGTGCGCGACACCAGCGCGCAGCAGAAGATGCCGCTCGTCGCGCGGCTCGGCTCGGCCAACAAGTCGCTGTTCGAAGTGATCTCGCTGATGGAGAACAACATCGAGGAGCCGCTGTCGCGCGAAGAACTGGCGCGGCTCGCCGGCATGTCGCAACGGCAGTTGCAACGGCTGTTCCGCGAACATCTGGGCATGACGCCGACGCACTACTATCTGACACTGCGCCTGCGGCGCGCGCGCGAGCTGCTGTTGCAGACCGACATGTCGATCATGCACATCACGATGGCCTGCGGCTTCCAGTCGGCCTGCCACTTCTCGAAGAGCTATCGCGATGCGTTCGGCACCGCGCCGACGCGCGAGCGTCGCAAGCAGGTGCCTTCGCTATCGAACGCGCCGGTGATGGCCGCTTGATACCAGCGGCCAACGAACCTCAAGCGGCCTTCAACAACCCGTGCGGGTCGATCACAAACTTCTTCGGCGCGCCGCCGTCGAATTGCCGGTAACCCTCGGGCGCATCGTCGAGCGACACCACCGTCACGTTGACGATGTCGGCGATCGGCAAACGGTCCCACAGGATCGCCTGCATCAGATTGCGGTTGTACTTCATGACCGGCGTCTGCCCGGTGTGGAACGAGTGCGATTTGGCCCAGCCGAGCCCGAAACGCAAGCTGAGGCTGCCCTGGCGCGCGGCGGCATCGGTCGAGCCCGGATCGTCGGTCACGTAGAGTCCGGGAATGCCGATCGCGCCGGCCGCGCGGGTAATTTCCATCAGCGAATTGAGCACCGCGGCCGGGGCCTCCTCGTGTGAAGCGCTGCTGCCGTGACCGTGTGCTTCGAAGCCGACGCAGTCCACCGCGCAATCCACTTCGGGCTTGCCGAGAATCTGCTCGATCTGTTCGCCGAGCGTCGCGTCCTTCGACAGATTGATAGTCTGGAAGCCCATCTTGCGCGCATGCGCAAGGCGTGCCTCGTTCATGTCACCGACGATCGTGCAGGCCGCACCCAGGAGGCGCGCGGACGCGGCCGCCGCCATGCCGACCGGGCCCGCGCCCGCGATGTAGACGCTCGCACCGGGCTGCACGCCGGCCATCACCGCGCCGTGATAGCCGGTCGGCAGAATGTCGGACAGGCACGTCAGGTCACGGATCTTCGACATCGCCTGCGCGCGGTCGGGAAATTTCAGCAGGTTGAAGTCCGCGTACGGCACCAGCACGTATTCGGCCTGGCCGCCGATCCATCCGCCCATGTCGACGTAGCCATACGCGCCGCCCGCGCGCGACGGGTTTACGTTCAGGCACACGCCGGTATGCTGCGCCTTGCAGGTCGGGCAGCGCCCGCAGGCGACGTTGAACGGCACCGACACCAGATCGCCGACCTTCAGCGTCTCGACATCGCGCCCGACCTCGATCACTTCGCCGGTAATCTCGTGCCCAAGTACGAGGCCGACCTCGGCGGTCGTGCGGCCACGCACCATGTGCTGATCGGAGCCGCAGATATTCGTGCTGACCACTTTCAGGATCACGCCGTGGCCGATCGAACGGCCGCGAGGATCGACCATCTTCGGGTAGTCGATCGATTGCACTTCGACCATACCCTGCCCCAGATACACGACGCCGCGATTGCTGCTCATTGTCTCGTCTCCATGTTCGTGAGCGGCACGCCCCGCACGCCGCGCGGCGCACCGTTTCACCAGCGTAGCGGCCGCCCGGAGCGACACCTGTGTCGAACCCGACACGCGTTTGGCTTCAGCCGACAACGCCGGCGCCGCTCGGATTGCCGCCCACAACTTTTTCTTTACCGTCGCCTAACTTATCCTCGTTTGCCAGCGGTTCGCAAAAGCCCGATAGTGCTGCCTCAGCCGAATCGCCGATCCGCCGATTCACACTCCCCCGACCGAGGACCCGTTTGCCATGAAGACCCGAACGCTCAAACTGATAACAACCGCCACGTTCGCGCTGTTCACGCTCTGCGCGATCTCACCCGTCGGCCACGCGGCCGAGCCCACCGCCGCGCAACTCCAACCCACCATCGATGCCGCGATCAGGCCGCTGATGGCGAAGTACCATATCGCCGGCATGGCGATCGGCGTGATCGACGACGGCAAGCCCTACGTCTACAACTATGGCGTCGCATCGACGCAAACCGGCAAGCCGGTCACACGCGACACGCTGTTCGAACTCGGCTCGGTCAGCAAGACCTTCACGGCGACACTCGCGTCGTATGCGCAGCTCGACGGCAAGCTGTCGTTGTCGGACGGCACGGAACGCTATCTGCCGACGCTGCGCGGCCGCCCGTTCGGCAAAGTCAGCCTGCTGAACCTCGGCACGCACACGCCTGGCGGCCTGCCCCTGCAGGTGCCGGACGACATCCATAACGACGCGCAATTGCTGCGGTACTTCCACGACTGGGAGCCCGCTCATGCGCCCGGCACGTTCCGCACCTACTCGAATCCCGGCATCGGCACGCTCGGCCTGATCACCGCGAAGACCATGGGGCAGGATTTCACCGTGCTGGTGCAGCAACGCGTGTTTCCGGCGCTCGGTATGAAGAGCACCTATATCGACGTGCCCGCGGCGAAAATGCCGGACTATGCGCAGGGCTATGCGAAAGACGGCCCGCCGGTCCGTCTGACGGGCGGCGTGATTTCCGCCGAAGCCTACGGGGTGAAGTCGACCGCCGCGGATATGCTGCGTTACGTGCAGGCAAACATGAATCTGATTCCGCTCGACAGTCAGTGGCAGCGCGCGATCACGGACACGCATACCGGCTACTTCCAGTCCGGCGTGCTGACCCAGGATCTGATCTGGGAGCAGTACCCGTATCCGGTCGCGTTGCCGACCTTGCTGGCCGGCAATTCGCCGGAGATGGTCCTCAACGGGACGCCGTCGACCGCAATCAAACCGCCGCTGCCGCCGCAGCAGAACGTCTGGATCAACAAGACCGGATCGACGAACGGCTTCGGCGCGTATGTCGCGTTCGTGCCGCAAAAACGCATCGGTATCGTGATGCTCGCCAATCGCAATTTCCCGAACGAAGCGCGCGTGAGCGCCGCGCATCAGATCCTCACGGCGCTGGATGGCGGCAAGCCCTGATACGGCGTGGACTTACGGGCGCAGCCGCGCACGCGCTGCGCCGGCGATCCGCGCGAGCGCATCCGCGCTCAGACGGGCCGCGATTTTCTCGACGTACGCATGATGCCGCGCTTCGAGGGGCGCACCGAGCTCCCGCGCGAGCAGATAGCGGATCAGCGCAATGCGCCGATGACGCAGCGCGATACTTTGATCGAGCAGCGCGAGCGCGGCGCCGGCATCGCGCTCATCGCACGCGCGTGCCGTGAGAAGCGAGGTGGCCGCGCGTGCCGACGTCATGGCGAAATCAGCAAAGCGAAGCGCGCGTCGCTCAGCACATCAACGGCTCGGCGGCGTCGAGCATGATCCTGACGAAGTAATCCGCGAAACTGCGACGCACGACGATGTCGAAACTGTCGGTGCCCGTGGGCAGCAACGTGATCGACGCCTTGAAATAGTGGCTCTGCGCGCACTGCCCCACCCCGAACAGTTTCGGATGCAGATCGAGCGGACAGCCGCGCGCGAGCACGTCGCGCGTCCGCGTGCCGGTGATTTCAAGCACCGTATAGCCGCTGCCCACATCGACCGCCGATGCGAACACGCCCGCGAACGCCGCGCCGAGCTTCGCCTGCAACGGCGCCGTGCGCGTCGCATCGTGCGCGGTCTCCGAACGCACGAGCCATTCGTCGGGGCCGAGCCAGACCATGTCGTAGCCGTTGCCGCGCGCGACGGTGTTCGGCTTCTCCGGCGGCTTGCAGCCGATCACCTGTTCCACCGCGCGAATGAACGCCGCGTCGCGCGTATCGCCGCGCACGTTCACGAGTTCGAGAAATGGCCGCTCGCCGAGCCGGAACGCGGCACTCGCGTTGGCCTGATGCTGTTTCAGCAGCCCATCCACACCGACCAGCGGCGACTCCTGCCACGCGCCGTTTTGCCGCCCGAGCGTGCGGTCCACGATGGACACCGTCCCGCCTGTTTCATTCCACATGTTGACGTGCTCCTTCGCTGTCGTAGAACACCGGACTCGCGATCTTCGCCGCGATCTGTTTGCCGCTCGCGAGCGGAATCGTGACGGTCGTGCCGATCTTGTCGAGACCGCCCTTGACGACCGCCATCGCGATCGAGCATTGCAGAATCGGGCTGTAATAGCTCGACGTGACGTGCCCGAGCATCGGCGCGGTGTCGCCCTGGAACGGACCGGCGACGATCTGCGAGCCCTCGGGTATCACGAACGACGCATCCTCCGCGAGCAGCCCGACCAGTTGCTTGCGTCCCGCCTTCGCGGTGTCCGAGCGGGCGAGCGAGCGCTTGCCGAGAAAGTCCTTCGACTTCGCGACGAGCCCGCCCATGCCGAGGTCGTGCGGCGTCATCGAGCCGTCCGTATCCTGGCCGACGATGATGTAGCCCTTCTCCGCGCGCAGCACGTGCATCGTCTCGGTGCCGTACGGCGTGATGTCGAACTCGGCGCCCGCGGCCATCAACGCTTCCCACACCGCGCGTCCGACGTTGGCCGGCACGTTCACCTCATACGCGAGTTCGCCCGAGAAGCTGATGCGCATCACGCGCGCCGCCGCGCCCGCGACGGTGCCTTCACGATACGTCATGAACGGAAACGCCGCGTTCGCGAAGTCGATGTCGTCGCAGACCTTTTGCAGCACCTTGCGGCTCATCGGGCCGACTACCGCAAAAGTTGCCCAGTGATCGGTGACCGACGCGAGCCGCACGCGCAGGTCGGGCCATTCGGTTTGCAGCCAGCGTTCGAGCCACGTGAGCACACGCGCCGCGCCGCCGGTGGTGGTCGTCATCATGTAGTGCTGCTCGGCGAGGCGCACGGTCACGCCGTCGTCGAAGATCATGCCGTTTTCGTCGAGCATCAGGCCGTAGCGGCACTTGCCGACTTCGAGCTTGGTCCACGGATTCGTGTACACCCAGTTCAACAGTTTCGCGGAATCGGGGCCCTGAATATCGATCTTGCCTAGCGTCGACGCATCGAGGATGCCGACGCTTGTGCGCACCGCGAGCGCTTCGCGCGCAACCGCCGCGTGCAGATCCTCGCCCGCTTTCGGGTAATACCACGGACGCTTCCAGTTGCCGACGTCCTCGAACGCCGCGCCGTGTTCCACGTGCCATTCGTGTACCGCCGTCTTGCGCACCGGATCGAGCAATTCGCCCAATTCCCGGCCGGCGAAGGTGCCGAACGTGACCGGCGTGTAGTTCGGCCGGAACGTCGTCGTGCCGGTCTCGGGAATGGTCTTACCGAGCGCCTGGGCGAGAATCGCCATGCCGTTGATGTTGCCGAGCTTGCCCTGGTCGGTGCCGAAGCCCATCGCGGTGTAGCGCTTCACGTGTTCGACGGATTCGAAGCCTTCGCGCGCCGCGAGGAAGATATCGGCCGCCGCGACGTCGTTCTGGAAGTCGACGAACTGCTTGGGCCCGCGCGTGGCCAACTCGCGTCCACCGACGAGCCACAGCGGTTCCAGCTTCGTTTCGCTCAGTTCGGCGACCTGCACCGGCTTTGGCCGCGCGACGATGTGCCCGGCCGCGCGCGCCGCTTCGACGCCGGCGTCGAGCGCGAAGCGGATGCCCTGGCCGAGCGTGAAGTCGCCCGCGCAGGCGCCGACGCTGGTCTCAGGCTGGACCGCCTTGCCCGGCACGAAGCAGGCCTTGTCGTCATGCCAATGGGCCTTGCCGCCCGACTGCGCGAACAGATGCAGCACTGGGCTCCAGCCACCCGACATCGCGAGCAGATCGCACGGCAGTTGGCCCTGCTGAGCGGTGATCTGCCCTTTCGCATACGAGGCGAGCGACACCGACGCGACGCGCAGCTTGCCATGCGCCGCCGTGACGACCGTGCCGTTCAGCACCTTGATGCCATGGCGGCGCGCAAGCGCGGGCAGCGTGCCCTTCGATTCGCCCGCGCGCGGATCGATGACGCTCACCTGCGCGCCGGCCGCCTTCAGGTCGAGCGCGCATTGATAGCCGTCGTCGTTGTTCGTGAACACGATCGCATTGCGACCCGGCAGTACCGCATACCGATGCAGATAGCTCGACACCGCCGACGCGAGCATCACGCCAGGCAGATCGTTGTTGCCGAACACGATCGGCCGTTCATGCGCGCCGGTCGCGAGAATCACGCGTTTCGCGCGGATCTTCCACAGCAGTTCGCGCGTGCCCTTGCGCTGCGACACGGGCAGATGATCGGTCAGGCGCTGGGTGACCGTGACGAGATTGTGGTCCTGATAGCCGAACGCGGTGCTGCGGCTCAGGATCTTCACATCGGGCAACTGCCGCAATTCGTCCTCGATTTTCTGCACCCACCGCAGCGCGGGCTTGCCGTCGATCTCCGCGCCGCAGGACAGCAGCGAGCCGCCCAGCTCGGGCTGATCGTCGACGAGCGTCACGCGCGCGCCGGACAAGGCCGCCGCGTGCGCGGCCGCGAGCCCGGTCGGGCCGCCGCCGACCACCAGCACGTCGCAATGCGCGAAGCACTTGTCGTAGCGGTCCGCGTCGCGCTGTCGCGGCGCGGTGCCGAGGCCGGCCGCGTCGCGAATCGCTTCCTCGTACTTCGGCCAGAGTTTGCGCGGCCACATGAAGGTCTTGTAGTAGAAGCCCGCCGGAATGAAGCGCGCGATCTTCTGGTTGATCGCCATGCGGTCCTTCTCGATGCTCGGTTTCGCGTTCACGCTGCTCGCGACGAGCCCCTGGTACAACTCGACCTCGGTGGCGCGCGCGTTCGGCACCGTGTAGGCGCCGGTCTCCAGTTGCACGACCGCGTTCGGCTCCTCGACGCCCGCGGTCACGATGCCGCGCGGCCGATGATATTTCCAGCTGCGCGCGACGAAATGCATGCCGTTCGCGAGCAATGCGGACGCGAGCGTATCGCCTTGATAACCCTGATACTCGACGCCGTTGAACGTGAAGCTCAGCGCGATCGCGCGATTGATGCGCCCGCCGGTCGGGAGTCGGTCTTTCTGGCTCATGATGCTTTGCCCTCTTGTGCCTTTACCTGTGCGTTTGCTGCCTGTGTATCGGTACTGTCCAGCGCCAGCAACGGACGCTCGAACGTCTGATAGCCCTGGAACGCATAGCTGACGGTGTCGCGCTGCGCCTTGAACCAGCGGCGGCAGCCCTGCGTGTGGAACCATTGCTCGCGATGCACGCCGCGCGGGTTCTTGCGCATGAAAAGGTAGTCGCCCCATTCCTTGTCGGTGAGCTTGTCCGTGTCGAGCGGACGGGCGATGTCCGCCTCGCCGCCGCACGAGAATTCGGTTTCGGCGCGGGGACCGCACCAGGGGCATTCGATCAGCAGCATCTGTGTCTCCTTGTCGACTAGTGGGCCACGGCGGCAGCGCCATGCTCATCGATCAGATGACCGGTATAGAACCGGTCCAGCGAAAACGGCGCGTTCAACGGATGGGGTTCGTCCTTCGCGATCGTGTGCGCAAAGACCCATCCCGAGCCGGGCGTCGCCTTGAAGCCGCCCGTCCCCCAGCCGCAGTTGAAATACAGTCCCTTCACATCGGTCTTGCTGATGATCGGGCACGCGTCCGGCGACACATCGACGATGCCGCCCCACTGCCGGTTCATCCGCACGCGGGAAAACACGGGGAACATCTCGACGATCGCCTCGAGCGTGCCCTCGATGACCTGGAAGCTGCCGCGCTGCCCGAACCCGGTGTACTGATCGACGCCCGCGCCGATCACGAGATCGCCCTTGTCGGACTGGCTGATATACGCGTGGACCGCATTCGACATCACGACCGTGTTGACGACCGGCTTGATCGGCTCCGACACCAGCGCCTGCAACGGATGGCTTTCGAGCGGCAGCCGCACGCCGGCCATGTCGGCGAGCGTCGACGTGTTGCCGGCCGCGACCACCGCGACCTTCTTCGCCTTGATGAAACCCTTGGTCGTGTCGACGCCCGTCACGTGGCTGCCGTCGCGGCGAATGCCGACGACCTGGCAGTTCTGCACGATATCGACGCCGGCCTGATCGGCGCCGCGCGCGAAGCCCCACGCCACCGCATCGTGCCGGGCCACGCCGCCGCGCCGCTGGATCGATGCGCCGAGCACCGGGTAGCGGCTGTTCAGATTGATGGTCGGCTCGAGTTCCTTGATCTGCGCGGGCGTGAGAAATTCGGCGTCGACGCCGTTCAGGCGGTTCGCGTTGACGCGGCGTTCGGTGTCGCGCACGTCCTGCAGCGTATGCGCGAGATTCATCACGCCGCGCTGGCTGAACATCACGTTGTAGTTCAGATCCTGCGCGAGCCCTTCCCACAGCTTCATCGCCTTCTCGTAGAGCGCGGCGGATTCGTCCCACAGGTAGTTCGACCGCACGATCGTCGTATTGCGCGCGGTGTTGCCGCCGCCGATCCAGCCCTTCTCGAGCACCGCGACATTGCGCACGCCATGCTCCTTCGCGAGGTAGTACGCGGTCGCGAGACCGTGCCCGCCGCCGCCGACGATCACGACGTCGTATTCACGTTTAGGCTCGGGGCTGCGCCATTGCCGCTCCCAGTTCTCGTGATACGACATCCCGTTGCGTAGCAGGCTGAATATCGAATAGCGGCTCATCGTTGTTCCTTTGCGGTTTTGCAGATGCGGTGTAGCGGTTCAACACTCGATGACGTTCACGGCCAGTCCGCCGCGCGACGTCTCCTTGTATTTCGTCTTCATGTCGGCGCCGGTTTCGCGCATGGTGCGGATCACACTGTCGAGCGACACCACGTGCTTGCCGTCGCCCTTCATCGCGAGGCGGGCCGCGTTGATCGCCTTGATCGCGCCCATCGCGTTGCGCTCGATGCACGGAATCTGCACCAGCCCGCCGACCGGATCGCAGGTCATGCCGAGGTTGTGTTCCATGCCGATTTCGGCGGCGTTCTCGACCTGGGTGGGCGTGCCGCCCATCACGGCCGCGAGCGCGGCGGCGGCCATCGAGCAGGCCACGCCCACTTCGCCCTGGCAGCCCACCTCGGCGCCGGAGATCGACGCCGTTTCCTTGTAGATGATGCCGATCGCCGCGGCGGTCAGCAGGAAGTCGACGATGCCGGCGTCGTTCGCCGCATGCATGAATTTCACGTAGTAGTGCAGCACTGCCGGGATCACGCCGGCCGCGCCATTGGTCGGCGCGGTGACGACCCGGCCGCCCGCGGCGTTCTCCTCGTTGACGGCCATCGCGTACAGGTTGACCCAGTCGAGCATCGACAGCGGGTCGCGCAGCGATTCCTCCGAGTGTGCGCGCAAGCGCTCGCACAGCTCGGCCGCGCGACGCTTCACGTGCATCGGGCCGGGCAACTCGCCGCGCGCCTTGCAACCGCGCTCGACACACGCGGCCATCGTGCGCCAGATCGCCAGCAGGCCCTCGCGCACTTCGTGCTCGGGCCGGGTCGCGCATTCGTTGCGCAACGTCACTTCGGCGATGGACAGGCCGCTTTCGCGGCACACGCGCATCAGATCGGCGCCGGTGCGAAACGGATACGGCACCTCCGCGTTGGCGCGCCGGCCGTTCACGCGGTCGCCGTCGCGATTGACGACGAAGCCGCCGCCGATCGAGAAGTACTCTTTTTCGACGAGCAGTTGACCGTTCTCGTCGAAGGCCTGGAAGCGCATGCCGTTCGGATGCACGACGCCCGAGCCCGGCGCGCCCGGCATCAGCTTGCGGAAAAAGCCGACATGTTCGCGCTCGTCGAACGCGACCGGATGCTTGCCGAGCAGCACGAGCTGTCGGGTCTCGCGGATCGCGCGCAGCCGCGGCTCGATCAGCTCAGGATCGAGCCGGTCGGGCAGATTGCCTTCGAGGCCGAGCAGCACCGCCTTGTCGGTGCCGTGGCCCTTGCCGGTCGCGCCGAGCGAGCCGAACAGCTCGGCTCTGACGCGCCGCACGAAGCCGAGCAGATTCGCGTCCTCGATGTGCGATGCGAAGCGGCATGCGGCGATCATCGGCCCGACCGTGTGCGAGCTGGATGGACCGATGCCGATCTTGAACAGATCGAAGACGCTGACGTTCATGGCGTGCCTTGTGCGTTGTGTCTTGCGTGTTGCGATGGCCGGAAGCGCTTCGACTCGACTCATGCGCCCGGACGGAATGTGCGTCTATTGCACCGCACGCCGGGCCGGATCGATAGAATAAAAACGGCATCGCAATGGGATGGCGTCGTCAGGTGAACCGCCAGGCGGGTCTTCCGGCGCATTTGCGATGACTTGTGACGCATTTGCGACAGGCGGCCCGATTGCGGCCGGCAATGCTGAAGGTCCGTGGTGCTATCCTCGCTTCACCGTTTCGGTCAACGTTCGTTCCTCTTTCGCCGTTCTTTTCACCGACCCGCCGCGCGCATGAATTCCGCTGAAACGCTTGCCCCTCCCTCACTCGACACGGCCGCGAAGCAGCGCATCCGCTTCGGCATCATCCTGCTGCCGAACTTCACGCTGACCGCATTCGCGGGTTTCGTCGACCTGCTGCGCCTGTCCGCCGACGAAGGCGACTTCAGCAAGCCGGTGCGCTGTTCGTGGAGCGTGATCGGGGAAACCCTGGCTCCGGTGCGCGCGAGTTGCGGCATCCAGATCACGCCGTGGGAAACCTTCGAGACCGCCGGGAAGTTCGACTACGTGGTGGTGGTCGGCGGACTGCTGCACTCGGGGCCGGCCGCGAGCGAGGCGACGCTCGCGTTCATCCGCCGCGCCGCCGCCCGCGACGCGACGCTGGTCGGCATGTGCACCGGCGTGTTCTCGCTGATGCGCGCGGGCGTGCTCGACGGCCATCGGATCTGCGTGAGCTGGTTTCACTACTGGGATTTCATCGAGCGCTTTCCGTCGGTCGACGAACAGATGCTGGTCGCCGACCGGCTGTTCGTGATCGACCGGCGGCGCATCACCTGTTCCGGCGGCCGCGCGTCGATCGACGTCGCCGCCGCGATCCTGCTGCGTCATTTCGAAACCGCCACGGTGCAGAAGGCGCTGCGCATCCTGCTCGTCGACGACCTGCAGAAAGGCAACGCGCCGCAGCCTCATCCCCCCGGTCTCGCGCCGGCCTCGCATCCGAAGGTCAAGCGCGCGATCCTGCTGATGGAGCAGCACGTGGGCCGCGCGCTGCCGCTCGACCAACTGGCGGGCAAGCTCGATCTGTCGCCGCGTCAGCTCGAACGGCTGTTCAAGGCGCAGACCGGCAAGGCGCCGCAAGCCTACGCGAAGCAGGTGCGCCTGCGCACCGCCGCGTGGTTGTTGACGAGCTCAGACAAAACCGTCGCCGATATCGCGTCGAGCTGCGGCTTTTCGGACGCCTCGCACCTGGGACGGGAATTTCGCAAACAGTTCGGCGTGCCGCCGATGATGTATCGCGAACAGCGCGGCACGGCGGAGCAAGCCGACGACGGCTCGTGCTACGACGAAACGTTTCCGGGCCGCGCGCAGGCGATCTGAATCCGCGCGGCATGCGAGGCCGCGGCACCCGCTACTCCGGCATGCGCCGCTCGACGCTCGGCGCATGCCCGAACTGCGCGCGATAGGCCTTGCTGAAATGGCACGGAGAATGAAAACCGCACACCGTGGTCACGCGCGCGATCGACGCATCGGTATTGCGCAGCAGATCGCGCGCGCGGCGCAGCCGCAAGCTCAGGTAGTAATGCGTCGGCGACACGTTCAGGAATAGCTTGAACATCCGTTGCAAATGACGCTGCGACAGGTTGACGAGCCGGGCGAGTTCGTCGAGCGATAGCGGCTCCTCGATGTTCGCTTCCATCAGCCGCACCACTTCGATCAGTTCGGTGCGCGACAGGCCGACCCGCGCGTCGACCGGAATGTGCTGGTAATCGGTCGAGCCGCGAATCCGCTCGACGATGAATTGCTCGGACACCTGCGCGGCCACCGCGGCCCCCAGCCTCATGCCCACCAGATGCAGCATCAGATCGAGCGGCGCGGTTCCGCCGGTGCAGGTCAGCCGGTCGCGGTCGATCACGAACAGTTCGTCGTCGAAATGCACATGCGGATAGCGCTGGTGCAACGGCGACATGTCCTCCCAATGCACGGTCGCGCGATAGCCGTCGAGCAGCCCGGCCGCGAGCAGCGCATACGGACCCGTGCAGATCCCGCCGAGCGGCACGCGGTGCGCGGCCGCCTCGCGCAGCAGCGCGATCACCGCGTCGTTCACATACTCGCGCACGTGCCAGCCCGCGCACACGAACAGCAGGTCCGGCATGCCGGCCTCGGCGAGCGTGGTGGTCGGTTTCACCGTGATGCCGTTGCTCGCGCGCGCCGGCTCGCCGTCCGGCGTGATCACCGACCACCGGTAGTGCTGCGCGCGGCCCACGTAGTTCGCCATGCGCAGCACCTCGACCGCGCTCGTGAACGCGATCATCGAGAAGTTCGGCAGCGTCAGGAAGCCGACGTGCGCGACGGCGCACAGCCGCGCATCGGCTTCGGCGGAGGCGATTGCGTCGCGCTTCATGGACGTATCGAATCAGGCCATCAACCGTGTTGCGCCGCCGGCTCGCGGCGCACTTTCATCGCATTGCGCAAACCGGCGAACAGGGGCGCGCGTACCTTGCCCGGCGCCCGGCCGAAGCTCTCCGTGATGCGGTCCAGAATGATCGCCAGCATCACGACCGACATGCCGCTTTCGAAGCCGAGTCCGATATCGAGCCGCTGGATGCTCGCGAGCACGTCGTTACCGAGGCCGCCCGCACCGACCATCGACGCGATGATCACCATCGACAGCGCCATCATGATGGTCTGGTTCACGCCGGTCATGATCGACGGCAGCGCGTTCGGAAACTGCACCTTGTACAGCAGTTGCCACGGCGTGCAGCCGAACGCCTGTCCCGCTTCGACGATTTCGCGATTCACGTGCCTGATGCCGAGCGCGGTCAGACGCACCGCGGGCGGCATCGCGAAGATCACCGTCGACAGGATGCCCGGCACGCGGCCGAGACCGAACAGCATCGCGGCCGGAATCAGGTAGACGAACGCGGGCATCGTCTGCATCAGATCGAGCACCGGGCGCACGATCATTTCGACGGCGCGGCTCTTCGCCGTCCAGATGCCGAGCGGCACGCCGAGCACGAGACTGATCACCGTCGATGACAGCGTGAGGCCGAGCGTGATCACCATCTGATCCCAGAAGCCGGTGCCGTAGATCAGCAGCAGCGCCCCCAGCGTGAACAGCGCGAAGCGCCAGCCGACGCGCCACAAGCCGATGCCGACGAAAAACGCCATCAGCGCCCACATCGGCACGGCCTGCAAGCCGTGCTCGACCGCCGCGGCGAAACTCTCGATGACCTTGCCGATCGTGTCGAAGGTCTGCGCGTCGTGATCGAGCAGGTAGTGAACGCCGTGATCGACCCACGCGCCAACTGGAATGACTTCAGACATGGGAACCTCGATGGCGCGTGAGAACGTTCAGCACGTTCGTCTTGTTGACCGAACCGCAGTACGAGCCGTCCGCTTCGACGACCGGCAGCGGCGCGCGGCTCGCCACCACGCGCGCGACCACGTCGTCGAGCGGCGCGTTGCGGCGGATGCATTCGATCTGGTTGAGCTGCGGCGACGCGCTGCCTGTCGCATCGCGGCACACGAAGCCGCGAATCCGGCGCTCGCTATCGAGCACGAACGCGTAGTCGGCGCTGCCGTCGAGCGTCGCGGCGACGCTCGACGCGTCGATCTGCGGTGCGTGCATCAGCGGCACGTCGTCGGTCTGCATCAGATCGCCGGCCGTCAGATAGCGGCTCGTGTCGATGCCTTCGAAGAACGCTCGCACGTAGTCGTCGGCCGGATTCTTGATGATTTCCCGCGGCGTGCCGATCTGCACGACACGGCCGCCTTCCATGATCGCGATGCGCGTGCCGATGCGCATCGCCTCCTCCAGATCGTGCGACACGAACAGGATCGTGCGCTGCTGCTCGCGTTGCAGATCGAGCAGCACGTTCTGCATCTCCTTGCGCTTGAGCGGATCGAGCGCGGAGAACGCCTCGTCCATGATCATCAGCGACGGGTTGACCGCGAGCGCGCGCGCGAGCCCGACGCGCTGCTGCATGCCGCCCGACAACTCGGCCGGCAGTTTCTGCGCGAACGGTGCAAGGCCGACCTGTTCGAGCACCGTCAGCGCCCGCGCCTCGCGCTCCTTGCGGCCGACGCCCGCGACTTCGAGGCCGAACGCCGCGTTGGCCAGCACGCTGCGCTGCGGCATCAGCGCGAAGGACTGGAACACCATGCTCATGTCCTTGCGGCGCAGCGCGGTCAGCTCGGCGCGCGGCACGCTCGCGACATCGCGGCCGTCGATCAGCACCTTGCCGGCGCTGGGCTCGACGAGCCGATTGATCAGGCGAATCAGCGTCGACTTGCCCGAGCCGGACAGGCCCATCAGCACGAAGATCTCGCCCTCGCGAACCTCGAACGACGCGTTGTGGACGCCGACGATCTGACCGGTGCGGGCAAACACCTCTTCTTTCGTGGCGCCGCTGGCCAGCATCGCGAGCGCCTGTTTCGGATTGCTGCCGAACACCTTGCACAGCCCTTCGACCACGACCTTGGGGGAATTCATCGAGTGCTCTCCTCGCTTGCGGACGTCCGTCCGCGCTGTGCCTACATAGTTGCCAGAAAAAAGTGCGGCTAACCGACTAATTCCGACAACCACATGAGGAAATGCGACACCCGGCCATGCCGTGGACGCTCGGCGCGGCGAGCAAACCCTTGTGGGAGAAAGGCTTGACGCGGGTTGGCCCGCGCGCGGAGCGTGTCGCGACATAGCAAGCGGCGCTCCCGGACGGCGGCGGGCGCGAGGCGCCTGAGAGGCGCCGGGTTCAGGAAATCGACACGCCCAGCAAGCGCCCGACGCCGAACGTGAACCCTGCCGCGATGAGCCCGATGACGATCTGGCGCAGCGCCGAAAACCCCGCGCTGCGTCCATTGAACAACGACGTGAACACGCCGATCGATGCGAGCGCCAGCATGCTCAGCACGACGCACTGCACGATTGCGCTGACGCCGCGCGTCCACAGGAAAGGCATCACCGGGAAAATCGCGCCGAGCGAGAACAAGCAGAACGACACACCCGCCGCCGACCACGGATTGCCGCCCAGTTCCGCCGGATCGAGACCGAGCTCCTCGCGCGTGAGGGTGTCGAGCGCCTTGTCCTTGTCGCGCATCATCTGCGAGGCCACGCGTTTCGCCTCGCTCGCGTCGAGCCCTTTCGCGCGGTAGATCAGCGCGAGCTCGTGCTCCTCCGCTTCGGGCTGTTCTTCGATCTCCTCGGCTTCCTTGGCGATCTGCGTGCTCGCGAGTTCGCGCGCATTGGTGACCGACAGCCATTCGCCGAGCGCCATCGAACAGGCACCGGCGATCAGCCCGGCGAGGCCGGTCAACAGGATCGCCTTGTTGCCGGTGCCCGCGCCGGCGACGCCCATGATCAGGCAGAAGTTGGACACGAGGCCATCGTTCGCGCCGAGAACCGCCGCGCGCAGATCGTTGCCCGACGCGGCGCCCTTGTGCCACGATTCGGCCGCGGCAATGCGCGCGCCGGACGACAGGTTGGCATTGCCGGTGCTCGCGAGCGTCTGCACGACTGCCGCGTGATGATGTTCGTCGGCCGACATGTGGCCCGCGTCGCGTTGGCCTTGATATTTGTTGCGGTCCGCGTATTCGGCTGCGGCGAGCGTCGGCAGCACGAAGTCCGCGCCGCACACGCGCACGAGCCCCTTCATCAGACGCGTCTTGACCGCATGGCCACGGCCCTTCGGTTCGATGCCATTGGCTCTGAGCTTGTCGGCCCACACTTGCGCGTGGCTGTGTTCGGATTGCGCGAGATCCTGATAGACCTGCTTGCGGGTCTCGTCTTTCTCGACCTGCGCGAGCGTCTCATAGAGGGCGGCGCTGTGCAGTTCGTCGGAGAGATTCGCCTTGTAGCGTTTCACTTCATGTTTCGTTGCCATGATCGCGCCTCGCAACTGCCCGGCGCCTCATCAACGATGAATGCCACGCCGGGCGTCCGCCTGTCCGTTACTGGCTGGCAGGCACACCAACGCCGGCCTTCTTCTGGGCTGCCTGCAGCTTGTCCGGATAGTTCGGATCGTTCTGCGCCGGCTGGTAGCCCGCGTCTTCGAGTTTCTTCAACTCGGCGTTCTTTTTCGCGCGAGCCTGTTTGCGCTCTGCCTTGCGCTCGGCCTTGGTCGGCTTTGGAGTGGTCGTCGTCGCGCCTTCCTGGGCTGCGGCATCCGTCGAGCCCTGCGCGAGCGCGAGCGGAATCGTACCGGCCATCAGTGCGACGGCCGAAACCCCCAGCATGATTCGTTTAATGGCGAAGTTGTTCATCACTGATATCCCCTGAAAAAATTGGCAATAACGTACGAATTGCGGCTGCGAATCGTGAACCACACGCCGGGTCGCGCAGCCTCCACGCGAACCCGTCAACGGGAGCTTACTGCCAAATAGCGGGATGCGGGTCGGGAGCGTGGACGGCCCCCGGCGCCGCGCGCCCGCGCTTATAGTCGGCTGCGTCGTATGCCGGTGCCTGTGTCTCACCGTGCTGGAATCAAGGCGCACGCACTTCCTTCCGCGATTCAGTTTTTTGGCATGTCCGCGCCGTCAGGAGTATCTTTTAACCGCGCCGGAAGCGCCAACACCACCACTCCTCTACAAGACAGACGCTTCCCAGAGTCCAGACCTGCTCGACAAAGCGCGGCGTTTCTAACATGCAGCGAAGCGACATCATCTTATCGAGGAGGTGAAACCGTGAAAACAGTCAATCTTTTGAAGGTGCTCGGTATTGCATTGTGCGTGGCAACCGCATCCAGCGCCTATGCCCAGGCGAGCGACGCGCAGGCGCCCGCCGCCACGGCAGCCGCGCCGGCCACGACCGCCCCGTCGACGCGTGCGGCGGATCGCAAGCTCGGCCGCGACGTGCGGCGCGCGCTCGGTAAAGCGCCGGGCTTCAATGTATCGAACGTGTTCGTGCGGGCGCGCGGCGGCGCGGTGACGTTGACCGGCTCGGTGCCTCAGGGCGACATGATCCAGCAGGCCGGCGATGTTGCGAAAGGCGTGCCGGGCGTGGCCTCGGTGACCAACAGACTCACCCTGAACCTGCCATCCCGCGGGAGTGGCGGGAGCTGAGCACAAGCTGGACGAAACTCAGCGCCGCACCAACCCCACCACATATCTGCACACCTCGGTGCCCGCATTGAAGAATTCGCATTCGACCGGCGCACCGAGTTGTAAACAATCCCCCGCTTCGAGCCGGTGCGTGAGCGCGCCCTCGCGAAACGTCAGCACCCCTTGCGTGACCCAGATCTGCTGATGCTGAAACACGAACGCATCCGACGGATAAGGCACCCTCACCCCAGTCGGCAATTCGATTTCGAGCAGTTCCAGCACGCCGCCGGTCGGCGGTGAAATACGCCGCCGCGTATAGCCGGTTTCGGGGTCCTCCCACAGCGGCTGGTCCGCATGACGCACGAGCCGCTCGCCGGTCTGCTCCGCGAGTGCGAGCAACGTGGACAGCGTTAGCCCGAACGCGCCCGACAGCCGCCCGAGCACCATCGCGGTCGGACTCGCCTCGCCACGCTCGATCTTGCTGATCATCGCCTTCGATACACCCGAGCGCTCGGCCAGCTCGGCGAGCGACCAGTTGCGCGCCTCGCGCTCGGTCTTCACGCGCGCGGAGATCGCCTGGGTCAGATCGATGGCGGAAGTTTCGGACATGGCGGGTTGTCGTTGCGCAAGTGGGGGCACCTTATCCTCAAAGACCTTCCGACAACCGGCTTTGGAAGGCCTCTTGTTGCAACTCAAGGTTCTGATCCTGCGTCGAGACACGGGGGTAGCCGATCATCGTGGCGTGACAGTGCCCATTGACGAGTTCGTTGCCGCCGGCGGTCGAGATAGTTGCCTTCAGTTCCGTTAACTCCATCCGCTCGGTCATTGCTTCATTCCATCGTCCTTGCGGTCTTCATCTTCGGCATCCTGGCACGCAGCAGGCAGTTGTTTCAGTAGCTCTGGTAGCGCCGGTTGCACTGCAAGCATCGGTTGCGGCTTGCTGCATGTGGTCGAGGTAGTCCGGCAAGCGGTTCTCGTTCATACCGGCTGCGCCTGCGCAAGCACCTTGGCCCGGAACTTCTGCGGCAGGTCGGCCGGGGTCAGCAGATCGACGTGGACGCCGAGTAGCGCTTCCAGTTCATCCTGCAACCCCCCCAGGTCGAACAGCGTCGCCCCTGGCAGCGCATCGACCAGCAGATCGAGGTCGCTGCCGTCCCGGTCGGTGCCGTGCAGCACCGAGCCGAACACGCGCGGGTTCGCTGCGCGGAAGCGACTCGTCGCTTCGCGCACTACGCTGCGCTTCATGTCGAGAACAACGGACGGTCGCATGGGCATCCTTTCTTATCGAAACTCATCGAGACGATAAGCGATTGAGTCGAGACTCGCAATGCCTTCACCTCCCGTGCCATGCCGGTTGCGTTGGCGGGCTTGCTGCCCCGGCACGGCCGACGCCAGGCTGATTACCTTTGACGCAGCAGCGCCAGGATCAGCGCAGACCAGTTCAGGCCGCTACGACCACCGCAACCGGCACAGCCAGCCAACCATGTCTTGCATAGTGATTTTTCGTCCACTATATTAAACACCACGCCATCGCCCGAACCCGCTCGTCAGCAGGAACACACCATGCCGAAGGAAATCGTTCTCAACGCGTTCGACATGAACTGCGTAGGCCACATCCAGCAAGGGCTGTGGACCCATCCGCGCGATCAGTCCACGCGCTACACGGACCTGCAGTACTGGGCCGACTACGCGCGCAAGCTCGAAGCGGGCCTGTTCGACGGCATCTTTTTCGCGGACGTGGTCGGCGTCTACGACGTCTATGGCGGCAGCCCGGACGCGGCAATCGGCGGCGCCGTGCAGGTGCCGGTCAACGATCCGACGCTGCTGATTCCGGCGATGGCCGCGCTCACGCGGCATCTGTCGTTCGGCGTCACGTCGAATCTGTCGGTCGAGCCGCCGTTTCTGTTCGCGCGCCGCATGTCGACGCTCGATCATCTGACGCGCGGCCGGGTCGGCTGGAACGTCGTGACCGGCTATCTGGACAGCGCATCGCGCGCAATCGGCCTGAGCGGCCAGATGGCGCACGACGACCGCTACGATCTCGCCGACGAGTACATGGAGCTCGTGTACAAGCTGTGGGAATGCAGCTGGGAAGACGGCGCGGTGCTGCGCGACAAGGCGCGCGGCGTCTATGCGGACGCGTCGAAAGTCCACGTGATCCATCACCACGGCAAGCAGTACCGCGTCGATGCGATGCATCTCGCGGAGCCGTCGCCGCAGCGCACGCCGGTGCTGTATCAGGCCGGTTCGTCCGCGCGCGGCAAACAGTTCGCGGCGGCACACGCGGAGTGCGTGTTCGTCAACGGTCAGGCGAAGCCGGCGGTCAAGACGATCGTCGACGACATCCGCGCGCACGCGGTCGCCGGCGGCCGCCGCGCCGACGACATCAAGGTACTGCTCGGCCAGACCGTGATCACGGGCCGCACCGATCAGGAAGCGCGGGAGAAATTCGAGGAGTACCGCCGCTATGTGAGCTCGGAGGCGGCGCTGGTGCATGCGGCCGCGTCGCTTGGCATCGACTTCGCGCGCTACGACCTCGACGAGCCGATCGAAACGGGCAAGAGCCAGGCGATCGTGTCGAACGTCGAAGCGATGACGCGCGCGGCCGGTCCGCAATGGACGAAGCGCAAGCTGCTCGAACAGATGGTGCTCGGCAGCCGCCAGCAGCCGCTCGTCGGTTCGGCCGACAAAATCGCCGACGATCTGATCGCGTGGACCGAGCAAACCGGCGTCGATGGCTTCAATCTGTCGCGCACCGTCGTGCCCGAGTGCTTCGACGATTTCATCGAACTGGTCGTGCCGCTGCTGCAGGAGCGTGGCGCGTACAAGCGCGCGTATCGTGACGGCACGCTGCGCGAAAAGCTGTTCGGCCACGCGCGGCTGCCTGCGAGCCACACGGCGGCGCGCTTCCGTTCGCCGGCTTGCGCGGCGGCGCCGGACGACGAGGCTCGCGGCTAACTCGACCACCGTTGTTTTGGCGAACCCGACTTCCAGCAGAGGCCCCCATGCTTGACAAGAGCACGTTCCGCGACGCGATGGCCGGGCTTGGCGCGGCCGTCAACATCATCAGCAGCGACGGCGAAGCCGGCCTTGCGGGCTGCACCGCGTCGGCGGTCTGCGGCGTCACCGACGAGCCGCCCACCCTGCTCGTTTGCATCAATCGCAGCAGCCGCAACAACGCGGCGTTTCGCAGCAACGGCAAGCTCTGCGTGAACGTACTGAGCGCCGAGCAGCAGGCGCTTGCCGCGCACTTCGCCACGAGCGCGCTCGCGATCGAAGAGCGCTTCGCCGCCGCGCAATGGGACGACCTCGCAACCGGCGCGCCGGTGTTGCAGGACGCGCTCGCGTCGCTCGACTGCGAGATCGAGTCGGTGACCGAAGTCGGTACGCACACGGTGTTCTTCTGCGCGGTGAAAGCCGCGCGCACGCAGGACGCGGGCGATGCGCTGATCTACTACGGCCGCCGCTATCATCGCGTCGGCGAGCGCTCGGTTCACGCGACGCCCGCCGCTTCACCTGCCCTGCCCCACCCTCGCCAACGGCCTGCCCGCGATCGTCCGGCCGAATAGCGCGGCCGCGGTGCGCTCCGGATCGAGCGCAATACTTTCGCTCGCTGCACCGACGATCAACGCGTCGAGCAAAGCAGTCAGCGTCGGCTCACGCGACTCGCCATGCCGATGCGGCACGACCCCCCGTCCGCCGCGATCGCAGGTCGCTCGCCCACGGAATCCTCGCTCGCCCATTACGCCTCCGTGCCATCGTCATTGCACGCCGTTGTGCGATCAACGCGTCACGCCGGCACGATGCCCGTCATCGGTCTGCCCGCCATGGTCCGACCAAACAGCGCTGCCGCCGTCCGTTCGGGATCGAGCCCGAGGCTTTCACTCGCGGTGCCGGCGATCAACGCATCGAGCGAGGCGGTCGGCTTCAGGTCGCGCGACTGATACAGCTGATGCGGCGCGAGGCCCGGCCAATCGGCAATCACGCGTCCGCCCTGCACCGACCCGCCCACCACCACCGCGACCGAGCCGGTGCCGTGATCGGTGCCGCCCGTGCCGTTCGCGGCGGCGGTCCTGCCGAACTCCGTCGCGACCAGCACCGTGGTCTTGCTCCACGATGAACCCATGCCGTCGCGCAACGCCGCGAGCATCGTGTCGAGTGCCTTCAGTTGGTTCGCGAGCCGCGCGTTCTGCGCGCTGTGCGTGTCCCACCCGCCGGTCTCGATCATCGCGATGCGCGGACCGTCGTCGCGCGCCAGAAAACTGGCCGCGAGCTTGCCGAGGCTCGCCGGGTCCTGGCGCGCGCCAGCGTCGCCCGCAAGGCCGCGCGCCGCCATCGCCGATTCCCACAGCGCACGCAGCTGCGCGTCTTGCTCGTACAGTTGCGACACGCGCGCGAGCAGATCATCGGGCGCCTGCGGCAAGGCCGACGGTGCATATGACGTCACCGCCGCGGGCCCGCGCAGCGCCATCGGCACGGTCGGCGCGAACGCGATCGCGTTTTCGCGGGTGGCGGGCAGTTGCGCGGCGAGCCGGTTGAGCCAGCCGTCCTTCGTCTGATACGGGGACGTGCCGCCGGTTTCCAGCACGTTCTGTCCGTCGAAATGCGAGCGGTCGCGATACGGTGAGGCGACCGCGTGCACGAACAACGCCTCGCGCTGCGCGTACAGCTTCGCCATCTGCACGAGCGCCGGATGCAGCGCGAACGTGCCGTCCAGATGCGGCGCGTTCGACGCATCGATCGCGAGCGGCCCGCGCAGCGTCGCATACGCGGGGTCCGCGTACGGCACGACGATGTTCAGCCCGTCGGCCGCGCCACGCTGGATCACGAACACGAAGCGGCGGTCGGTCGCGACATGCGCGAACGCAATCCGCGGCGACACGAGCATTGCGCCGGCACCGGCGGCGGCGACGCTCAGAAACTGACGGCGTGACAGCATGGCGTTCATCTCCGTTGAAAATCGGGCGATACGAGCAGCAGCGCGATCGCCGTCGATGCGCTTTCCGCGCGCGACACCGCCGTGGCCGTCGGCTCGCTGAGCGAGCCAGCCAGCAAGGTCTGGCCGAGCGAGCGCGCATCGAGCCGGTCACCCACGCGCGCGGCGAAACGTTGCGCGACTTCGACGCGGCGCACGAGCGCATCGGGCGCGGCCCAGCTCGCGGCGATATCGTCGTAGCCGGCGGGTGAACCGGGCCGCCACACCGGCTGGCCAAGCTGCGTGAGGATCGGCGCGCTCTGCAGATTTCCGGGCTCGTGCCAGCCGAGTCCGCGCATCGACGAGATGGTCCACTCCCACGGCGTCTTGAACTTCACCGCGGCCGGCGACCACGCTTGCGGCGTATCGATCAACGCGCGATAGACGGCCGGCAGATCGCCGTCGCTGCGCGTGAACGCATCGGCCAGACGTTCGCTGACGCCAGGTGGAGAATTGTCGGCGACGAAATGGCGCGCGAGCTTCGTGCCGATATGCCGCGCGGTGGCCGGCGCGTGCGCGAGGTCGTGCAGGATCGCGAGCGCCTGCTGTTCGCCGGCTTCGTCGTAGCGGCGTCCCATGATCGTGCGCGAGCCGGGCTCGTGCAGCGCGGGACGAAACACGAAGCTGCCGGGTTCGCCGTTCTGTTCCAGCGCGCGCCGGTTTGCATTGGCGCCGCCGTTCCCCGGATTGCCGACGAGACTCCAGCCGGTCAGCGCACGCGCGAACTCGGTCACGTCGTCCTGGCTATAGCCGCTGCGCACGCCGAGCGTATGCAGCTCCATGATCTCGCGCGCGAGGTTCTCGTTGAGTCCGCGTTTGTTGTCCGGATTGCGCTGCGCGGCGCGCAGCGCGGCCATGCTGTCGGGACCGACCGAGCGGGTCTGGTCGAGGAACAGCTGCATGGCCGGATGACGCTCGACGGCCACCAGCATGTCCTCGAAACGGCCGAGCACGTGCGGGCGAATCGCCTCCGCTTCGAACGACCCGGCGAGCGCCGCGACGCCGGGCTTTTCGGTCGACACCGCGAAGTGATTCGCCCAGAAATGCACGAGGCGTTCGATGAACGGCGTCTGCGTGGTCAGCGCGCTTGCGACGCGCGCATTGACCGACGAGCGGTACATGTCGAGGATTTCGACGCGCAGTGCTTTTCTTTCGGCTTGCCTGGCGGCTTGCGCGTCGGTCTGGCTGGGTGCTGCGGTGTTGTTCGCATTCTGGCTCGGGTTGGTCTCCTCGCCCGCCTTTTGTTTCGACTGCTGCTCCATCTGCATGCGCTGCTGCACGAGCTGCCTCGACAATGCGATCGAATCGGGTTGGTTCGCCCACGCGTCGGGCCGCGGCTGATACTGCTCGAACTGCGCGAGCAGCCAGCCCTTCGGATCGGCGGGCGGCGTGTCGTCGGCGCGCGCGCCGAGGCCGAAGCGGTTCAGTGCGATCGCCGCGGCATTCAGGTTCGGTGAGTTGGCCATACGATCCTCGTCGCAGGTAGGACACCTGCATGTCCGTTAAACGGACGACACGCTGAAATCCGTCGCCATCGCGCGCATTTTTTATTCGCTCGATGCGGCATTCGCCGCCGGTTTTTTCGCGTTCGGCGCCGGCTGCGCTTCGCGCCATTGCCCGCGCAACTTCAAACTCTCGGCGAATTCGACGCGCTCCTCGGGCGTCAGCGTCGCCGCGAAATCGGCGACGCTCGCTTCGACCATCGCGCGCAGGCTGACGTCGGCCGCGCGCGTGCGCGCGAGCGCGGCATCGAGTGCGGCGCGATCGAACTTCGGCGCGGCCAGCAGACGCAGCACCTCACGACGCCCTTCGCGAGCGTCGCGCGCATACTGGCGCCCGTCGCGCCGCGCGCTCTTCAGGCCGTCGATAAACGCCTGCCGCTGCTGCGCCGACAGCGGCTCGGCGGCGAACCGCAGCGCGCGCCGGTCCTGCGCCGCCGCCGGCGGATTCGCACCGTGCGCGGCGAACCATTGATACGCGCCGCCGGCGATCGCGCCGAGCAGGAACACGTTGAGCACCACCGAGCCCAGCAGCGCAAATTTCCACGAGCGCCCGTTCATTCGCCGCTCCAATCGGCGGAGCTGCCGCCGAAGCTCGAAGTCAGATACGAGGATTCATGCACGACCGGCGCGTTCTCGGTCAGCACGAAGAACGACACCGCGAACGCCCCCGCCACGCCGCCGAGCAGCCCGACACCTGCCACCGCCGCGCCCGACCACCACAAACGCCAGCGCGCGGCTGAGCGTCGCGACGGCGCACGGTCGATGATGCGACGCTGCAGTTCGAGGTTCGGCGGCTCGAGCTCGTCGGCGGCGAGCCACGCGTCGAGGCTGGCCGCGTCGCTCAACGCCGCATCGGCTTCGTCGCGATGCGCGCGCGCCCACGCCTGCGCGGCTTCGCGTTCGCGCTCCGGCCAGCGGCGCGCGTCGGCGCCGTACGCTGCAACGATCTGATGGAATCTTTCGGGCGTCATGACTTGTCCTTGCTAAGGCCGCTGCCGGCCAGTTGGGCGCGCAAATTGTGCCGCGCGCGGCTCAGCAGACTCTCCAGCGCATCGACGCTGACGCCCATCAAGGCGGCAGCGTCGAGGTTCGACATCTCCTGGTAGTAGGTCAGCACGAGTGCCTCGCGCTGTCGCGCCGGCAGCGCGGCGAGCGCCGCGCGCACGCGCGCGTGGTCGGCACGTGCTTCGAGCCGCGCGTCGGGCGGCGCGGCGGGATCGGCCGAATCGGGCAGTTCGTCGCTCGGGTCTTCGCGCTGGCCGCGCAGACGGTCATAGCAAAGATTGAGCGCGACCCGATGCATCCACGTGTCGAACTTCGCTTCGCCTTCACGCCAGCGGGCCGCCTGTTTCCAGATTCGCACGAAGACCTCCTGCGCGACGTCCTCCGCTTCCATGCGATCGCCGAGCATGCGCGTGGCGAGCGCAAGTAGCCGCGGCAGCTTGCGCGCGACCAGCGAGCGGACCGCGCCGGGCTCCGCGCGGCCCACCCGCGCGATCAGCTCCGCGTCCGGATCGGCGTCCGGATCGGGTGGTGCGTCGCTCAAGGCGTGCGGCTCGGTCGCGACATCACGCGCGCGCTTTCGCGTGAGGACCGCATCACGGGATCAACGTCGTTCACTTGCCGCCGCTCCTTCAGCTGTCGTGTCGTTATGTTGTCGTGCCGCTACGCCGCTATCCGGCCAGGTATCACGTACGCGGTCAATATACGACGACCGCCGGCCGGTAATAGGCCGGGCGTGCCGGATAGACCACACAGCCGGCGAGCGAGGCCGCCAGCAGAATCATCACGAGTGTTTTCATCGCAAGCCTCGTTCAAGCCCAATGTCCTTCGATCCAGCGCCAGTGCGGCCCACGTTGCGCCCAATGCCCGGGCACCCAGTGATAGCCGACGCGCACCGGCTGCCAGTGGCCCGGCACCCACGCATAGCGGCCGTGCTCCCAGCGCCAGCGGCCCTGATCCCACACATAGCCGTCCCGTGGCGCGGGCACGACTTCGACGCGCGGCGGCGGCGGTGCCATCGGCGCGATCATCACTTGTGCGGAGGCGGGCGCGGCCGTCAGCGTGGCCGCGCAGCACAGCGCGGCGCTCAGCGTGGAACCGAGCAGACGAGCGATGCGGTTGGTGTTCATGTCGATTTCTCCCTTCAAGGCTGGAACAAGTCGGCGCCCAGGACGGCCCCGTTTCTACTTGAACGCGGCAGCGGAAGAAATCCGTCGCGCTATTGGCAAAAAAGCACGAATACAGTCGGGCTCACGAAAGGCAATAGTCGGCGTATTGCCCGAAAACTTTCATTTTTTGATGGTCCAATGCCCGGGCTGCAATCAATGGCGTCGGCCGTTACGCTTCTAACAACAATTTCCAGCACCGTTCATACCTATCGATGGAAGGGCTGGACCGCGAATGTGGAGCCACCAAAAAATGTTTCGTAAAGCCCTTTTGCCCATTCCGTTTGCCGCCGCACTGTTCGTGCTGAGCGCATGCGGAAACAGCAGCGTCAGCTCTCCTTCGACTGCATCCGCGCCGGCCTCCACACCGGCTGCTACCGTATCCGCCCAGGACGCGTTGGCCACGGCAACGCCGATCAAGCACCTCGTCGTGATCTTCGGTGAGAATCGTTCTTTCGATCACTACTTCGGCACCTATCCGAACGCGCAGAACCCGGTCGGTGAACCGGCGTTCACGGCGGCGAACACGCCGGCCCAGATCAACAATCTGAATCAGAATTCGCTTCTGACGAGCAACCCGAACTTCCTGAACACGGCGAACAACGCGGCCTCCGCAGGCAGCGGTATCAATCCGTTCCGCCTCGACCGCAGCCAGGCCAATACCAACGGCCAGTCGCACGACTACATGAAGGAACAGCTCGCTTACGACAATGGCGCGGCGGACCTGTTCCCCAAGTACACGGGTAACAACAGCGCCGGCAGCGGTTCGACGTTCGGCACGCCGGGTCTCGTGATGGGTTATTTCGACGGCAACACGGTCACCGCGCTGTGGAATTACGCGCAGAACTTCGCGATGAGCGACAACATGTACACCGACACGTACGGTCCGTCGACACCGGGCGCGCTCGAGGTGGTTTCCGGCCAGACCAACGGCGCTGTTCCTGCGAACGGTGCCGCTCAAGGCGACAACGTGATCGCCGACGGCGCGGGCAGCTTCACGATGAACGGCGATTCCGACCCGACCGGGGACGTGTGCAACACCTCGACGTCGAGCGGCCAGGCCACGCTGAGCTCGAATAACAAAAACATCGGTGACCTCCTCAACGCGAAAGGCATTACGTGGGGCGGCTTCATGGGCGGCTTCGACCTGAGCGCCACCAACTCGAACGGCACCACGGCGTGCAAGCGCAGTACCTACTCGTCGGTCCTCGGCGCAACGAAGACGGACTACGTACCTCACCACAACTGGTTCCAGTACTACGCTACGACGGCCAACCTGGCGCACACGCGCCCGACGTCGACCGCGCTGATTGGACAGACCGACCCGCTCGATTCGACGGCGACGCCGGTGCACCATCAATACGACGTCAACGACTTCTTCACGGCCGTCTCGGCGGGCAACTTCCCGTCGGTCAGCTACCTGAAGGCACCGGCCGTCGGCGATGCGCACCCGGGCAACTCGGATCCGATCGACGAGCAGGCGTTCGTCACGAAGGTCGTCAACTTCCTGCAACAACAGCCGGACTGGAAGAACACCGCCGTCATCATCACGTACGACGATTCGGATGGCTGGTACGACCACGCTTATGCGACGCCGACGACTTCGTCGTTTGACGCCACCGCCGACCAGCTGAACGGCGCCGGCACCTGCAACGCAACGGGCGCGAAGCAAGGCGTCGGCGTGACAGGCGCGGCTGTCAACGGCCGTTGCGGCCCGGGAACGCGTATTCCGCTTCTGGTGATCTCGCCGTACGCACGTAGCAACTACGTCGACCACACGGCGATCACTCAGGCTTCGGTTGTCAGGTTCATCGAAGACAACTGGCTCGGCGGCACCCGCATCGGCAACGGATCGCACGATGCGGCGACGGGGAGCATCGCGTCGCTGTTCGACTTCACCAACGGTGGCAAAACGCCGGCGTTGTACCTCGACACGAACCTTGGCACCAAGCTGTCGGCTCCTCCTGCAACGAACTAAGGAGCCACCCGTTTATCCGTCCGTTCTGCCGCACAGGGAAGTACGCGGTGTGACGTTCAGGGAACGGAGCTGTTGATGCCCGTCAATCAGTGATGACGTCGAGCCAGCCGGTACGGTGGCTCGACGTGCTTGTTTGCAGTTCAGCTTGCCTACCGCTATCGCCATGAATCGTCGTTCGAACGCCACCTTGTCTTCACAACTACCCACCGCAAGCGCCCCGTCCCCTCGCGCCGCGAGCAGCACGTGGCGTCGCCTGATCCTCCGGATAGTGCTGGGCATCGTGCTGCTAGGCGCCGCTCTGGTTGGCTACGCGCTGATCTATCCCGAGCGTATGCCCGCGGCGATCGGCGATACGGTCGAGAATCTGACGGGCCTCAACGCCCATCCGGTCAAGCTCCTGCGTCCCCCCGTCGCGCCCCTTAGCGCGGTCGCGGTACTCGGCAGGGACCTGTTCAATGATCCGTCGCTTTCGGCGTCGGGCAAACAGTCGTGCGCGTCGTGCCACAGCGCCGCGCACGCTTTCTCGCCTCCCAACGACCTGACGGTACAACCGGGCGGCCTTCACATGACGGAAGCGGGCTATCGGCCTGTGCCATCGCTCGCGTACCTGTATCGCCAGGCGCCGTTCAGCATCGGTCCCGATCAGGGCGATACCGACGCCGCACCGGTCAGCCTCGATACGCAGGCCTCGGCCGCGCTAGGCGTGCAGCGCGCCCAGAAAACCGCGGGCGTTGCGCCTGCCGCGCCGGCTATGGTGCCGCAAGGGGGACTCTTCTGGGACGGCCGGGCAAGCACGCTGCAGGACCAGGCGCTTGGGCCGCTGACCAACCCGGTCGAGATGGCGAACCCCGACCTGGCTTCGGTTGCCGACAAGCTAAGGCACTCGAAGCACATCGATACACTCAGACAACTTTTCGGTCCGCACGTCGTCAACGATCCCGATCTGCTCGTGTCGGAAGCCATGTTCGCGATCGGTCGGTATGAATTCGAAGACCCGGCGTTCCATCCATTCTCGAGCAAATACGACGCCTGGCTCGAAGGACGTGCACGCCTCACGCAAGCCGAACTACGTGGCTTGCGTCTGTTCAACGACAAGGACAAGGCCAATTGCGCGGGTTGCCACCTGAGCCAGCCGACGTCGGACGGCCTTCCACCTCTCTTTACCGACACGCAGTATGAAGCGCTCGGCGTGCCGCGCAATCGCGAACTTGCGCCGAACAGGAATCCGAAGTTCTACGACATGGGCATTTGTGGGCCCTTCCGGACCGACATGGCCAGGCAGACGCAGTATTGCGGCATGTTCCTGACGCCGACGCTGCGCAATGCCGCCGAACGCAAGACGTTCTTCCACAATGGCGTGTATCACGACCTCAAGCAGGTGCTGGACTTCTACAACCTGCGCAATACGTCGCCGGACAGAATCTATCCGCGCGATGCGTCGGGCAAGGTGCAGAAGTACGACGATCTGCCGCCGCAATACCATGCGAACGTGGATGTGGCCGATGCGCCGTTCGACCGCAAGTTCGGCGACCAGCCCGCGATGACCGATCAAGACATCCAGGACATCATCGCGTTCATGAAGACGCTGAGCGACGGGTACAAGGACTGAGCAGCCGCGCTGGACGCCGCCGCTGCAGCTTCCAGGCTGCGGCACGCGGCCCGGTGCGGTATCCTTGCCGGTCCGCGACCTTATCCCTACCCTCCCCGATGGCCGATTTTCCTTTCGACGCCGTGCTCTTCGACTGCGACGGCGTGCTCGTCGATTCCGAACCCATCACGAACCGCGTGCTCACCGAGATGCTCGGCGAGCTCGGCTGGCATTTGAGCGTCGAAGAGACGATGCGCATTTTCGTCGGCAAGATGGTCAGGGACGAAGCCGCATTGATCGAGGCGCGCACCGGCTTCGCGATCACGGCCGGGTGGCTGGCGCAGTTCCGCGCGCGTCGCAACGTGGCGCTCGACAATGAGTTGCGCGCGATCGACGGCGCGCCTTTCGCGGTCCGCGCGCTGCAGCAGAGGTTGAATGGACGCATCGCGGTGGCGTCGGGCGCGGATCGCATCAAGATCGAATTGCAGCTCGTGAAGGCCGGCATCCTCGACTGCTTCGACGGACGCATCTTCAGCGGCCACGAAACGCCGCGCAGCAAGCCGTTTCCCGACGTCTACCTCGCCGCGGCCGCGGCACTCGGCGTCGAGCCGACACGCTGTGCGGTCATCGAGGATACGGTGACGGGCGCGACCGCGGGCGTCGCGGCCGGCGCGACGGTATTCGGCTATTGCCCGACGCACCTCGGCCATAGCAGCGCGACCGCGTTGCATGGCGCGGGCGCGGTGCACGTGTTCAGGGAGATGGCCGAGCTACCGGCGTTGCTCGCGGGATGGGGCACGCGCTGATCGACCGACGTGTTGGCGGTTGAACGACACCGGCTTGCCGCAAGTTGGCCAACGCCGATCAGTTTTCGACTGCGCAGATCCGGTCGATCAGCGCTCGACCCAGCACAGACGTTGAATCCCGCCGCATGGCATGGTGCGTGCAACTGGAACGACCGGGCGCAAAGCATTTGCGCGCTCGATACCCATCCAACGTTGCCGGAGATTCATCATGTCGAACTTGACCCTTGCCGACCTGTCGCGCTGCGACGACCTCGACCACGCAGCTGCACAGTCCGTGCGCGGCGGCCACTCGTGTTTCCCGCACGAATACCCGCCTTCGTGTTACGGCGAAAAACCGCCGGTTCGCGGCCCGTCGTACTACAACCCGCCCTCCTACAACCCCTGCCAGCCCGTGCATTACGGCTGCGGGCCGGTCTACACCCCGGTCTGCCATCCGGAGCCGGTCAAGATCGTGCCGCTGTAAGCACGAGGCCCAGCGCCGTTGCGTACGACGGCGCAATCATGCATGGGTTGCGGCCCGGGTTGGTACGATCGGGCCGCATCGCGCGCTTCATGCTCTTTTTCGAAGGTCCCTTCGCGTGCGGTAAGTCGGGTTCCGGATGCGCTCACGCAAATGAAAGAAGCCACCGGTCCTTCGACCAGTGGCCTTTGAAACACGTCGCCGAGGCTAAACGTCGACGGCGTTAAACCTTCGCCACACGCCCGTACGTATCCTCGAACCGCACGATGTCATCCTCGCCGAGATACGCGCCCGACTGCACCTCGATCAACTCGAGCGGAATCTTGCCGGGGTTCAGCAGCCGGTGCGTGACGCCGAGCGGAATGTAGGTCGACTGATTTTCGGTCAGCATGATTTCCTTGTCGCCGTTCGTCACGAGCGCGGTGCCCTTCACGACGATCCAGTGCTCCGCGCGATGATGATGCATCTGCAGACTCAGCTGCGCGCCCGGATTGACGACGATGCGTTTGACCTGGAAGCGCTCGCCGCTATCGATGCCTTCATACGACCCCCACGGCCGCACCACGCGACGATGCGTGACCGACTCGTGACGCCCCATCGCATTGAGCTGCGCGACGATCTTCTTCACGTCCTGCGCCTGATCCCGATGCGCGACCAGCACCGCGTCCGCGGTCTCGACGATCACGATGTTCTCGAGCCCGATCGCCGCCACCAGCCGATGCTCGGCGCGAATGTACGAGTTGCTGACCGCTTCGGTCAGCACGTCGCCGATCAGCGCGTTGTTCTGCGCATCTCGCTCGGCGATGTCCGCGAGCGCGGTCCACGAACCGATGTCGTTCCAGCCAAGATCGGCGACCGCGACGACGGCCGCGCGCTGGGTCTTCTCCATCACCGCGTGGTCGACGGAAATGTTCGGGCAGGCGGCGAACGCCTCGGCATCGAGACGCACGAAATCGTAGTCCTGCTGCGCGTTCTGCAGTGACAGCTCGGCCTGACGCGCGATCTCCGGCTCGTAGCGGCGCAGCTCGTCCATATACGTCGACGCCTTCAGCATGAACATGCCGCTATTCCAGTAGTAACGGCCTTCGTTGATGAAGCGCTGAGCGGTCGCGGCATCGGGCTTCTCGACGAACGAGTCGACCGCGAACGTCTGCGTGCCGTCGATCAGCGCCGCGCCCGCGCGGATGTAACCGTAGCCGGTATGCGGCTCGGTCGGCGCGATGCCGAACGTGACCAGATGCCCGTCTTTCGCGATCTGTGCTGCCGCTTCGACCGCCTTCACGAACGCGGCCTCGCCGGCGATCACGTGATCGGACGGCAGCACCAGCAGCAACGCGTCGGGCGCGTCGCGCAACGCGAGCAATGCCGCCACGGCGATGGCCGGCGCCGTGTTACGGCTCGCCGTTTCCAGCACGATGCGCGACGAACCCACGTCGACCTGGCGCAGTTGCTCGGCGACAAGAAAACGCTGCTCCTTGTTCGTGACGACGATCGGCACGGTCACATCATCGATGCCGTGCAGGCGCAACGCGGTTTGCTGGACTAGCGTGTGTTCGCCGGTCAGTGCCAGATACTGCTTCGGGTAGCCGCCACGCGACATCGGCCACAGTCGTGTGCCGCTGCCGCCGCAAAGAATTACGGGATGGATGTGCATATTTCAGGTCCTTGTTTGTGTCTTATCAATCGACTGCATCGTGCATCTGCGTCTTGCTTGCGTCGTACGTTGCTGGCCGTCTTTTTTTCCGCGCCACTTGTTGCTTGCCAAGCCACTCCATTCGCACCGACTTGAGCTCGCGCGGCAAGCGCGCCGAAAGCGGCGCGCGGCGCGGCAATTCGACGAAGCCGAGACGCCGGTACAGCGCGTATGCGCGCTTGTTGCTCACCAACACGTCGAGCACGAGCTGTTGCCGATCGTGTTCGCCATGCGCCGCGCGAGTCTGCGAATTCATCAACTCCCGGGCGCGCATCGCATCCGCAAACAGTGCGCTGAAAACGCCCGTGCCGCGCAGGCGCTGATGCGTCGCGCAGTGGGCGATCAGCGTCTGCGACGACTTCGGTGCCGGCAACTCGCTTTCGAGCACAAGGCCGCGCAACAGCATGCGAACCGTGCGGCGCAGGCCGAAGAACAGCAGCAGCATCAGCGCGACATGCGGATCGTCGAACCATGTGTTGCGTCCGTCATGGAGCGCTAGCACCGCGACCGGCTGGTCGCCTTCAGTCACGGCCACACGGTGGCGTCGATACGAAAAGCGCCCGAGCTTCGATGCAAACGCAAACGCGAGAAACTCGGTGCACGCATCGGCTGGCTCGCCGAGAAAGAAACCGAATTCGCGCATGCCCGATGCGAACACGAGCGGCGCGCACGCTTCGGCATCGTCTGCGCGCGCGGCACGACAGCGCAGCGCGACCGGTTCGGGTTCGCGATCGGGCGAATCCGCGCGCGCAGGATCTACGGCATACATGACAGGCTGCCCTGTGTTTGATTGTTGCGGTGTGGTTAGCGAGCGATGCGCCTGAGCGCGACGATCGTGCGGCTGATCTGTTCGGGTTCATGCGTCGAGCAGATGAAAAAGCGCAGGCGCGCCGCCTTTTCCTCGACGGCCGGATAGAAAATCGGCTGCACGTTGATGCCTTCGGCGAACATCGCGTTCGCCCATTGCGCGGCCTTCAGCGTGCTGCCGGAAATGATCGGCACGACTGCATACCCCGCGCTCTTGCCGGTATCGAGACCGGCGGCACGCGCCTCGTCGATGAACTGCCGCCCGTGTGCGCGCAAGCGCGCGACCCGCTCGGGTTCGGCGATCAGACGCTCGAGCGCCGCGAGCGACGCCGCCGCCAACGCAGGCGCGAGCCCCACGCTATACAGGAAGCCCGGCGCGAGGTGCCGCAGGATATCGATCAACGCCTGCGTGCCGGCGATAAACCCGCCGCAACCGGCCAGCGTTTTGCTCAGCGTACCCATCCAGATATCGACGTCGCCGCTCGCCACGCCGCAATGCTCGCGCACGCCCTTGCCGCGCTCGCCGAGCACGCCGAGCGAATGCGCCTCGTCGACCATCAAGAACGCCGCATGACGGCGCTTGATGTCGACGAATTGCGCGAGATCGGGAACGTCGCCGTCCATGCTGTACAGGCCTTCGATCGCGATCAGCACGCGCCGGTAGTCGTGCCGCACGCGCGCGAGCAGTGCGTCGAGCGCCTGCCAGTCGTTGTGCGCAAAGCTCAGCCGTTTGGCGCCGCTCAATTGCGCGCCCTGCACGATGCTGTTATGCGCGAGCGAGTCGTGCACGATCAGGTCGCCAGGACCGAACAGCGAGCCGATCACGGTCACATTGGTCGCGTGGCCGCTGACGAACACGACGCAATCGTCGACCTCGTAGAACGACGCGAGCGCCGTTTCGAGTTCGCGCTGCACGGGCCGCTCGCCCGCCACCATGCGGCTCGCGGACGCCGACGTGCCATAGCGGTCGATCGCCTCTTTCGACCGCGCACATACGTGCGGATCGCCGGCGAGGCCGAGATAGTTGTAGTTCGCGTAGTTAAGATACTCGGCGCCGCCGATGCGCGTCGTCGCGCCGGCCACGCCTTCATGCACGCGAAAGAACGGCGATTGAACCTGCAGCTTGTCGCCCATCTGCCGCAGGATCTCGACCTGCTGATAACCCGGCATGCTTTCGAAGCTGCACAGCTCGGCGCGCGCGGCGTCCTGCGCCGCGCGAGTGCCGCTCGCCGCGAGCGGCGCGCCCGGCTCGCGCGCCTCGTCGGACACGCGCTCCAGTTGCCTCATCAACGCCTTCGCGGCGAGTTGCTGGCGAAGGTGATCACCCAGTCCCATAGTGTTTCGCTAATCCTGTACGTTCAGCTCGCGAATTCCGCCCATTCCCACGCGTCGCGATCCGCGAGCAGCGCGGCGACGAGCCGGTAGTTCATTTCGTGACTCGGCCGCAACGCGCTCACGCGGCCCAGCAATGGCGCACCGGCCATCGCCATGTCGCCGACCAGATCGAGCACGCGGTGCCGCACGAACTCGTCGGGCACGCGCATGCCGCCGAGCACCCGATTGCCGACGATCGCCGCCGTGCACGACAGGCGCGCGCCGCGCAGAATCGGCGTGCCGCGCACGTAGCCCGCCGCGATCGCCGGGATCGCCCACTTGACGCGTCCATAGGAGCGCGACGGCGCGATCTCGCCGGCAAAGCTCGCCGGCGTCAGCGCGCCGTCCCAGCGCAATTCGCCGAAGCCCTTCAGATCGTTGCGCACACTCAATTCATAGGCGGCTGCCGGTTCGATCGACATGCTGCGTTCGTCGCGCGTGCCGGCGCCGTCGGCAATCTTCACGGGCCGCAGCACGCGAATGAAGCGCTTCGCATGCGGTAGCTCGATGCGTCCGCACGCGCGAATCTCGTCGAGCCAAGGTTGCGCGCTGCCGTCGAGAATTGGCACTTCCTCGGCATCGAGCTCGATCGTCGCGCGATCGATTTCGCACGTTAGCAGCGAAGCCAGCAGATGTTCGACCGTGCGCACGCGCACGCCATCGGCCGATTCGAGCATCGTGCACAGCGGCTGCCCGCGCCGCAACGCGGGACTCACCGCGAATTCGGCCAGCACGCGACCCTGCTGCATGCGCCTGAACACGATGCCGCGCGGACTGTTGGCCGTGCCCGGCAGGATCCGCACGTTCACGCGCCGGCCCGTGTGCAAGCCGTGACCGCTCACCGTCAGCACGCGTGCGAGCGTCCCCTCCCGATGACTCCAGCCCGCGGGCGCGCGCATTAGACGGGCTCCGTCGCGCTCGACTGAGCGGACAGCGCATCCGCCACGTCGGCCAGCGCGTTGGCACCCACATCGAGCGCATGTTGCGCGGCGACTGCCGCGACCTGCGCCGCCATCTGCGCGGCGGCGCCGTTCGGCTCCGCAGCCTCATCGTGCGTCTGGATCGACTCGACGATCCGTTGCGCGAGCGAATGCACGGTCGCGCCTTCGGCCATCGTCATGATCGACAGCTTGACCTCGAAGCGCTCTTCGACGGCCATGCCGAGTTCCATGCCCATCAGCGAATCCATGCCCATGTCGAGAATCGAGCGGCCGGTTTCGATCTTCTCCGGCGACATGTGCAGAATGCGCGCGATCTGCGCCTGCAGCGTCTCCTCGACCAATCGCTGCGCATCGTCGAACGCCATCGCCGCGATCTGCTCGCGCATCTGCACGCTGCCCTGAGGCGCCGGTTCGTGACTGCCGCGCGTCTGCAGCTCGGTATAGCGATGCGCGCGCGCCGCCGGCATGCCGAGCGCTAGGGCGTGCCAATCGAGCCGCACCACCGCCTCGCCCGCATGCATCGCGACGAGCGCGCGTTCGAGCGCGGCCATCGCTTCGGCCGAGCTGATCGACACACCGCCGATCCGCGCCTGCAGCGCTTCACGTGTTTCCGCGTTGCGCGCGAGGAAGCCGACGTCGTCGAGCGGACCCCATGCCATGCAGGTGCCCGGCAAACCGGCCGCGCGCCGCTGCGCGATCAGCGCTTCGAGGAAGCTGTTCGCCGCGACGTAGCTCGATTGCCCCGGATTGCCGAGAAAGGTCGTCGCCGACGAATAGAGCACGAAGAAATCGAGCGCCAGGTCGCGCGTCGAGCGATGCAGGTTCCACGCACCCGCCACCTTCGGCGCGAGCACGGCGGCAAAGCGCTCGTCGTCGAGATTGCGCACGAGACCGTCGTCGATCGCCATCGCCGAATGCAGCACGCCCTTCAACGGCGTGCCGCGTTGCGCGAGGTCGGCGAGCAACGCATCGAGCGCGGCCGCGTCGGTCACGTCGCAGGCGACCGTGCGCACTTCGGTGCCGTTGCTTGCGCGCCAGCGTGCGGTTTCTTCGGCCAGTTCGGGCGCGAGCGAGCCGGAGCGGCTCGCGAGCACCAGATGACGCGCGCCGCGCGACATCATCCAGCGTGCACTCGCAAAGCCAAGCCCGCCCGTGCCGCCGACGATCAGATACGCGGCCGCCGGATCGAGTCGCAGCGTCGCGCTGGCTTGCGCCGAACGCGCGGGGCTCGGCGTGCCGGCCGGATACGTGACCAGAATCTTGCCGATCTGCCGCGCCTGCTGCATATGGCGGAACGCTTCCTCGACGCGCTCGGCCGGGAACGCGCGATACGGCAGCGGATGCAGCACACCGTCCGCGAACAGCCGCATCACGTCTTCGAACAGACGCGCGGTCAGCCCCGGCAACGCGCTCATCAACTGGTCCGCATCGATGCCGAAATAGCTGATGTTGTTACGGAACGGCCGCAAGCCGATGCGGCTGTTTTCATAGAAATCGCGCTTGCCGAGTTCGAGGAAACGACCGAACGGACGCAGCGTATCGATGCTGCGCACCATCGCTTCGCCGGCCAGCGAATTGAGCACGATGTCGATGCCGGCGCCTTGCGTGCGCTCGCGGATTTGATCGGCGAATGCGAGGCTGCGCGAATCGAGCACATGATCGGCGCCGAGCAGACGCACGAACTCGCGCTTCTCGCGGCTGCCCGCGGTCGCGAACACTTCCGCGCCGAGATGCCGCGCGAGCTGGATCGCCGCGATCCCGACGCCGCCCGCCGCGCCGTGCACGAGCACCCGTTCGCCACGGCGCAGACGCGCGAGCTCGCACAGCGCGTAGTACGCGGTGAAGAACGTCGTCGGCACGGTCGCCGCTTCCTCGAACGTCAGACGCGCGGGCTTGTGCGCAATCGCTTCCGCTTTCGTGCGCACTCGGCTCGCGAACGACGCCGGCGCGAAGCCGAGCACCGCATCGCCCGCCGCGAAACGCTGCACGTCGCGGCCGACGCGTACGACGCGCCCGGACAGCTCCATGCCGACCGTCGCGCCCGCGAAGCCGTTTTCGACGGCCTCGTCGGACAGCAGGCCCATCGCGTACATCACGTCGCGGAAATTGAGGCCCGTCGCGGCCGGTTCGATCTCGACCTCATCCGCAGCGAGCTCGCTCTGCGGCAGCGGGAACCATTCGAGGTTGCGCAACGAACCCGGCGACGCGAAACCGAGCACCGCCGCTTCGTTGCGCGCACGCAGCGGCTCGGCCGCGATGTCGCGCAGCGCCGCGTTCGAGGTGGGCAGCATACGCGTCACGTAGCGGCCGCGCGGCGTCAGCAGCACTTCTTCCTCGCCGTCGGACGCAAGCAGTTCGCGCGCGAGCAACGCGCCCGCGTCCGCTTGCGTCGCGCACACATCGATCAGACGGCACGATAGTTCGGGATGCTCGTTGGCCAGCACGCGCACGAGCCCCCACAGCGCGCCCTGCTCGGGACGCAGAGACGCGGCATCGACGAACGGCGTCGCGACCGGCGCGCCGCCGCGCGTGACGATCCACAGTTGCGGGCGCATTTCGTTCGACGCCACCGCGAGGTCGCGCACGAGCTGTGCGAGCGCGAGCGTGGTCTGCCGCTGCGCGTGCATCACTTCGGCGCCGTCCGCGTCGGCGGACAACGGCTGATCGGGCGCAACGAACACCACGTGATGCGCGATGTGCTGCCCACCCCCGGCCGGCGCGGCCAGCTTGCTCATATCGTGACGCAATGCCTGAAGCGTCGTGCTCGACGTCGTGTGGCCGGCGGATCGCAGCGCTGTGCTCAGCGTGTCGTCGATCGCGTCGGACGTCGCGTACAGCAACGACCAATGCGCAGGCGACGTGCTCGCCTGAATCGCGCCCGCCGCATCTTCAAGCGGCGCCCGCGCTACCAGCAGCGTCGGCGCGCCTTCGAGATCGAGCCCCTGCTCCGTATGGCGCGCAATCGGCACCGCCGATGCGCTGCTGCGCGAAGTCCGCCGCCTGCGGCCCGACGCATTCGTCGTCTACAAACCGCATCCCGACGTACTATCAGGCAATCGCAATGGTCTGATCGACGCGCAGCAACTCGCCGACGTCGTCGATACCGAAGCGGACCTGCTGTCGCTCGTCGATGCGGCGGATGAAGTTCACACGCTATCGTCGCTCGCGGGCTTCGACGCGCTGTTGCGCGGCAAAGCGGTGTTCACCTACGGGCTGCCGTTCTACGCGGGCTGGGGACTCACCCACGACGCGCTCGCGCCGCTGCCGTGGCGTCATCGCACATTGACGCTCGACATGCTGTGCGCGGGCGTGCTGCTGCGCTATCCACTGTACTTCGATTGGAAAACCCGTCTCTTCACGACCCCGGAAGCCGTGGTCGAACAACTCGCACCACAAGCCGCACGGCCGCTCGAAAAAGTACGCGGCAACCGGATGCGGCCGCTTCTCAAAGCTTTTCGCTGGAGCCGCAATGCAATTCGCCACGCCATATGGCGCCTTCAGCAAAAGCGCGCGCCACGAGCATAGTAAAAAAACAAACCGTCCAGACAAAACAAACGCCCCGCAATATCGAAATCTTGCGGGGCTTTTTTCCGAGGCTGACGCTAAAGCGTTATCCGCTTAGCGCGACATCATATTCATGCTGACGTTATGCAACACCCACAACGTCCCGCCAACCACGATAACAGCGGTCAGCACGGTGAACGCAAACGCCGTCACGTTCCAGCGCTGCGACGACGACGTGTTCATGTGCAGGAAAAACACCAGATGCACGAGGATCTGCACGAACGCGAGACCCGCGATCGCGAGCAACGCGCTCTGGCCCGTCAACGTGCCGGTCATCACGATCGCGAAGGCCGCGACGGTCAGAATGACGGAGAGCACGAAGCCCGCCGTATAGCTGCCGAAGCTGCCGTGACCGCCTTCCGAGTGTGCGCCATGGGCGCTATGACTATGGTCCATTTAGATCACGCTCGCAAGATAGACAAAGGTGAAAACGCCGATCCACACGACGTCGAGGAAGTGCCAGAAAAGGCTCAGGCACGTCAGACGGATCATGTCGCGTTCGGTCAGGTCGCGATGACGCATCACCTGCAGCGCCAGCACGACCATCCAGATCAGGCCGAACGTCACGTGCAGGCCGTGCGTGCCGACCAGCGTGAAGAACGACGACAGGAACGCGCTGCGGCTCGGACCCGCGCCTTCGGCGATCAGGTGCGAGAACTCGCGCATTTCCAGCACGAGGAACGCGAGGCCCAGCAGGAACGTCACGCCGAGCCAGCCGAGCAGCACGCCCTTGCGGTTCTTGTGCGCGCCGAGCATCGCGAAGCCGTACGTGATACTCGAGAGCAGCAGCATCGTCGTTTCAAGTGCGACGCCCGGAATCTCGAACAGGTCCTTGCCGCTCGGACCGCCCGCGAACTGGTGGCTCATCACCGCGAACACCGCGAACAGCGCCGCGAAGATGATGCAGTCGGTCATCAGGTACAGCCAGAAACCGAACACCGAGTGCGACGGCACATGGTCCGGCGCGAGTTGCGGCTCAACCGCAATTGTCTTCTGTAACATCAGTCCACCTCCAGCGCGACCTGCTTGCCGGCGCTTGCGCCGACACCGGCCACGGCACCAGCACCGCCGTTGCGATTCTCTTCAATCAGCGCAACAGTGTCGGCAGGAATGTAATAGCCGTCGTTGTCCATGAAGCTGTAGATGATCACGGTGGCGATCGCGCCGACCGCGCCAACGATCGCAAGCCACCAGATGTGCCACACACCGGCAAAACCGAGCACCAGCGAGAACAGACCCACCAACAGACCCGCGGACGTATTCGACGGCATGTGAATGTCGCGATACGCCGGCACTTTCACACCGCCCTTGCGCGACTTCATTTCGGTGAACGCGTCGAGCGAGCGGACGTCCGGGATGTGCGCGAAGTTATAAGCCGGCGGCGGCGAACTCGTCGCCCATTCCAGCGTATGACCGTCCCACGGATCGCCCGTGAGGTCGCGGTTTTCCTTCAGGTTGCGATCGCGGATGCTGACGACCAGTTGCAGCAGTTGGCAAGCGATACCGATCGCGATCAGCACCGCGCCGCACGCGGCGGCGATCAGCCACGGATGCCAGGTCGGGTTGTCGTAGTGGTTCAGACGGCGCGTCATGCCCATGAAGCCGAGCACGTACAGCGGCGTGAACGCAACCCAGAAGCCGATCTGCCAGAACCAGAACGCGGCCTTGCCGAGCTTCTCGTTCAGCTTGAAGCCGAACGCCTTCGGGAACCAGTAGTTGAAGCCGGCCAGATAGCCGAACAGCACGCCACCGATAATTACGTTATGGAAGTGAGCGATCAGGAACAGGCTGTTGTGCAGCATGAAGTCCGCGCCCGGAATCGCCATCATCACGCCGGTCATACCGCCGATCGTGAAAGTGATGATGAAGCCGATCGTCCACAAAACCGGCGTCGTGAATTGCAGACGGCCCTTGTAGATCGTGAACAGCCAGTTGAACACTTTGACGCCAGTCGGGATCGAGATGATCATCGTCGCGATACCGAAGAACGCATTGACGTCCGCGCCGGAACCCATCGTGAAGAAGTGGTGCAACCACACGAGGAACGACAGCACCATGATCGCGCAGGTCGCCCACACCATCGTCTTGTAGCCGAACAGCGGCTTTTTAGCGAAGGTCGCGACGACTTCCGAGAAGATACCGAACGCCGGCAGGATCAGGATGTACACCTCGGGGTGACCCCATGCCCAGATCAGGTTCAGGTACAGCATCGCGTTGCCGCCGGCATCGTTCGTGAAGAAGTGCATGCCGAGGTAACGGTCCAGACCGAGCAGCGCGAGCGTGACGGTCAGGATCGGGAACGACGCCATGATCAGCACGTTGGTGCACAGCGCGGTCCACGTGAACACCGGCATCTTCATGAACGACATGCCCGGCGCGCGCATCTTCACGATGGTCACGAAGAAGTTCACCCCGGTCAGCAACGTGCCGATACCGGAGAGCTGCAAGCTCCACAGGTAGTAGTCGACGCCGACGCCGGGGCTGAACTGCAATTCGGACAGCGGCGGATAAGCGAGCCAGCCCGTCTGCGCGAATTCACCGATCACCAGCGAGATATTGATCAGGATCGCGCTGATTGCCGTCATCCAGAAGCTCAGCGAGTTGATGAACGGGAACGCGACGTCGCGTGCGCCGATCTGCAGGGGCACGATGAGGTTCATCAGACCGACCATGAACGCCATCGCCATGAAGAAGATCATGATGACGCCGTGCGCGGTGAAGATCTGGTCGTAGTGATGCGGCGGCAAAAAGCCCGGGGCCAGGTACGACAGCGCCAGTTGCATACGCATCATGATCGCGTCGGCGAAGCCGCGCAGCAGCATGATGAAGGCAATGACGATATACATGACACCGATCTTCTTGTGGTCGACCGAGGTCAACCATTCGGCCCACAAGTAGCGCCATTTGCCGAAATACGTGATTGCGCCGAGCACGGCCAGCGCAGCGAGAATCATCCCCGCGCCCGCCGTAACGATGATTGGCTCGTGATACGGGATCGCATCGAGCGTTAGTTTTCCGAACATGCGTTACCCCTTAGGCGCACAGTTAGCGTCCTTGTTGTCGAGGACGTTGCCGTTGTTGTAGCGGGCGATGATGTTGTTGAACAGCTTCGGATCGACCGTCGAAAAGTACCGCACCGGGTCCTTTTCGCTCGGCTCGGACACCGCGTGATAGCGGTCCATGTCGAGACGATCCGACGAAGCGCGAACCTTGGCGACCCACGCGTTGAAGTCTTCAGGAGAGCTGGCGAGCGTGCGGAACTTCATGTCCGAGAAGCCCTTGCCGCTGAAGTTTGCCGAGGTGCCCGCGTAGTCGCCGGCGTGATCGGCGATCAGGTGCAGGCGCGTCTGCATGCCCGCCATCGCGTAGATCTGGCCGCCCAGCTGCGGGATGAAGAACGAGTTCATCACCGTGTCCGACGTGATCCGGAAGTTCACCGGCGTGCCGACCGGGATCGCGAGCTGGTTCACCGACGCGATGCCGAGGTCCGGATAGATGAAGAGCCACTTCCAATCGAGCGCGACGACTTCGACGTTGATCGGCTTGACCTGCGATTCGAGCGGGCGATACGGATCGAGCTCATGCGTCGTCCGCCACGTCAACACTGCGAGGAACAGAATGATCAAAGTCGGAATCGTCCAGACGACGACTTCAACCGCGGTGGAATGCGTCCACCCTGGCTGGTAGTCGGCGTTCCTGTTCGATGCGCGGTAACGCCACGCGAAAAACAGTGTCATCAGAATCACCGGCACCACGACGATCAGCATGGCCCACACCGAAGTCGCGATCAGATCACGCTCCGCGAGTCCCACACTCCCCTTCGGATTCAGAATATCGAGGTTGCTGCAACCCGAAAGCAGCAACATGAGGCTGGCGGAAATGAAACTTGCCGGCCTTCTCAGCGTCCGTCCTTTCATATCCACTGCCTCGTTTTTTTGACTTCAACGAACGTCATTCGACGGCTCTCCATTAATAAGCGCTCGCATAATAGGGGGGCATCGGGTGCTAATAAACACTCGATTTAGCAACGAACTATTGCGTCGCGACGCAGTGCGACACGTTGCCGCATCTCCCCGCGCACCCTATTCACCAGCGTCGTTTGCGACGCTTCGAAACGAAGCATCGAAAAGCTGACGCATCGCAAAAGTCCCCTGAAATAAGCGCTAAAAATCGCTGGACGCGCAGCGGTTTTCGACGTACTGCAACACGCATGCATTCACAAAGGGATTGATAACGACGCGCAAAAGCGCAAGAGCGTCGCCGCATCCTGACGCGCGGATGCGACAACGACTCTTGCGCTCTGTTCTTTCAACCCGGAGTCTGCGTGGCGACGGGAACCGGTCCGGGCGCCGCTGCCTGCAGATGCTCGCCGCCCTCCGTCGGCACGGAGTCCGACGGCAGCGCCGAGCGTTCCGATTGCGCGAGCAGCGTGGCGACCGACGGATCGATCGCATCGGTAAACGGCTTCGGGTCGAGACCGATCGCGAGCACCAGCAGCGCCAACGCACCGAGCAGCGCGAACTCGCGCTTGCCGAGGTCCTTCAGCTTCGCGACGCGCGCGTTGGCAATCGCACCGAAGATCACGCGCTTGTACATCCACAGCGTGTAGGCCGCGCTCAGAATCAGGGTGGTCGCGGCGATCGCACCGATCCAGAAGTTGAAGCGGATCGCGCCCATCAGCACCATGAATTCGCCGACGAAACCCGACGTGCCCGGCAGACCGATGTTGGCCATCGAGAACAGCATCACGAAAGCGGCAAAGCGCGGCATCGTGTTGGCGACGCCGCCGTATTCGGCGATCGACGCGGATTTCGTGCGGTCGTAGAGCATGCCGGTGCACAACAGCATCGCGCCGGACACCACGCCGTACGAGATCATCTGCACGATTGCGCCGGACTGGCCGAAGCGGTTGAAAACGAACAGACCGAGCGTGACGAGGCCCATATGCGCGACCGTCGAATACGCGAGCAGGCGGCGCATGTCGGTCTGCACGAGTGCGAGCAGGCTCGAATAGATCACCGCGACGAGCGACAGCGTGATCATCATCGGCGCGAAGAAATGGCTCGCTTGCGGCGCGATCGGCAGCGCGAAACGCAGCAGACCGTAACCGCCGATCTTCAGCATGCCGATCATCACCGCGGCGCCCGTCGGGCCGTCGAGGTGCACGTCGGGCAGCCACGTGTGCAGCGGCCACATCGGCACCTTCACGCCGAACGCGGCAAGGAAGCCGAGGAAGATCAGCGCCTGCGGCACCATGTCGAGGTGCGCTTCGCGCCACACGGCGAGGTCGAAGCTGTGCGTCAGGCTATACAGATAGAGCAGCGACATCAGCATCATCAGCGAGCCGAGGAACGACACGAAGAAGAACTTCACCGCCGCGTACGTGCGGTTCTTGTGACCGTAGGTGCCGATCAGCAGATACAGCGGGATCAGCGTCGCCTCGAACGCAATGAAGAACATCATGCCGTCGAGGGACGTGAACACACCCTGCATGAAGCCCGACAGCATCAGGAACGCGCCGAAGTATTGCGCGGTGCGCTGCGTGATCGACTCCCACGATGCGATCACGATGATGATCGTCGTCAGCGCGGTCAGCGCGACGAGCCACAGCGAAATCCCGTCGATTCCCACATGCCATGCGATATCGAACGTCGGCGACCAGCGGACGTTCTCGACGAACTGCATCGAGGTCACGTCGTTACGGAAACTCGTCACGAGCGGGATCACCGGCAAGAAACCCGCCACCGCGCCGATCAGCGCGAGCCAGCGTGTGCGATTACGCGCCGCGTCCGACCCGGCGCGCAGAACCACGAACCCGGCGACGATGGGGATCCAGATGAGAAGACTTAGGAGAGGCAATGGCATGTGCTCTGTCAAAACTTGAAGTACAAAACGCCGCGTCAACGCCCCCTGAAACAAGCAGACATTGAAATGGAAATGTAAGTTGGAGTTCGCTGAAATTGACGCGTGGAGCGGTTTCCCGCTACACGTTTACCCGCAGCCGACTGACCAAGGGTGGGAGATTACCAAGATAAGAATAATTTTGCATCGCAACAGCCGCGAAATCCTCGCCACAATACATTGTTGCGACGTGGGCGCTTGCAAAATGCATCGAAATGTGCGTTTGCACATTGTTACAAAGACGTTGTTAGGCCTTGGCAGTTTGGCAGCAAAAGCTGGCAATTAGCCGGAGGTTGGCCGCTGTTAGACATTCGCTGTTTACGGGGCTGGTTCGACTGGAACGGATCGTGCTGTCGAATGCTTTTTGACGGCCGCGGACGAGCGGCAACCAAACAAAAATTTGCCTCGTCGGCGATAAAAAAATTTTTGTACGAGCGGTCTAAACCGACCGACGAGGAGGTCCCCAGCGGTGCCGCGCGCCTCGATCAAGGTGCGCTGAAAATGTTCCACTCCAGGCGCACGAATCTTCCGTTTTCCTTACACGGACCAGCGCCGCGCCATGGTAACTGCTGCAGAAACTCGCGCGGCGAGGCACACTCAATTCGCGCAGCGGGCTCCCCTCGCCCGACTCCTTTTCCGGACCTCCTCGCATGGCGCTTCGTGACGACGTCGTACCCGCACTCGAATGCCGCGGCCTCAGCAAGCGGTACGGCACCGGCCGCATCGTGCTCGCGCGGCTCGACTTCACACTCGCTGCGGGCGAGTTCGTCGCGATCATGGGCGACTCGGGCGTCGGCAAGTCGACATTGCTCAACCTGGTCGCCGGGCTCGACCGCGCCGATAGCGGCAGCGTGCTAATCGACGGACGCCCGGTCGAACAACTCGACGACAACGCCGCGACGAGACTGCGGCGCCAGAAGCTCGGCTTCGTGTTCCAGGCGTTTCACGTGCTGCCGCATCTGACGCTCGCGCAGAACGTCGCGCTGCCGCTGCTGCTCAATGATCTACCGACGGCCGCCGCGCTCGACATGCTCGCGGCGGTCGGCCTCGGCGGACGCGGCGACGACTTTCCGCGTGATCTGTCCGGCGGCGAATTGCAGCGTGTAGCCATTGCACGCGCACTCGTGCATCGTCCGACGCTGCTTCTCGCCGACGAACCGACCGGCAACCTCGACCCTGCCACCGCGCGCGACGTGCTCGGCCTGTTCCGCGCGCAATGCAAGGCGACCGGCGCGGCGACGATCATGGTCACGCATTCCGAGGCCGCGGCCGCCGTGGCGGACCGCGTGTTGATCCTCAGCGACGGCGACTTGCATGGCGCGCGCGATAAGGCCGCGAACGTCGCGCACGCCGCGGCCCGCTCGACCCACCATGGCCGTTGACCTTCGTCCACTGCCGCGCGCGCCGGGATATCGTGTTCTCGCGCGCTGGCTGATGGTCGCGGAATGGCGCAGTCATCGCGGACGCGCACTCGTCGCCATCGCGACGATCGCGCTAGGCGTCGCGCTCGGCTACGCGGTGCAATTGATCAACAGCGCCGCCTTCAACGAATTCTCGGCGGCCGCGCGCAGTCTGTCAGGCGAAGCAGATCTGCAGGTGCGCGGCGCGCAGCCTTTCGTCGACGAGTCCCTCTATCCGCGACTCGCCAACGAACCGGGCGTGGTGCTGGCGAGTCCCGTGCTCGCGCTCGACGTCGCGGTGCCGGGCCGCACCGGTGCACTGCCCGTTCTCGGCATCGACGTCTTCAAGGCGAGGTCGATCACGCCCGATCTGATCGGCGTGCCCTCGCCTGATCGCCCGTTCGACACGCTCGCCTCCGATGCGATATTTCTGTCGACGGCCGCGCAGCAATGGCTGAACGTCAAGACCGGCGACGACGTCACGCTACGCCGCGGTACGTCGGATCTGCATCTGCGCGTCGCGGGCGGGCTCGTGCGCACGCGGCCGGGTCAACGGCTCGCGGTGATGGACATCGCCGCCGCGCAATGGCGATTCGGCAAGGTGGGCAAGCTGACGCGCGTTGACGTGCAACTCGCACGCGGCGTCGATCGGCAACGCTTCAAACGCGATCTGCAACAGCAGCTCGGCAGCACATGGGTAGTCGCCGAGACGCGCGACACCGAGAGCCGCACCGATCGCCTGTCGCGTGCTTACCGGATCAACATGAACGTGCTCGCGCTGGTCGCGCTGTTCACGGGCGCGTTCCTCGTGTTTTCGACTCAGGCACTCGGTGTCGTGCGACGCCGATCGCAATTCGCGATGCTGCGCGTGCTCGGGCTCACGCGAGCTCAGCTATTGCGGCAGATCCTGCTTGAAGGCGCGCTGCTCGGGTTGCTCGGCTCGTTGTGTGGACTTGCGCTCGGCTACGCGATGGCCAGCGGTGCGCTGCGCTTCTTCGGCAGCGATCTCGGCGGCGGCTATTTTCCGGGGGTGCAACCGCGAGTCGGCTTCGAGCCGCTCGCGAGCGCGGTGTTTCTCGCGCTCGGGGTCGCGGTGTCGGTGTTGGGCAGCGTAGCGCCCGCCATCGACGCGGCGCGCGCACGGCCTGCCCCGGCACTCAAGGCCGGTGCCGAGGAAAGCGCATTGGCGCGGCTCGCCACGCCGTGGCCGGCGTTCGGCTGTTTGCTGGCGGCCGCCGCGCTGACGCGCGTGCCGCCGTGGTTCGATGCGCCGATCGCCGGTTATCTGGCGGTCGCGTTGCTGCTCGTCGGCGGCATTGCGCTGATGCCGCGCGTGACCGCGCTGATATTCGGCGCGGCAGGCCGCGCGCGCGGCACGCGACGCCGCGCGGGCGCGACGGGCACGCTCGCGATTGCGCGTCTCGCGAATGCGCCGGGGCAGGCGTCGATCGCGATGGGCGGCGTGCTGTCGAGCTTCGCGCTGATCGTCGCGATGGCGATCATGGTGGCCAGCTTCCGCGTGTCTGTCGACGACTGGATCACGCATCTGCTGTCCGCCGATCTGTATGTGCGCGTAGCGTCGGGCGGCAATAGCGGCGACAGTGGCGGCTTGCGGCCCGACGAACAGACGCGCATCGCGACGGTGCCCGGCATCGGCAACGCCGCGTTCGCGCGCATTACACATCTGACGCTCGATCCCGCGCGCCCGGACGTCGCGCTGCTCGCCCGCGAAATCGACGCGACCGATCCGGGCGCGACTCTGCAGATGACCGGCGCGGTGCTGCCGCCGTCCGCGCTTCGCGCCGGCGACATACCTATTTGGGTCTCCGAAGCAATGATCGACCTGTATGGGTATGAGTTAGGTCAACGTGTGCGGTTGTCGCTCGGCGAGCATGGCCAGACGTTCGTCGTAGCCGGCGTCTGGCGCGACTACGCGCGACAGAGCGGCGCGATCCAGATACGGCTTGCCGATTATCGGCGGCTGACCGGCGACTCCACCGCAACCGATGTCGCCGTGACCGTCGAGCCGGGCGTGACTGTCGAACGCGTCGTCGCAAGTTTGAAGGCGCTGCCGTTCGGCGCTTCGCTCGAGGTGTCGCAACCGGGCGAGATCCGTGCGCGCACGCTGGTGATCTTCGATCGCAGTTTCGCGGTCACGTATCTGCTCGAGGCGGTGGCGATCGTGATCGGATTGTTCGGCGTCGCAGCGACGTTTTCCGCGCAGACGCTCGCGCGCGCCCGTGAGTTCGGGATGTTGCGCCACGTCGGCGTGACGCGCGCGCAGATTCTCGCGATCCTCGCTTCGGAGGGCGGTCTGCTCACCGCATGCGGCATTGCGCTCGGTTTCGCGCTTGGTTTCGCGATCAGCCTGATTCTCGTGTTCGTCGTCAATCCGCAGTCGTTTCACTGGAGCATGTCGCTGCATGTACCGTGGTTAGTGCTTGGCACAGTCGCGTTGGTAATGCTGGTGCTGTCGTGTACGACGGCGGTGGTCGCGGGACGCGGCGCGGTGTCGGTGGATGCAGTGCGCGCGGTGAAGGAGGACTGGTGATGCCAGTTGCGCGGCGTGCGTGTGAAATGCGGTTGATCCGGGATAGCGCGGCCATTCGCGAGGTTTGCTCTGCGCTTGATGGCTGCGCGACGTGCATCGCGCGCCGACACGGCGGGTCACCTCCGCGGCGCCTTCAGCTTTTTTTCCGAGGGCTACTTTGGATTGGCATCGCCGCTGTGTCGCCCTCTTTCGCCGCTAGTAGCGACTCCACTGGATCCACCCCGGTCGCCTTCGCGGCAGTCACGCCAGACCATCCGATCTCGTTTCCGCGGGACAGCGGTGCTCATCCGGCTTTCCGCACCGAATGGTGGTACGCGACAGGCTGGCTCACGACGCCCGACAACCGACCGCTCGGATTCCAGATCACGTTCTTCCGTACGGCGACTGGTCACGATGCCGCCGATCCAAGCGATTTCGCCCCGTCGCAACTGATCATCGCGCACGCTGCGCTGAGCGATCCGGCCATCGGACACCTCGTTCACGATCAACGCATCGCTCGGCAGGGTCTCGGGCTCGCCTACGCGAAGACCGCCAACACCGACGTCAAACTCGACGCCTGGAAAATGATTCGCGCCGCGGACGGCCACTACGACGTCACCGCCGATGCAAGTGGATTCTCGCTACACCTCCAACTCACGCCAGCGCAGCCTCCGCTGATTCAGGGCGAGCGCGGTTACTCGCGCAAAGGACCGCGGCCCGAACAGACGAGCTATTACTACAGCGAACCGCAACTCCGCGTGACGGGCACTGTGGTGCGCCCAGCCGGAGGTGAAAACGACACGATGCGCGATGCAGCAGTGACGGGGACCGCATGGCTCGATCACGAGTGGTCGAGCACGTTGCTCGACGCCAATGCGGTCGGGTGGGATTGGCTCGGCGCCAATTTGACGGACGGCTCGGCGCTAATGGCATTCAAGATCCGCAACCGCGACGGACATGCAATATGGGCCCACGCGACGCTTCGCAGACCCGATGGTCAGGTAACGAATTTCAACCCCGGTGAAGTCGACTTCACGCCGCGTCGCATGTGGCGCTCGCCGCACACGAATACTTCGTATCCGGTCTCGATGACGGTTAGAGCGGGAACGCTGACATGGCAACTCGATCCGCTGATGGACGATCAGGAACTCGACTCACGACAGTCGACCGGTGCCGTGTATTGGGAAGGCGCGGTACGGGTGAGTCAACAAAATGCGGATGTAGGGCGAGCCTATCTGGAACTGACGGGTTACGCGGATGCGTTGCGGATCGGAAAGTAGTGAAGCGCGCAAAGTTGGCCGCGTAAACGCAAAAACCCCACCGCGGCGGGTGGGGTTTCTGACTGGGGGGGAGCCTGACGATTACCTACTTTCACACGGGCAATCCGCA